>DASPRB010000208.1:0-2188 GCA_035624675.1 Burkholderiales bacterium
GAGCACGCCGCCGGTGATCTGGCCGCGGTCGGCCATCTTGCAGAGCACCGCCGCGTCCACGGTGGCCTGCATGTCGGGATTGACGGTTTCGACCGCGGCCAGAATCGCCACGCGCGGCTGCTCGATGCCGAGCACCTGCGCCAGCTCGATCGCGTTCTGCACGATGTCGGCCTTGGTGCGCGCGTCCGGCGCGATGTTGATCGCCGCGTCGGTGATCATGAGCATGCGCGGGTAGGCCGGCACGTCCAGCACGAACACGTGGCTGATGCGCCGCGCGGTGCGCAGCCCCGTCGCCGAGGGCACGACCGCGCCCATCAGCTCGTCGGTGTGCAGGCTGCCTTTCATGAGCGCCGCGACCTCGCCCGCGCGCGCCATGGCGACCGCCTTCTGCGCCGCCTCGTGGCTGTGCTCGGTGGACACGATCTTGCAGCCCGAGAGGTCGGCGCCCTCAGCCTGGGCCACTGCGCGGATCTTCGCCTCGGGGCCGACCAGCACCGGCGCGATCAGGCCGCGCTTGGCCGCCTCGAGCGGCCCGAGCAGCGAATCTCGATCGCAGGGATGCACCACCGCGGTCACGACCGGCGGCATGCCCTGGGCGCGCGCCAGAAGCCGCGCGAAGGCGTCGTTGTGGCGCAGGATCATCTCCGGCGTGGCGATGTCGGCGTAGGTGAGGCGCTCGCGCGGCGCCTCGACGGTCGCGCTGCCGCGCACCAGGTCCGCGCCGTTCTTGCGCACGCGGCAGTCGAACACGATCACGTTACCCGCCCGCTTCTCCTTCGCCGTCACGCTGCCGGTGACCTCGTCGCCCACTGCGAGTTGCCCGGAGAATTGCAGTTCCTGGGACAAGATTCGCGTGCCGGGTCCGGGCAGGCGCCGGTGCAGCAGCGCCGAGACGAGCGCCTCGCCCGCCACGCCCTCGGCGAGCGGCTCTCCGCGCCCGGCTTCGCCTTCCTCGAGGTGGAACGGATCGACGTCGCCCGAGACGAAGGCGAGCGTCTCGACGTCGGTGCGCGACAGGCGGCGCGACACCGAGATCGTCGCGCCGACCTCGATCTCGTCGTAGGTGCGGTTGCTGAAGCTCGTCATGCGCCGGTCCGCCCTAAGCGACCGCGGCGAGGCGCGGCCCGCCCTCGGCGGCCGACACCACGGCGCGGATGCGCTCGTAGGCGGCGCGCTGCTCGGGCGTCACGCCGCCCGCCATGATGCGCGGGTCCGCGACCAGCCGGTCGAGCAGCGCGAGGAAGCGCGCCCGGTCGGTCGGATCGGCGAGCAGCCGCGGCAGGGTCTCGACCGCCTGCTCGGGCTCGTAGCGGCAGATGATCTCCTGCTCGCCGCGCATGCGTCGCCGCTCGTGCGGCGCGATCGCGGGCAGCAGGTCGCGGTACTCTTCGAGCAGCCCGGCGCGCAGCTCGAGCGTCGCGAGCGCCATCGGCTGGCCCTTGCGCTGCAAGAGGTACGCGGTGCGCGTCAGCGCCTCGGCATAGCCGCCCTCGGCGATCGAGGCGAGCGCGTCCTGCACGAACGGCAGCTCGCGCGCCTCGGCGAGCTGCACGGCTTCCTCTCGCTTGCCGCCGACGCCGAGCGCGTACATCGTGCCGAAGGTCTGGAAGAACTGTGCCTCGCTCAGCGCGTCGCGCACGTCGCGGGTGTAGTCGAGCGATGCGCTCAGCAGCTCGGACGCGGCGCCCTCGGCCTGGCGCAGCGGATGGTCTTTCCCCAGCGCCTGGCGCTGCGCGCGCACCATGTCGGCGGCGGGCTTGAGCCACGCGAGCCAGGGATTGAGGTCCGACCACGCCCAGCGCTGCGCGCGCAGCGGGTGGAACCTGCGGCCGAGCTTGCCGGCGAAGTCGTTCGACATCGCCTGCACCAGCGGCTGCGCGAACAGCTCGTAGGCGCGCTGATTGAATTCGGACACCGCCGCGACCGCCTCGAAGGGCCGCTCGTCGCCGCGCTTGAAGCGATTGAGGCGCGCGGCGATTTCTTCCAGCCGGTGCTCGACTAACTCGACGTCGTAGACGGGCTTGCCGTCCGCGCCGCGCGTCTCGTTGATCTTCATGCCGTACAACCCCGCCGGCAGCGCCTCGATCGACTTCAGCACCGAGACGATCTGCGCGTGCTCCTTCTTCGCCACCTTGCCCGAGACGAAGATGCCGAGGTGGCCGATGTCCTCGTGCAGCAGGCCGACGAT
>DASPRB010000219.1:0-7844 GCA_035624675.1 Burkholderiales bacterium
TACATCCTCGGACTGGCGGGCGGCGCGCTATGGCCCGCTATGCGCGTCTGATCTCGCTTGCGAATTCGCATCGCGACCCGTGAACTTCCGCGCCGCGCCGCACTCCACCGTTCATGTGGACTCCGGCGGTGCGCACGAACCTGACGCCGCGGCGCAAGCTGAGGTGCGACTAGATGGGTGAATTCAGCATTTGGCACTGGTTGATCGTGCTCGTGATCGTCATGCTGATGTTCGGCACGAGAAAGCTGCGCAACATGGGTACCGATCTCGGTGCCGCAGTTCGCGGGTTCAAGGAAGGCATGCGCGAAGGCGAGGCGGCGCGGGAGCCTGCGCAGGACGCTCAACGCAGCTCGGCGACGAAGCAGGCCCCTCCGCCTTCACGCGGCTGACAGCGCGCGTCACCGCCGTGCCGGCGCGCGATCTGGCGCACGAGCGCGAGCCCGAGCCCCGCGCCGCTCTCGCCCGCGGCGTGGCGGAAGAACGGCTCGAACACGCGCTCGCGCTCGCCTTCCGGCACGCCCGGGCCGCGGTCGCAGACCGACACCTCCGCGCCCGCGCCGCGCGGGCGCACGCGCACTTCGACCGGCGGCGCGCCGTGGCGGCGCGCGTTCTCGAGCAGGTTGCGGATCAGGCGCCGCAGCAGCCGCGGATCGCCGCGCAGCGTGACCGGCTCGCCGTCGAGCTCCGCGCCTTCGTAGCGCGCGCACTCCTCCGCGGCGAGCGCGAGCAGGTCGACGTCCTCGTCCGCCTCGCGCCCCTCGACCGCGTCCAGCCGGCTCGCGAGCAGGATCTCGTCGATCAGCTGGTCGAGCTCGCCGATGTCGCGCTCGAGCTGCGCCTTCCGCTTCGGCTCGGCGCCCTCCTTCATCAGCTCGATCGCCATGCGGATGCGCGTGAGCGGCGTGCGCAGCTCGTGCGAGGCGTTCGCAAGCAGCGCCTTGTGCGCGCCGACCAGCGCCTCGATGCGCGCCGCGGCGCCGTTGAAGCTCTCGGCGAGGCGCGCGACCTCGTCGTCGCCTTCGACTGCGACGCGCGCCGCCAGGTCGCCCGAGCCGAGCGACTCGACGCCCGCCTGCAGCTTCTCCAGCCGGCGCGTCAGGCGCCGCACCACGGGGTACGCGCCGACGCCGACGCCGACCGCGACGAGCGCGAGCGTCAGGAACAGCCGCCAGGGCGGATGCGGCCGGTTGCGCGCCGGCCCCGCCACCAGCCAGCGGCCGTCGGCGAGCTCGATGCCCGGACCCGCCCGGCGCAAGGGGCGGCCGACGAAGGCGATCGGCCTGCGATTCGCGTCGAACAGCGCGACGTCGGCGTGCAGTTCGGCGGCCAGGCGCTCGAGCGCAGCGCGTTGCGCGGCGCGCGGCGCGTCGGCCGGCGGCAGCGCGTCCGGCGGCAGCCGCTCGAGCGCCTCGTACACCGGGCGCGCGAGGCCCGGCTCGACGATCTGGCGCCACAGGAAGCCGGAGGCGAACGCGAACACGAGCAGGCTCGCGAGCACCGCCCCATAGACGCGCAGGTACAGCTTGCGCATCAGTCCTGCGCCTTGGCGAACACGTAGCCCGCGCCGCGCACCGTGACGATGCGGCGCGGGTTCCTCGGATCGTCCTCGATCGCCTGGCGGATGCGCGACACGTGCACGTCGATCGAACGGTCGAAGGCTTCGAGCGGCTCGCCGCGCAGCGCGTCCATGAGCTGGTCGCGCGACATGACGCGCCCGGCGTGCTCGGCGAGCGCGACGAGCAGCGCGAACTGGTGCGAGGTGAGGGTCTTCTCGGCGCCGTCGACGCGCACCATGCGTGCGCCGCGGTCGATTTCGACGCGCCCGAAGCGCAGCACGTCGCCGCGCGCCGCGCCGCCGCGGCGGCGCAGGATGGCGCGCAGGCGCGCCAGCAGCTCGCGCGGCTCGAAAGGCTTGGGCAGGTAGTCGTCGGCGCCGATCTCGAGGCCCACCACGCGGTCCATCGCGTCCCCGCGCGCGGTCAGCATGAGCACCGGCACGTCCGACGAGGCGCGCAGCCTGCGGCATACCTCCAGCCCGTCGATGCCGGGCAGCACGAGATCGAGCACCAGCGCATCGAAGGGCTCGCGCGCGAACCGCGCGAGCCCCTCCTCGCCGCTGCCGGCGGCCGCGACGCGAAAGCCCGCCTGGCCGAGATATTCGGACACCATCTCGGCCAGGCGCGGATCGTCTTCGATCAGCAGGACGTGCGCGGTCACGCGCGCAGTTTACCTATCCGCGTCCGCGCCAGCCGTGCCGGCCATGCCCGCCGCCGAAACGGCCGAAGCGCTCGGCGAGCTGCTGCCTCTGCGCCGGGGTGAGCACTTCGGCGACGTCGACCAGCGCCTGCGTGAAGCGCCTGGACATCTGCTCGACGAGCCTGCTGCGCTCCGCGCTCAGCTTCTCGATCGCGGCGCGGTCGACCTTGTCTGCGGTGAACAGCTCGCGCTGCTGCCGGCGGATGTCGCGCATCTTCTGGCGCAGCGGGAACAGATCCTTGGCCGCGGCCTTCACGATCGGGTCGATTTTCTGCTTCTGCGCGTCGCTCGCGTCGATCTCGACGTACAGGTGGCCGAGCATGCGGTTGACGCGCGCTTCGGCCTGCACGGGATCCGCCGGGCGGCTCATGGCGGCGCCGCGCGGCCCGTCGCCGTCCGCGCCGCGCGCGAAGGCATAGACGCCGCTACCGAGCGCGAGGCCGGCGAGCACGGTGGCGAGCGCCAGACGCGCGGGGACGCTGCGGCGGAATCCGGGTTTGGCTTGGTTCATGATGGCTCCTGGGTTGGGGATACGGCGCCAGTGTCGCGGTCGGGCGTTAGGGCGATTTCTCGCCGGGGTAAAGTTATGTAAATCCACCCGAGGAGGCGCCATGAAACGCGAGGAATTCCAGCCGGCGGGCCTGCCCGCGCCGATCAGCCATTACTGCGACGCGGTGCGCTGGGGCGACCTGCTGTTCGTCTCCGGCGTCGCGCCGCTCGACGAGCGCGGCAAGCTGGTCGGCGGCGACGACGCGGCGGCCCAGACGCGCCAGATCTTCCGCAACCTGAAGCTCGTGCTCGACGCCGCGGGCGCGGATTTCGGCGACGTGCTCAAGGTCACGGTATTCCTCACCGACGTCGCCGACCGCACCAAGATCAACCCGGTGCGCCAGGAGCACTTCGGGCGCGCGCGCCCGGCGAGCACGCTGATCGGCGTGCGCGAGCTCGCGATTCCGGGGATGAAGGTCGAAATCGAAGCGGTGGTCGGGCTGCCGAAGCGCTAGCGCGCCCCTTCACCAGCGCAGCGTTACACCGAACAGCAGGCTGTGGTCGAACACGATGCCGTTTTCGCGGAACTTGAAGCCCGCGTCCAGGTCGAGGTCGTCGCGCGGCGAGTAGGTCAGCCCGAGCACGGTGTAGCGTAGCGTGCCGTAGGCCTCCGGCAGCGGGTTGGTGTCGGCGCTGAAGTCGGCGACGAGCCTCAGCTTCTCAAAAGGCGAGTAGGCGACCGCCCCCGAGATGTGCAGCAGCGACTCGCGCCAGCCGAGGGTGTTGCGGAAGCGCCGGTAGCCCAAGTGCGAATAGAAGGCGAAAGCCCCGGCCGTCTGGTAGGTGCCGATCAGCAGCGCGCCCCAGGTCGGCTCGCCCGCGCCCAGCCCGCGCGTGTCGTCGCCCGTGGGCAGCGTGATCCCCGGCTTCAGGCCGAAGCTCAGGCCGCCGCGCTCGAAGAAGCGCCACTTCAAGTCGAGCGAGGTGTCGAGCGGGCCCGCGATCACCCGGCGTCCGGCGTCGTCCTCGCTCACGACCCTGAGCCAGGGCTGGCCGAGCAGCAGGTCGGCGTTCGGCAGCACGCCGTAGCTGTATACCGCGGCGGGCTGCGCGCCGTGCAGCGTGCTGCCGTCTTCGCTCTGGCGAGCGAGCTCGGCCGTGAGCTCGAGCTGGTGATTGCCGGCGCCGACGGTGCCGGTGTCCTCGGTGATCAGCGGGTGAAAGGCGCGTGCGCCGCTCGCCGCAAGCAGCAGCGCGCAACCGGCCAGCCAAGAGAGCGCCCGCGTCATGACCGTGGCATGATACTTGGGTCATGCGCCGACGCTTCCTCGCCTCTCTAGCCGCGCTCGGCCTGCTGCCGATCCCGCGCGCGCGGGCGGCGGCCCGGAAACAGCGCCTGGTGATCCAGATCAGCGATTACAACCCGAAGGTGTGGGGCCTTGCGCTGAGCAACGCGCGCAACGTGCGCCACGATCTCGGTCCGGACAACGTGCAGATCGAGCTGGTCGCCTACGGCCCCGCGATCCACATGCTGGAGGCCGAGTCGGACTGGCGCGACCGCGTCACCGAAGTGCTCGACGAGAGCATCCGCGTCATCGCCTGCGAGAACACCATGACGACCGTCGGGCTGAAGCGCGACGACATGCTCGGCGGCGTCGACTTCGTCAAGACCGGCCTCGCGCACATCATGCAGCGCGAGCTCGAGGGCTGGGCCTACGCGCGGCCGTGAAATTCGGCGCGCCTCAGGCGCGGATGTACACCCAGCCCTCCTGCATGCGCTTGACGATCTCGTCGAGCGCCGTGGGCGCGACCTGCACGCCGGGTAGCAGCTTCACCTGCGCGCCCTTCTCGCGCAGCCGGTCGGCGGTCTGGTTGCAGGCGATGTAGGTGAGATTCGGGTACGCGGCGCGCAGGCGCTCGAGGCGCGCGGCGTAGGCCGAGGTGTTCGCGCGCAGGATGTCCATGCCGGTGTTGTTGGCGACGATCTCCACTCTCACCTGCCGCCCGGCGGCGCGCGCCTCGCTCAGGTAGTCCTCCACTTCCTGCAGCGCCGGATCGACCACCTCGCCGCGCGAGGAGGCGATATGCACGAGGATGCGGTCGGCGGCGACCCCGCGCAACTCGGTGAGGATGCGGCCGGGCGCGAGCGCGTCATGCGCGAGCCAGCCAGTCAGCGCGAACACGAGCGCGACTGCCGCGACGCGCGCCCAGCGCGCGCGCTCCGGAGCCGGCGCGGCGCGCCCGGAATGCGCGCCCGCATAGGCGCTGCGCGTCAGGTCCTTCAAGGTGCGCAGCTCGCACACCTCGCGCCTGAGCGCCTCGTCGCTGCCCATGCGCTCGACCAGCAGCGTCCAGTCGGCGGCGTCGAGCTGCCCGTCGACGAACGCGTTCTGCATCTCGCGCGAAACTTTTTCGTCGTGGCTCATCGGATGCTCCTGATCTTGTAGTTCTCCTGCGCGGCGAAATCGATCAGCCGCGACCTGAGCGCCTCGCGCGCCCGGCACAGGCGGCTCATCACGGTGCCGACCGGCACCTCGAGGATCTCCGCGACCTCGGCATAGGAGAAACCCTCCAGGTCGACCAGCGTCACGGTCTGGCGCTGGCCGAGCGGCAGGCGCTCGATCTCGGCGCGCACGCGCACGGCGACCTGGTTGCTCGCGCTCGCGCCTTCGGGCGTCTCGCCCGGTGCCGGCATCTCCTCGTCCAGCGGCTCGAGCGGCCGCGCGCGCCGGAAGTGGTCCTTCAGGCAGTTGGCGAGGATCGCGCACAGCCAGCTCTTCAGCCGCTGCGGGTCGTTCAGCTGTCCGGCGCGGTCGAGCGCGCGCAGCAGCGTCTCCTGCACCAGGTCGTCGGCCAGCCCGGCGTCGTGGCACCAGGAATACGCGAGCCGGTACAGCGGCTCGCGCTGCGCCTCGATGCGACCGCGAAACTGCGCCGACACCCCGAACAGGCCAGCCATCCTCATGCGCCAAATGACGATCGAGGGCAGAAGTTTATTCCATGGAATAAAAGCCAGCGGCCGGGCGTCCTATATCCGTCGTGGGCGCTTTGCGCCCCGATCCACCTATTAAAGATCGGAGAGGAGAGCCAATGAAACAGGTACTTGCAGTCATCGCGGCGTTCGTCGGCCTGGCCGGCATCGCCGCCTCGCCCGCCGCGCTGGCCGCCGGCGAGACGGCGATGACCCACATCATCATGCAGGTGAGCGACAACGATCCCGGCAAATGGCAGCTCGCGCTGAACAACGCGGAGAACGTTCAACAGGCGCTCGGCAAGGACAAGGTGAAGGTCGAGATCGTCGCCTACGGCCCGGGCCTCAACATGCTCAAGGCCGACTCCAAGGTCGCCGCGGGCGTGAATGCCGCGATGGATCGCAACGTCGAAGTCGCCGCGTGCGGCGTGACGATGAAGAAGATGAAGGTCACCAAGGCGGACCTGATCGGCGGCGTGACGGTGGTGCCCGGCGGCGTGATCGAGATCATGAAGCGCCAGTCCGAGGGCTGGTCGTACGTGCGTCCGTAGGAGGAATCCCGAGATGAAGCGAATCATCGCCGGTCTCGCGTTTGCCGCCGCACTGCTCGCCGGCGGCACCATGCCCGCGGCGCAGGCCGCCGAGCAGGCAAGCGCGGGCAAGTATCAGATCGTGATCCAGGTCACCGACGACAATCCCAAGGTGTGGAACCTGGCGCTGAACAACGCCTTCGCCTTTCAGCGCAACGTCGGCAAAGGCAACTCGCAGATCGAGATCGTGGCGATCGGCCCGGGGCTGAACATGCTCAAGAGCGAATCGACGGTCACCAGCCGGATCGACCAGGCGCTCGACCAAAACATCGACGTCGTCGCCTGCGGCGAGACCATGCACGCCATGAAGGTCACCAAGGAGGACCTGATCGGCGGCGTGCGCGTCGTGCCGGGCGGCCTGATCGAGATCGCGAACCGGCAGCGCGAAGGCTGGATCTACTATCGCCCCTAGGCACCCGTGCTGAGCGCCTCGGCGCTCAGCATGATCACTTCGATTTCCTGGGTGATCTCTTCCTGGCGCGAGGCGTTCAGGCGCCGGGCGAGCCGCGCGGCAATCTCGTCCAGGCGCCTGAGCGCCCCCTCCATCTGCTCCAGCCGCCTGCGGTTCTCGGCGATCAGCGACACCGAGAAGGCTTCCTGCAGCGACATGAGCAGCGCCTGCTCGAGCAGGCCGGCGAAGAACTCGGACGGCGCGAGCGTGAGGCGCGGCGCATAGGGGCGCGGCCGCGGCGGCCGCTCGGGCAGCGGCAGGGGCGCGATGGTCCGCGTGAGCGGACCCGAGCCGTCCGGATTCTGATACACCGCCTTGACGTGCAGCGGCCCGGGAGGCGCGCTGCGCTGAACGCGCTCGAGCTCCTCCGCCACGCGCTGCAGCACAGCCGGCAGCTCCTCCGCGACGTTCGCGCCGGCGAGCATGCCGCCGCCGTCGGCCTCCTCGAGCCGGTCGGCGAGCCGCGCGCCGACGGCGATCAGCCGCTCGCCGCGCGCGCGCACCGCGCGCGCCTCGGCCTCCAGCGCCTCGTTGAACTCGCCGCAGAAGCCGCGCTCGGAGCCGACGACGATGCATACCGTGGCGGCGGGCGCGGCCTCCCCGGGCGGCTGATGAAAGCACAGGAAGTCGGCCGCCGCGCGCTCGATCGTCGCCATCGCGCGGCGCTGATGCTCGAGCAGCCCGGCGAGCGCGCGCAGCTCCATCATCGCGATGTTCTTCATCGCCGAGAGGATGGCGCGCACTTCGCGCAGGCCTCCGAGCCGACCGGCGAGCTGGTGGCGCCGGGTCATGCGCGTCCGCCCCCGATCCAGCCCGCGACCGCAGCGCTCCAGGATTCGCGCGCGTCGTCGAGCGACAGCGTGCCCGCGCGCGCGCCGGCGAACAGCCGCTCGAGCGCGGCATCGAGCGCCTTGTCGTCCAGGCCCTCGAGGCGCCGGTCGTTGAAGGCGACCAGCCAGGCGAGCTGGCACTCCGGGGGCAGCGGGCGCAGCGGCTCCTGCTTCAGCACGCGGCGCAGCAGCCGGCCGCGCGCCAGGCGCGCCTGCAGCCCCGCCTCGAGGCGCGAGCCGAAGCGCGAGAACATCTC
>DASPRB010000224.1:0-9526 GCA_035624675.1 Burkholderiales bacterium
GGGCCTCAAGGCCATGGGCGTGTTCCGCGGCTTCGCCGTGGCGGGCTGCGAGCCCGACGAGATGGGCATCGGCCCGGTGTTCGCGATCCCGAAGCTGCTCAAGCAGACCGGGATGAAGATCGAGGACATCGGCCTGTGGGAGCTGAACGAGGCGTTCGCGGTGCAGGTGATCTACTGCCGCGACAAGCTCGGCATCCCGGCCGAGCGCCTGAACGTGAACGGCGGCGCGATCGCGGTCGGTCACCCTTACGGCGTCACGGGAAGCCGGCTGATCGGCCACGCGCTGATCGAAGGCAAGCGCCGCGGCGCGAAGCACGTCGTGGTCACCATGTGCATCGGCGGCGGCATGGGTGCCGCGGGGCTGTTCGAAGTCGCGTGAAGATCGCCATCGTCGGCTGCGGCGCGATGGGCTCGGTATACGCCGGGCTGTTCGCCGCCGCCGGCCACGAGGTGTGGGCGATCGACCGCTGGCGCGAGCACGTCGAAGCGATGCGCGGCCGCGGGCTGCGCCTGGAAGGCGCCTCGGGCGAGCGCACCGTGAAAGTGAATGCGACGACCGAGGCGCGCGAAGCGGGCGCCTGCGACCTCGTGATCCTCGCCACCAAGGCGGGGCAGGTCGCCGTTGCGGCTGACGACACAAAATCGCTGTTGAAACCCGACACGGTCGTCCTGTCGATCCAGAATGGGCTCGGCGGTCCGGACGCCGCGGCGGCGGTGCTGGGCAAGGAGCGCGTGATGGTGGGCGTGGTCGGCGGCTTCGGCGCCTCGATGAAGGGGCCCGGCCACGCGCATCACAACGGCATGGAGCTGGTGCGGCTGGGCGAGCTGCAAGGCCCGATCACCCCGCGGCTGGAGAGGATCGCCGACGCGTGGCGCAGCGCCGGGTTCCGCGTCAAGGTGTTCGACGACATCGCGCAGCTGGTGTGGGAAAAGCTGATCTGCAACTGCGCCTACTCCGGCCCCTGCGGTCTCACCGATCACACGGTCGGCGAGGTGATGAGCGACCGCGAACTCGCGCGCGTGTCCGCGGCCTGCGCGCGCGAAGCCTTCGCGGTGGCGAAGAAAAAAGGAGTCAGGCTCGATTTCGACGACCCCGTCGCCTACGTGCGCGATTTCGGCTCCAAGATTCCCAACGCGCGGCCCTCGGTGCTGCTCGACCTGATGGCGAAGAGAAAATCCGAGATCGAGGTCATCAACGGCTCGATTCCGCGCGTCGGTGCCGAAGTCGGCGTGTCCGCGCCGGTCAACGACGCGCTCACCGCGCTCGTGCTCGACAAGGAGCGGCGCCTGGGCTGCGTCTAGCCGAGGAACTCGAGCAGCAGCCGCGTCACCGCTTCGGGCTGTTCCTGCTGCACCCAGTGCCCTGCGCCCGGCACGAGGTGACTGCTGCGCAAGCGCGCCAGGACGCTCGACTGCATCTGCTCGAAGGCGCCCGGCACCTGGTACACGCCCCAGTCGCTCGCGCCGGCGATGAACATGGATGGCACGACGATGGGGCGCCCGGTGATGGCTTCCAGCTCCCTGTTGCGCCCTTCGGTGCGGCAGCGGTACCACTGCAGCCCGCCCTGGAAGCCGGTGCGCGCGTACTCCGCGCTGTAGACCGCCAGCTCGCTCTCGGGCAGCCAGGATGGCGCGGCCGCGGGCATCGCGGGCGCGACGGTCTCGGCCATCGTCTTGCTGCGCTCCATGATGTAGTAGGGCGGCATCTTGGCGAGCTCCGCTGCGCTCCAGGACGCGAGGCGGTGCGGCCTGTTGTCCGGCCAATCGGCGCTCTTGTAGTGGTAGTACGCGCGCAGGAACGCGTGCACACCCTGAGCGCAACGCCACATGTCTTCGTTCGCCGCGCGCGTCGAGTAGTACCACTGGTAATGCTTGCGCGGGGGCGCGAGCGCGGCCAGCTCCGCACTGAGGTCGGGCGCCGGTGTCCAGGAGAACGGCGCGCTCATCAGCACGACCGAGCGGAACACTTCGGGCCGCGCGAGCGCGCAGTACGCGGCCACGGGCGAGCCGAAGTCGTGCCCGACGACCGCCGCAACTGCGCCCAGGCCAAGCGCGCGCACAAGGCCCTCGGCATCGCGCGCCAGGTTGGCCAGGCGAAAGGAATCGACCTCGCCATCGTAGTCCGCGTTCCAGCCGGTCGTGCGGCCGTAGCCGCGCTGGTCCGGCGCGACGACGTGAAAGCCTGCCGCGGCGAGCGGCGGCATCACCTTGCGCCAGCTGTAGGCGAGCTCGGGAAAGCCGTGCAGCAGCAGCACGCAAGGACGCCCGGGCTCGCCCGCCTCGAGCAGGTGCACGTTCAGGCCGTTGCCGTTGTCGACGAAGCGCGTGCGCACGGCGCTCCGCATGGCTAGGCGCGCCCGAGCGCGAAGGCCTCAACCGGCTGCGCGAAGCCCTTCAGCGTGCGCCCGCCGACCGGCGTCATGGGCAGCGCGCCGTCGATGCTCGCCATGGTCTTGCGGTCGAGCAGCACCTGGCCGCTCTCGGCCTCGCCGCACAGGCGCGCCGCGAGGTTGGTGACGCGGCCGATCGCGGCGTAGTCCCAGCGCCCCTCGAAGCCGATCGCGCCGAGCGTGGCATAGCCCTGCGCGATGCCCACGCCCAGGCCGAGCGCGTAACCGCGCTTTTTCCACAGCGCGGCGATCGGCTCGAACGCGGCCTGCATCTCGAGCGCGAGGCGCGCCGCGCGCTCCGCCGGCCGCTCGACCGGAACCGGGTCGTTGAAGAACACCATCACGCCGTCGCCGGCGAAGCGCTCGAGCGTGCCGCCGTGCGCGAGCACCAGGCGGCCGAGCTCCGCGTGGTAGCCGTGCAGGAGCTCCATGACCTCCTCGGGGGCGGCGTCCTCGGTGAAGGCGGTGAAGCCGCGCAGGTCGAAGAACGCCACGGTGATCTCGCGCCGGTGCGTCTTGAGCAGCTCCTCGCCGCCGCCGGCGACGATCGCCTCGGCAAGCTGCGGCGAGAAGAAGCTCTTCAGGCGCCCCAGACGGCCGATGTGCGCCATCTGCTCGCGCACGCGCGCCTCGAGCCCGGCGTTCCACTCGGCGAGCTGCGCGGCCTGGCGCTTCACCTCGTCCTGCAGGGACTTCACGCGCAGGAGCGACTTCACGCGCGCGAACAGCTCGGGCTGGTTGATCGGCTTCGACAGGAAGTCGTCGGCTCCCGCCTCGATGCCCTTGACCCGCTCGGCGTGCGGATCGAGCGAGGTGACGAGCACCACCGGCAGCAGCGCCGTGACCGGATCGGCGCGCAGCCTGCGGCACACGTCGTAGCCCGACAGCCCCGGCATCATGACGTCGAGCAGCACCAGGTCCGGCCGCCACGAGGAAACCTGGGTGAGCGCCTGCTCGCCGTTCGCGGCGGTTGCCACGGCATAGCCCTTCACCGCGAGCAGGTCGCCGAGCAGCTTGATGTTTGCCGGCGTGTCGTCGACCACCAGGATCCTGGCCGGCTCGCTCATGCGCTCCCGGCCTCCGTCAGGCGCTTCACGGTGTCGAGAAACTCCTTCAGGTTGATCGGCTTGCCGAGAAAGGCGCTGAACCCGGCCTGGTTGATCTGGTTGCGGTCGGTCGGCGTCACCGAGGCGGTGAGCGCGACCACGGGGATCGCCGCCGTGCGCGCGTCCGCGCGCAGCTGGCGGAATGCCTCGATGCCGCTTATGCCGGGCAGCTGGATGTCCATCAGCACCAGGTCGGGCGTCTTCTCCCTGGCGAGGCGCACGCCCTCTTCGCCCGTGACCGCTTCGAGCGTCGCATAGCCCTTGGCCTGCAGCACGTCGCGCGCGAGCTTCATGTTCTTCTCGTTGTCTTCGACGATCAGGACGGTCTTCATGGTCTCACCGGCAGCGTGAAGGTGAAGGTCGAGCCCTTGCCCGGCTCGCTTTCCAGGCGGATCGTACCGCCGTGCAGCTCGACGAAGCGCCTGGCGAGCGCGAGGCCGAGCCCCGTGCCCTCGGCCTTCTTGGTGTAGTCGCGCCCGACCTGGCGGAACTCCTCGAACACCGTCTCGTGATCCTCGCGCGCGATGCCGATGCCGGTGTCGGCCACCGAGATCTCGGCCTTGTCGGTGTCGAGCCTGGCACTCACCGCCACGCGCCCTCCGTCGGGCGTGAACTTGACGGCGTTGGAAAGGAGATTGAGCAGGATCTGCTTGCACTTGCGCTCGTCTGCGCGTATCTCGCCCAGGCGCGGGTCGACTTCGAGCGACAGCGCGATGCCGTGGCGCTGCGCGCGCTCGCGCACCAGCGTGAGCGCGTTGGCGAGCGCCGCGGGAAGATTGAACTGCGACAGCTCGAGCTCCATGCGGCCCGCCTCGATCTTCGAGAGGTCGAGCACGTCGTTGATCAGCGCGAGCAGGTGCTTCCCGGAGCCGTGGATGTCGTTCAGGTAGTCGAGCTGCTTCGCGTTCAGCTCGCCGAACATCTTCTCCAGCAGCACCTCGGAGAAGCCGATGATCGCGTTCAAGGGCGTCCTCAGCTCGTGCGACATGTTGGCGAGGAAGTCCGACTTGTGCTGGTTGGCGATCGTGAGCTGGCGGCTCTTCTCCTCGATCTCGTGAAACAGGCGCGAGTTCTGGATCGCGATCACCGCCTGATCGGCGAAGGTCTTGAGCAGCGCGATCTCCTTGTCTGAGAACGCGCCCGCGACCGCACGCCCAACCATGATGGCACCGATGCCCCTGCCCTCCCAGAGCATCGGCGCGAGGATCATCGACTTCGTCCCGAGCGGGCCGGAGCCGCGTCGCACCGCCGCGGGAACTCCGCTCGCATGCAGGTCGGGGTAGTGGAGCACGCGTCGCTCGAGGATTGCCGTGCCGGTGCCCGAATCCTTGTCGAGCGGCACCGGGAATATATTCCTGAATTCCTTCTCGCTCGGTCCTCGATAGGCGCCCGCATGGACCTTCCCATCCTCGCCGACAAGCGTAATACCCACATAGCGCCCGCCGAACAGCCGCGCGCAGCTATCCAGGATCTTGTCGAACACCGGCTTCGTGTCGGCGACCGATCCACCGATCACCTCTAGCACTTCGGCGGACGCCTTCTGCTGCTCCAACGCCTCCTTCGTCTCGTTGAAGAGGCGCACGTTCTCGATTGCGATCGCCGCCTGATCTGCAAAGGTCTGCAGCAGCTCGATCTGCGCCTGTGAAAAGGGCCGCACTTCCGCGCGGCGCAGCAGGATTGCGCCCAGCGCCTGCCCTTCGCGCAGCAGCGGAACGGCGAGCGTGGTGCGGTGGCCAAGCCTGCGCGCAAATTCGCTGCCGCGCGCGAAATCGCCGTCTGGAGGGTGCTGCAAATCCTCAACCTGCACAGGGGCGCGCTCGAGTACTGCGCGCCCACTGACGGTTTCCCGGTCGAGAGGGAAAGTTCCACCTGTGTCGGCTCCACCAATCAAGGCGGGCGCCTCTTGTACCCGTGCAGCACTGCGCAGGCGATCGCCTTCGACCAAATTAATAGACGAGTCGTAGGCATCGCAGATGCGCGCCGCGCGCTCGGCGACCGCCTGGAGCACCGGCTCGACGCTCGAGGGTGAACTCGAAATCACGCGCAAGACTTCGCTTATCGCCGTCTGCCGCTCGAGCGCCTCGCGCGTCTCGTTGAACAGGCGCACGTTCTCGATCGCGATCACGGCCTGGTCGGCGAAGGTCTGCAGCAGCTCGACCTGGCGCTCGGGCGTCTCGCCGGGCTCGGCCCAGGTCACGATCAGGACGCCGATCGGGTTGCCCTCGCGCAGCATCGGAATGCCGAGCATGCGCCGCCAGCGCCCGGAGACCGCCGAGTGATGGTCGTAGTGCTCGTCGGCAAGTGCATCGAACTCCCTGATCACGCGCTTCTCCAGGATCACCCGGCCGCTCATCAAGCTCGGGCTCGGCGGCGCGGGATAGATGGTCCTGAAGTAATCGAGCGCCTCGGGCGTCCAGTTGTGCGTGGCCGTCATGTGAATCAGCTTGCCGTCGTAGCGGAACACGGCCGCGATCTGCGCGTCGGTCAGGCGCACCGCGCTCTTGAGGATGGCATCGAACACCGGCGCCACGTCGGTGGGCGAAGACGAGATCACGCGCAGGATCTCGGCAGTCGCCGTCTGTTTCTCGAGCGCCTCCTTGAGCCGGGCCGTGCCTTCCTCGACCTTGCGCTCCAGCCCGGCATACCCGCGCGCGAGCGCGAGCGCGACCAGCGCCGATATCGCCAGCCCTGCGACGAGCAGCGCCACGGTACGCGCGATCGAGGCGTTCAGGGTCGCGTACACCTCCGACACCGGCTGCTCGACGAACACCTTCCACCCCAGCGGATCGATCGGCGCGTACGCGGTCAGCACCTCGACGCCAGCCGGGTTGCGCGCGAGCATCGCCGGCTCGCCCTGCGATCCGCTCATCGCCGCCTTGACCTGGGCGAGCGACGCGAGGTCGGTCTTGCGCAGTACGCGGCCGATGTCCGGATCGGCGACCAGCAAGCCGTTTGCGTCCACCACGTAGGCCTTGCCCTTGTGCCCCACCTTGATGCGCGTGATGACGTCCCAGATGAACTTCAGGTTCACGTCTGCGGTCGTGAGCAGGCTGCGCGATCGCACCGCGATGGTCATGTACGGCTCGCTGCCCTTGCGGAAGTACACCGGGCCGAACCAGGTCTTGCCGACCTTCGCCTCGCGGAACGCCGGCTCCTGCGAGCGGTCCCTGCCGGAGTCGGTCCTGTTGACATCCAGGCGCGAGACGAACAGCCGCTCGCGTCCATCGGCGCCGATCTCGGCGACGTCGGTCACCTCGGGCATCAGCTTCTGCAGCTTGAAGAACTCGAGGAGCCGCTGCCCGGAGCCCTCCGCACCGAGTTGCGGCAGCGCGGCGTAGTTCAACTGCCGCTCGATCTGGCCCACGAACTCCTCGATGCGGGCCGCGGCCGAGACCGCCTTCTCGCGCTGCAGGCTGGCGAGCGCGGCCTTGTTCTCCTGGTAGGAGAAGTACAGCCCGATCGCGCCCGAGGTGACCAGCACGCCGCTCACCAGCAGCATGATCGGGACGAAGTACTTGCGGAACAGCCGGCGGCGGCGCGCGCGCTCCTGCGCCGTTGGCTCACCAACCCCTGGCAGGCTTTCCGCCATTCTCGGCCCCCTCGGCGCGATTATGCGCGCGCCGCTCGCCCGGCCGAAATGTGAATCCGTCACTTTTTCCCGGCGCCTTCGTTCGCTGAGGTTTTGGCCCTCGATCTCTACTCTGTGAGTCACCTGGATCGGGCGCAATCGTGAGCCCGGGCAGCCGCAAGGAGGAACCCAGCCATGACCCACAAACTGATCCTCAAGGCAGTCCTCGCCGTATCCATCATGGTCGCCGCGACCGGCGTGGTCGCCGCCTGCGTCGGCCTCGCGCGGTGGCACGGCGCCACCCAGGTGCCGAACGCCGAAGAGCTCGCCGGGCGCCAGCTGGCGGCGCGCGGCGCCTCCGGCGACGATCTGTTCGGCTCGGCCGTCGTCCCCCTCGCGATCGATCGCACCGACGTGCCCTGGCAGGCGGGGCGCACCGTTGATCCCGACAACGTGCGCTCGTTCTGACTGCGGCATGCGGTTGGCGTGCGCCGGCGAGGCGGAAGTAGCGGCCTCGCCGGCGCCCTTGCGCGCGCGGCGGCGCAGGGCACACAATCCGGCGGACGAAGAGTCCGCCCGTGAAAGCCGCCCCGGTCGAAGCCCTGCCCGACCCCTTGCTGCAGCAGATCGCGCGGCAGGCCGTGCTGCGCAGCTTTCCCAAGAACGCGATCATCGTCACCGAGGGCGACGAGGGCGACTCGCTCTACGTGCTCGTCTCCGGGCGCGCGAAGGTGTTCGTGTCCGACGCGGACGGCAAGGAGGTGCAGCTAAACCAGCTCGGGCCTGGGGAGTACTTCGGCGAAGTGACGCTCGACGGCGGCACGCGCTCGGCCTCGGTGATGGCGCTCGAGGACTGCCGCTGCGCCGTGCTGCGGCGCGCCGAGATCGCCGGCTTCATGGCCGAGCACCCCGATTTCGGCCTGCACGTGATCCGCAAGCTCGCGCACCGCGTGCGCAGCCTCACCGACAGCGTGCGCGACCTCGCGTTCATCGACGTCTACGGGCGCGTGGCGCGCCTGCTGCTCGAGCTCGCCCAGGAGGTCGACGGCCGCATGGTGATCGAGGACCGCATGACGCAGAAGGACATCGCCGCGCGCGTCGGCGCGTCGCGCGAGATGGTGAGCCGCATCTTCTCCGATCTCGCGCAGGGCGGCTACGTGCGCAAGGAGGCCGGACGCATCGTCGTGCTGCGCAAGCCCCCGGCGCACTGGTAGGGGTAGGCGCGCCCGCGCAATCCGAAGTGCGTACCAGGGATCAAGAGCCGCAAGCCACCGCCCCATACTCTAGTATCCAGTGATGGATCGGCGCGCATTTATCGGTACGGTGACGGGCGTCTGGGCAGCCGCGCCGCTCGCTGCGTTGGGCCAGCAGACCCGAAGACTGCCCAGGGTGGGCATCCTCGCGCCCGACCGCGCGACGACTGGCCCGACTGTCGGGGTAGCGTTCGTGGACGGTTTGCGTTCGCTCGGCTGGGTCGAGGGCAAAAACGTACTGATTGTGCGCCGAGCGGCCGACCAGCACCCGGAGCGCTACCCAAGTCTCGCAGCGGATCTCGTGCGGCAGAAGGTCGACGTCATCTTGTGCGCAGGAGGTCCCGCGTCGCTTAGAGCCGCCAAGAACGCGACCAGGTCCATCCCGATCGTGATGGTCGCGTCGTCCAGGGATCCAGTAGGCGACGGGCTGGTTAAGAGCCTGAGACAGCCCGGCGGAAACATCACGGGTATCACGTCCGTTCCGGCGGAGGCCGGAGGCAAGCTGTTGGAGCTTCTGAAGGAGGCGGTGCCGGGCATTTCGCGCGTCGGCGCCATCTTGGACGCGACCGCCGGGCCCCTCAGTCCGGAAACCGCCGCGGCGGCGCGGTCGCTGGGCCTGGAGATGGTCGTGATCGCGGTGCGCAAACCGAGCGATTTCGATGGCGCGATCGCCCATGCCGCAAAGGCGCGGGTAGGCGGCTTATTGGTGGCGAGCACTCCGCTAACGGCAAGGAACGCAAAGCAGCTCGCCGACATCATTACGAGGCACCGGCTGCCTGCTGTCGCACTGTTTCGCAGGCAAGCCGAGGCAGGACTTCTCATGACCTACGGCCCGAGCCTTACGGGCGAATTTCGCGACGCGGCAACTTACGTGGACAAGATTCTCAGGGGCGCGCACCCTGGCGATCTGCCCGTCGAGCAGCCGGCCCAGTACGAGCTCGTGATCAATCTCAAGACCGCCAAGGCGCTGGGAATCGCGATCCCGCAATCGATACTCATGCGGTCAGATAAGGTCATTCAGTAGCGACGGAGAATGACCGCTGCCTGGTCCGGATCGCCTAGAAAACAATCACGCCGCGCGCGTTCCTGGCCGCCTCGAGGTCGGCGAAGGCCTGCGGCGCTTCGTCGATCGAGTAGCGCTTGGTGATCAGCTCGTCGAGCTTGAGCTTGCCCTGCATGTAGAGCCCCAGCATGCGCGGGAAGTCGACG
>DASPRB010000232.1:0-55811 GCA_035624675.1 Burkholderiales bacterium
GCGCCAATCCCCCGGCAGGAATTCGGGCTTCAGGCCGAGGCGTTCGGCGAGCTTGCGCCACAACACGGCAAACTGACCCGTCTCGGCCATGAGCACGGCGTCGCCGGGCGATAGCGTGTTGACGAGCGCCGCTTCCCAGGCGCCGGTACCCGAGGCCGGATAAATCACGACCTCCCCGGCAGAAGTCTTGAAAATGCGCTTCATGCCGGCGAGCACCGCCTTGCCGAGTTCGGCGAATTCGGGTCCGCGATGGTCCATGGTCGGCCAATCGATCGCTCGGAGGACTCGGTCGGGCACGTTGGTCGGTCCTGGAATCTGCAGGAAATGGCGTCCGGCGGTTCGTGCCATGTTGCCTCCTTGATTGAATGCAAAATAGCCCATGTTGCGCAACATAAAGGCTGTCCCTTGCGCCATGCCGCTGCTTTTTTGTATTATGCATACAACAAACGACAGGCGCAAGGAATGGGATCGATCGAAGAACTGTCCGCCCCGAAAATCTCCCGCCGCCCGTTGCACGAGGAGGTCGTCGATCAGCTCCGCGATCTCATCGTGCAAGGTCGGCTGGTGCCGGGCACGCGCTTGAACGAGCGAGTGCTGACCGGCCAGCTCGGGATCTCGCGAACCCCGCTGCGCGAGGCGATCAAGCTGCTGGCGGCCGAGGGACTGGTCGAGCTGCTGCCGAACCGGGGCGCGATCGTGGCGCCGCTCGAGGCGACACGCGTCACGCAGACGCTGCAGGTGATGGGGGCGCTCGAAGGCCTGGCCGGCGAGCTCGCCTGCGCGCACGCGAGCGACGCCCAGCTTGCCGAGGTGCGGGCGCTGCACTACGAGATGCTGGCGATGCACGCACGCGGCGACCTGGCCGGCTACTTCAGGTGCAACCAGGCGATTCATCTGAAGATCGTCGAGGCAGCGGGCAACGCGGTGCTGGCGAACACTTACCGCCAACTGAATGACTACGCGCGCCGGGTGCGCTACATGGCGAACCTGTCCAAGGAGCGCTGGGACGCCGCGGTGCGCGAGCACGAAGAGATTCTGCGCGCGCTCGTCGAGCGCGACGCGGCGCGCCTCAAGGGCCTGCTGCGCGAGCATCTGGACGGCAAACTGGGGGCGGCGCTCGGGGCGCTCTCCGAACGACAGGCAGCATGAGCGACGCAGCGCTCGCCGCGCGCCTGGCGAAAGAGGTCGACGGCGAGATCCTGTTCGACGCCGCGAGCCGCGGGCGCTATGCGACCGACGCGTCGATCTACCAGATCGAGCCGATCGGCGTCGTCGTGCCGCGTAACGAAGAGGCCGCGCGCACCGCGGTGGCCATCGCTGCCGCGGAAGGCGTACCGATCCTGCCGCGGGGCGCCGGCAGCTCGCAATGCGGGCAGACGGTAGGCGCGGCGCTGGTCATCGACCACTCCAAGTTCCTGAACGGCGTCCTCGAGCTGGACGTCGAGCGGCGCAGCGCGCTCGTGCAGCCCGGCATCGTGCTCGACCAGCTAAACGCGCAGCTGCGCAAGCACGGGCTGTGGTTCCCGGTCGACGTCTCGACCAGCGCGCAGGCCACGCTTGGCGGTATGGCGGGCAACAATTCCTGCGGCTCGCGCTCGATCGCGTACGGCAACATGGTGCACAACGTCATCGCCATCGATGCGCTGCTGGCCGGCGGGGAGCGCTGGCGCTTCGCGCCGCTGGCGGAGGCTTCCGGCCCGGCCGGCTACCTCGAGTTCGTCGGCAAGCTGCGCGCCCTGTACGAGCGCGAGAAGGACGAAATCGCCGCGCGACTGCCGCAAGTGCTGCGCAAAGTCGCCGGCTACAACCTCGACCATATCGGTCCCCCGCACGCGAACTCGGCGCACCTGCTCGTCGGATCCGAGGGCACGCTCGCATTCTTCGAGCGCTTGCTGCTCAAGCTCAGTCCGTCGCCGCGCGCACGCGTCCTGGGAGTGGTGCACTTCCCGAAGTTCTACGTCGCGATGGACTGCGCGCAGCATATCGTCAAGTTGTCGCCATCGGCAGTCGAGCTCGTCGATCGCACCATGATCGAGCTTGCGCGCGACATCAGCGCCTTCAAGACGACGGTCGACACGTACATCCGTGGCGGCCCCGATGCCATCCTGCTGGTCGAGTTCTCCGGCGAAGAGCAGACCGCGCAGCGCGCGAAGCTCGGTGAGCTCGTCGCGCTCATGGCGGATCTGGGTCTGCCGGGCAGCGTGGTCGAGGTGACCGACGCTCAGGCGCAGAAGGATATCTGGGAGGTGAGGAAGGCCGGCCTGAACATCATGATGTCGATGAAGGGCGACGGCAAGCCGGTGTCGTTCATCGAGGACTGCGCCGTGCCGCTCGAGCACCTCGCCGAATACACCGACCGGCTGACGCAGGTGTTCGCAAAGCACGGCACGCGCGGCACCTGGTATGCGCACGCTTCGGTCGGCTGCCTGCACGTGCGGCCGGTGCTCGACATGCGGCACGACGGCGCGCAGAAGATGCGCGCCATCGCCGAAGAGGCCTGCGCGCTGGTCAAGCAATACAAGGGCGCCTACTCGGGCGAGCACGGCGACGGCCTGGTGCGCTCGGAGTGGATCGCGCCGTTCTTCGGCCCGCGGCTCACCGCGTGCCTGGCCGAGATCAAGTCGTGGCTCGACCCGAGGGGGCTCATGAATCCGGGCAAGATCGTCCAGCCATCGCGCATGGACGACAGGAGCCTGTTTCGCTTTCCGCCCGGCTACGCCACCAAGGTTCCGTTTACGGAGCTCGACTGGAACGAGTGGGGCGGCTGGGACAAGGCCGTCGAGATGTGCAACAACAACGGCCACTGCCGCAAGTTCGACGCGGGCACCATGTGCCCCTCGTACCGCGTCACGCGCGACGAGGCGCATCTCACCCGGGGGCGTGCGAACACGCTGCGCCTCGCCCTCGCGGGACGGCTCGATTTCGAAGACGCCGGCAAGGCGCTCGAGCTGTGCGTGTCGTGCAAGGGCTGCAAGCGCGAGTGCCCGACCGGCGTCGACATGACGCGCATGAAGATCGAATACCTGGCGCAGTACCGCAAGCGCCACCGCCTCGTGCTGCGCGAGCGCATGATTGCGTACCTGCCGCGTTACGCGCCGATTGCCGCAGGCCTGGCGCCGGTGGCCAACCTCCTGCGGTCGCTTCCCGGGCGCGAACGCATCGCGCGCATCGCGGCGAAGCGTTCTCTGCCGAAATGGCGACGCGACCGCTTCGTCGACCGCGTGCGCACGGTCTCGGGAAGGCGCGAGGTGGTGCTGTTCGTCGACAGCTTCAACCGCTGGTTCGAGCCCGAGAACGTGCGCGCCGCGCTGCGGGTGCTGGATGCCGCGGGTTACCGCGTGCACGTCGCGCAGCCGCCCGCCGGAGAGCGCCCGCTATGCTGCGGCCGGACCTTTCTCTATGCGGGTCTCATTGGCGAGGCGCGCGAAGAGGCCCGCCGCGTGCTCGATGCGCTGGCGCCCTGGCGCGAGCGCCGCGTTCCGGTCGTCGGCCTGGAGCCGTCCTGCCTGTACACGCTGCGCGACGAGTTCAAAGCGATGATTCCCGGCCGCGAGACGAGCGAGCTTGCTTCACAGGCGATGCTGTTCGAGGAGTTCATCGCGCGCGAAGCGGATGCCGGCAGATTGTCGCTCAAGCTGCGCGCCGTGGCGCGCACGGCGCTGCTGCACGGCCACTGCCACCAGAAGGCGTTCGGTGCGATGCCCGCCACGGAACGCGCGCTCGCGCTGGTGCCCGATCTCGAGGTGACGACCATCGAGTCGAGCTGCTGCGGCATGGCGGGCGCCTTCGGCTACGAAGCCGAGCATTACGAGATGTCGATGAAGATGGGCGAAGCGGGGCTGCTGCCTGCGGTGCGCGCCGCGCCGGCGGACGCGCTGCTGATCGCGGACGGTACGAGCTGCCGGCACCAGATCGCAGACGGCGCGGGACGTCGCGCGGTGCACACCGCGCGCGTGCTCGCCGCGGCGCTCGCCTAGCCCCGGCGCCGGGTCCAGGCGAACAGCCCGAGGCCCGCGACGATCATCGGCAAGCTGAGCCACTGGCCCATGGTGAGGTGCAGCGCCAGGTAGCCGAGAAAATCGTCCGGCTCGCGCGCGAACTCGGCGATGAAACGGAACGTGCCATAGCCGATGAGGAACAGCGCCGACACCTGGCCGCGCGGGCGCGGCTTGGCGGAGAACCACCACAGGATCGCGAACAGGGCGACGCCCTCGAGCGTGAACTCGTACAGCTCGGAAGGATGTCGCGGCAGCGGACCCGCGCCGGGGAACACCATGCCCCAGGGCAGCGTGGTGACGCGGCCCCACAGCTCGCCGTTGATGAAGTTGCCGAGCCGCCCGGCTGCGAGTCCAATCGGACACAGCGGAGCGACGAAGTCCATCAGCGTCCACCAGTCGACGCCGAACTTGCGCGCCGCGAACACCATCGCGGCGAGCACGCCGAGAAAGCCACCGTGGAACGACATGCCGCCATGCCAAACGGCGAAGATCTCCAGCGGGTGGAAGAAGTAATACTCGGGTTTGTAGAACAGCACGTAGCCCAGCCGCCCGCCGAGAATGACGCCGAGCACCGCGTAGAACAACACGTCGTCGAACTGGACGCGGGTGATCGGCGCAGCCCCCGCCTTGATGCGTCGCACGCCGAGCCACCAGCCGGCGGCGAACCCGGCGAGGTACATGAGGCCGTACCAGCGCACGGCCAGCGGGCCGAGCCGGAACGCGACCGGATCGATATCGGGATGAACGAGCACGGTAGAATCGAATTCTATCGTCGGGAGGGAAGCCATGTCTGACAATCGCAGAAGCCGGCTCATCACGCAGGGCGTCGCGCGCTCGCCGAACCGGGCGATGCTGCGCGCCGTGGGATTCAAGGACAGCGACTTCGACAAGCCGATCGTCGGTGTCGCGAACGGTCACTCGACCATGAACCCGTGCAACGCAGGCATTCAGCCTCTGGTCGACCGCGCGATCGCGGCGCTCGAGCAGGCCGGCGCCAAGCCGCAGGTCTTCGGCTTTCCCACGGTGACCGACGGCATCGGCATGGGCACGGAGGGGATGAAGTTTTCGCTCGTGTCGCGCGAGGTGATCGCCGACTCGATCGAGGTCGCCGTGAACGGCCAGCTCATGGACGGCGTGCTATGCGTCGGCGGCTGCGACAAGAACATGCCAGGCAGCATGATGGCGATGGCGCGCACCAACGTTCCCGGCATCTTCGTTTACGCCGGCACCATCAAGCCGGGATTCTGGAAGGGTCAGAAGCTCACCATCGTCAGCCCGTTCGAGGCGGTCGGCGCCTTCACCGCGGGCAAGATGTCGCAGGAGGATTTCGACGGCATCGAGCGCAACGCCTGTCCGAGCGTGGGAGCCTGCGGCGGCCAGTACACGGCGAATACCATGAGCTCGTCCTTCGAGGCGCTCGGCATGAGCCTGCTCGGCTCCTCGCAGATGGCTTCGCCCGACGCGGAGAAGGCCGATTCGGCGGCCGAGTCGGCGCGCGTGCTGGCGCGCGCGGTCCACGCGAACCTGCGGCCGCGCGACATCATCACGAGGAAGTCGATCGAGAACGCGATCGCGCTCGTGATGGCGACCGGCGGCTCGACCAACGCCGTGCTGCACTATCTGGCGATCGCGGCCGCGGCGGGCGTGCGGTGGACGATCGACGACTTCGAACGCGTACGCCGCAAGGTGCCCGTGCTGTGCGAACTCAAGCCCTCGGGCCGCTTCGTCGCCACCGACTTCCACGCTGCCGGCGGCGTGCCGCAGGTGCTCAAGATCCTGCTCGAGCACGGCCTGCTGCATGGCGAATGCATGACGATCCACGGCAGGACGATGGCCGAAATGCTGAAGGACGTGCCCTCCGAGCCGCGCGCCGACCAGGAAGTGATCCGCTCGTGGTCGAATCCGGTCTACAAGCAGGGCCACCTGGCGATTCTCAAGGGCAACCTCGCCACCGAGGGCTGCGTGGCGAAGATCACCGGCCTGAAGAAGACCTCGATCACCGGCCCGGCGCGCGTGTTCGACTCCGAGCCGGCGGCGATGAAGGCGATCATGGCGAAGAAAATCAAGGCTGGCGACGTGATCGTGATCCGCTACGAGGGGCCGAAGGGCGGGCCCGGCATGCAGGAAATGCTCGCGCCGACCTCGGCGCTCATCGGCCAAGGGCTCGGCGAGTCGGTCGGCCTGCTCACCGACGGGCGCTTCTCGGGCGGCACCTGGGGCATGGTGGTCGGCCACGTGGCGCCGGAGGCCTACGTCGGCGGCACGATCGCACTGGTGAAGAACGGCGACTCGATCACCATCGACGCCGCGAAGCGCCTCATCCAGTTGAACGTCCCGGCGAAGGAACTCGCCGCGCGAAGAAGGAAATGGAAAGCGCCCAAGCCGCGCTATACGCGCGGCGTGCTCGCGAAGTACATGAAGCTGGTATCGACCGCCTCGAAGGGCGCCATTACCGACGATTCCTCAGCCTGAGGCCGCGCCAGCGGGCCGATAGGCGTCGCGCAGCGCGCGCTTGAGCACCTTGCCGATCGCGCTGCGCGGCAATTCGGCCGCGAGCCGCAGATCGGCTAGGCGCTGAGTCTTGCCGAGCCTGGCGTTCGCCCAGGCGAGCAAGTCTTCGGCGCGCGGCGCGCTACCGGGTTTCGGCACCACGAACGCGACCGGGGTCTCGCCCCAGCGCTCGGAATGCACGCCTACTACGGCGACCTCGGCGACGTCGGGATGCGCGCCGAGCACCGCTTCCAGGTCGCTCGGATAGATGTTGAAGCCGCCCGAGATGATCATGTCCTTCTTGCGATCGAGCAGCGTGAGGAATCCGTCCGCGTCGAAGCGGCCGACGTCGCCGGTGCGAATGAAGCGCTTGCCGGCCGTGTCGTGCCACTCGGCTTCGGCGGTCTTCTGCGGCTGGTTGTGGTAGCTGGTCATCATCAGCGGCGAGTGGCCGACCACCTCGCCCGCCTCGCCCGAGGCGACCTCGCGGCCGTGCTCGTCGATCAGGCGAATGTCGTGGCCCTCGGCGGGGCGCCCCACCGTGTGCAACTTGTCGGGATGCTCGTGCGCGACGAGGATGCAGGTGCCGCCGCCCTCGGTCATGCCGTAGACCTCGATCAGGCCCCCCGGCCAGCGGCGCAGCACCTCGGCCTTGAGCGCGGCGGGAAACGGCGCGCTGGTGCTGAACTTCATGCGGAAGGACGACAGGTCGTACTTGTCGAAATCCGGGTGCGTCATGATGCGCTGGTACTGCACGGGCACGAGCATCGTGTGCGTCACACTGTGCTTCTCGGCGAGCGCGAGGTACTGCGAGACGTCGAATTTCGCCATCAGCACGACGGTGCCGCCGAGCGCGAGCGTGGGAAAGAAGCTCACCAGCGTGGTGTTCGAATAGAGCGGCGTCGAGAGGAGCGTCACCGCGCGCAGGCCATAGCCGTAACTCCTGCCGCGCCGCACGTGGCCCCAGCGCATGCGGTGCGACTGCACGATGCCCTTGGGCACGCCGGTCGTGCCCGACGAGTAGATGATGTTGAACGGCCAGTCCGGCTCGATCGCGATCGGCTCCGGTTTTGCATTCGGGGGCGCGAGCCAGTCTTCGAATTCCCGGCCTTCGAGGGTGAACAAGCGCCTCGCGCCGCAATCGGCCACCATGCTTGCGATGCTCTCGGCGGTCGACGAAGGCGCGAGCGGCGCCACCGCGACGCCGGCGCGCAGCGCGCCGAGAAAGAGCGCCGCGTATTCGATCGAGGTCGCCGCGCAGATCGCGATCGCCTCGCGCGGCCTAATGCCGTCGCGCTGCAGCGCCGCGGAGACCCGGTCCATGAGCGCGTCGAGCGACGCGTAGTCGAGCGCCCGCTCGCCTTGAACCAGCGCCGCGTGCCGCGGCTGCTGCGCCGCGTGCGCGCCGATCAGGTCGGCGATCGGCACGAAGTCCCGACTGAATGCCTGCTCGATGTCCATGCGGCGCGAAATTGTAGCAACGGCGGGACGCGTGCCAGAATTCGGGCATGAATCCGCTCCTGTTCACACCGATCTCCTTGCGCGGGGCGACCGCGCGCAACCGTGCCGTCATTTCGCCGATGTGCACCTATTCGGCGGTGGACGGGCTGGCGCAGGACTGGCACCTGGTACACCTCGGGAAATTCGCGCTCGGCGGCGCCGGCATCGTGTTTCTCGAAGCGACCGCGGTCGAGGCGCGCGCCCGCATCACGCATGGCTGCCTGGGCATCTGGTCGGATGAGCATGCGCGCGCGCTCGGCCGCATCGCACCGTTTCTGAAGGCGCACGGCGCGCTGCCCGCGATCCAGCTCGCCCATGCGGGACGGAAAGCGAGCATACAGCGCCCCTGGTTCGGCAACGGACCGCTCGGGCCGGAGGACGCGGCGCGCGGCGACCGCCCATGGCCGATCATCGGCCCGACGGCGGAGCCAGCGGCGGCAGGCTGGCTCGCGCCGCGCGCCATGGCGCGCGCCGATATCGACGAGGTGATCGGCGCCTTTGCCGCCGCCGCACGGCGCGCCGCTGGCGCCGGCTTCGAGATCGTCGAGCTGCACGGCGCGCATGGTTATCTGATGCACAGCTTCCTTTCGCCGCTGTCCAACGCGCGCGCCGACGGCTACGGCGGCGATCTTGCCGGCCGCATGCGTTTTCCGCTCGAGGTGGTCGAGGCGGTGCGCGCGGCCTGGCCGGTCGACAAGCCCCTTTTCTTCCGCATCTCGTCGATCGACGGCGTCGGCGGCCCCGGCTGGCAGATCGAGGACTCGGTCGAGCTCGCGCGCGCGCTCAAGGCGCGCGGCGTCGACGTGATCGACTGTTCCTCGGGCGGCATTTCGGGCCCGGTGACCTCGGCCATGGTGCCGCGCGAGCTCGGCTTCCAGGTGCCCTACGCGGCGGCGGTGCGCCGCGAGGCGGGCGTTGCCACGCAAGCGGTCGGGCTGATCCTGGATGGGCCGCAGGCCGAGGCGATCCTGCAATCCGGCGCAGCCGACCTCGTCGCGGTGGCGCGCGAGGCGCTCGTCGACCCGTTCTGGCCGCACCACGCGGCGCGCGCGCTCGGTACCGAGGCCGACTTCGGCGGCTGGCCGGAGCAGTACGGCTGGTGGCTGAAGCGCCGCGCCAAGCTGCTCGCGGCCATCGGGCGCTAGCTAGAAGCCCGATCCCGGCTGCTTCAGAAACTCGATCTCTTCCGGCGTGCTCGCACGCCCGAGCGCTTCATTGCGGTGAGGGAAGCGGCCGAAGCGCGCGATGATTGCGTGGTGTCGCACCGCATAGTCGTACACGTCCTTCGTTTCCTCGAATTGCTCGAGCGGTCGCATCAGGTCGCGGCACAGCAGTTGATCCTGCAGCGCTTCGCTGTGCTCGAACGGCAGGTAGACGAACATGCGCTCGACGGGCAGCAGGCCGCGGTCATGGCCTTGCTGCAGCGCTTGCCCCGCCGCATCGCGCGCGAGCGCGTCCGAGGCAAAGGCGCGCGCGCTGCCGCGGAACATGTTGCGCGGGAACTGGTCGAGCAGCACGATCAGCGCGAGGCAGTCGCCGACGGCATTTGTCCAGCTCTCCAGGCCGCGGCGCGCGCCTTCCTCATGCAACGCCAGGAAACGCTCGCGGATCGCGGCGTCGAACGCGGCGTCCTTCTGGAACCACTCCTTGCGCCGCTTGCCGTAGTCGTTCCCGGTCCCGAACCAGCAGCTTAAGACCTGCCCGGCGCGAGGGTCTTTGGTAGGTCGCATTGTCGGATACTGCAATAATCCGGCCCCCGGAGCATATGCCATGCCGAATCGCCTCGCTCACGAAACCTCGCCCTACTTGCAGCAGCACGCCGATAACCCGGTCGACTGGTATCCGTGGGGGCCGGAGGCGCTCGCGCGCGCGCGGGTCGAGAACAGGCCCGTGCTGCTGTCGGTGGGCTACTCGGCCTGCCACTGGTGCCACGTGATGGCGCACGAGAGCTTCGAGAACGCAGAGGTCGCGTCGCTCATGAACCGGCTGTTCGTCAATATCAAGGTCGACCGGGAAGAGCGGCCGGATCTCGACCAGATCTACCAGACCGCGCACCAGATGCTCGCCCAACGTCCCGGCGGCTGGCCGCTCACCATGTTCCTCGCGCCAGACGGCACGCCGTTCTTCGGCGGCACGTACTTTCCGAAGACCGCGCGCTACGGCATGCCGGGCTTCGTCGAGCTGCTCGAGCGCATCGCGGCGATCTGGCGCGAAAAGCAGCGCGAGATCGCCGAGCAGAACGAGCAGGTGCGCGGCGTGTTCGGGCGGATGCTGCCGCGCGCCGCTGCGCAGCGACCGGCGCTCGAGCATGCGCCGGTCGCTGCGCTGCTCGATAACCTGCGCGCGAGCTTCGACGCGCGCCTGGGCGGCTTCGGCGGGGCGCCCAAGTTTCCGCACCCGACGGATCTGGAGCTGTGTCTGCGCGCCTACGCGCGCACCGGCGACCGGCAGGCGCTCGAAATGGCCCGCACGACGCTGCTGCGCATGTGCGAGGGCGGCATCTACGACCAGCTGGGCGGCGGCTTCTGCCGGTACAGCGTCGACGCGCAATGGATGATCCCGCATTTCGAAAAGATGCTGTACGACAACGGGCCGCTGCTGGGATTGCTCGCCGACCTGTGGCTCGCGACCGGCGAGGCGCGCTTCGCGCAATGCGCCGAAGAAACCGCGGCGTGGATGATGCGCGAGATGCAATCGCCCGCGGGCGGCTACTACTCTTCCCTCGACGCCGACTCCGAGCACGAGGAAGGAAAATACTACGTCTGGATGCCCGAGGAGGTCCGGTCGCTCTTGACATCCGAGGAGTACGCGGTCGTCACGGCGCATTACGGTCTCGACGCTGCGCCCAACTTCGAGGAGCGCGCCTGGCACCTGCGCGTGGCGAAGCCGCTTCCTGCGGGCGCCGAGGCGCTGCTCGCTGCGGCGCGCGCGAAGCTGCTCGCGGCGCGAGAGCGGCGCGTGCGGCCCGGGCGCGACGAGAAGGTGCTCGTGTCGTGGAATGCGCTCGCCATGCGCGGCATGGCGCATGCCGGCCGGGTCTTCAGCCGCGACGAGTGGATAGTGTCTGCGCGGCGGGCACTCGATTTTGTCCGCACGCACATGTGGCAGGACGGGCGTCTCGTCGCAAGCTACAAGGACGGCAGGGCGCACCTGAACGCTTACCTCGACGACTATGCGTTCCTGCTCGCGGCGCTGATCGAGCTGCTGCAGGCGCGCTTTTCGCCGGCCGACCTCGAGTTCGCCGAGGATCTCGCCGAGGTGCTGCTCGACCAGTTCGAAGACCGTGAGGCGGGTGCGTTCTTCTTCACGTCGCGCGACCACGAAAAGCTGATCCATCGGCCCAAGCCCGGCCATGACAACGCAACTCCCGCGGGCAATGCGGTGGCCGCCTGGGCGCTCGGGCGGCTCGCCGCGCTGACTGGCGAGGATCGTTACGCGCGCGCAGCCGAGCGCACGGTCGAATTGTATTACCCGACCATGAGCCAGCATCCCGGCGGCTTTGCGGCCATGGCGATCGCCCTAGAGGAAACGATCGCGCCGCCGTCGCAGTTGGTGCTGCGCGGAGAGCCCGTTGCGCTGGCGGGCTGGGCCGCGGAGCTGGCACGCGAGCTGCTGCCCGACACGACGGTGCTCGCGCTGCCGAACGGCAGCGCCGGCCTGCCCCCCGTGCTCGACAAGCCGGAACGGCCGGAGCCTGTCAACGGCTGGCTGTGCCGCGGCGTTATTTGTCTTGAGCCGGTGGCGGACCTGGCCGAGTTGAAGGCTGCTTGCAAACAGCCCGCATTCGGTTAGGATTAATTGACATTTAATCACTGCACAGGAGTCGTTGATGAAGCGCATCGCAGTTCCTTTACTGCTCGTTGGCCTGGCGGCCGCGCTGCCCGCCAAGGCGGACGAAGCCATGGCCAAGAAGGACAACTGCCTGGCCTGCCACGCCGTGGACCATAAAGTCGTCGGGCCCGCGTACAAGGACGTCGCCAAGAAATACGCCGGGCAGAAGGACGCCGAGGCCAAGCTGATCGAGAAGGTCAAGAAAGGCGGCTCCGGCGTCTGGGGCAATATCCCGATGCCGCCGAACTCGGCCGTGCCCGATGCGGACATCAAGAAGCTGGTGGAATGGATCTTGTCGCTCAAGTAGTCGGGTAACGAGGATCGCCAGGAAGGCCGGGCAAGCCCGGCCTTCTTCATTTTTGCCGGTGCTATCATCCTTTCCCCGTTAGTTCGCCAATCTTGCGGAGGTCCCATGCAGCAGCCCAAGTTCGGTATTTCGTTGCTCGTCGCGGCGAGCGCGTTGGCTCTCGCGGGATGCGGCGAGGAGAAGAAGCCGGAACCGGCGAAGACGCAGGCGCAGGCGCCCGCGGTGCCGACGATCGAGATCAAGATCGGCCACGTCGCACCGCTCACCGGCGGTATCGCGCACCTCGGGAAGGATAACGAGAACGGCGCGCGCCTCGCGATCGACCAGGCCAACGCAGCGAAGATCATGATCGGCGGCAAGCTCGCGCACTTCGAGCTGCTGGCCGAGGACGATCAGGCCGACCCGAAAGTCGCCACGACCGTGGCGCAGAAGCTCGTCGATGCGAAGGTCGCGGGCGTGGACGGGCACCTCAACTCGGGCACGACGATTCCGGCCTCGGCGATCTACCACCAGGCGGGCGTTCCGATGATCACGGGCTCGGCGACCAACCCGATGCTCACCGAGCAGGGCTTCGACAACGTGTTCCGCGTGGTCGGTCGCGACGATCAGCAGGGTCCCGCGATCGCCAGCTATCTTGCCGCAACGGACAAGCCGAAGGTCGTCGCCGTGATCGACGACGCGACCGCCTACGGCCAGGGACTCGCCGACGAAGTCGCGAAGACGCTCAAGGCCGCGGGAATCAAGGTGCTCGCGCGCGAGAAAGGGACCGACAAGACCACGGACTGGAAGGCGGTGCTCACCAAGATCAAGGGCGAGAAGCCGGACGCAGTGTTCTACGGCGGCATGGACGCCACCGGCGGCCCGCTCATCAAGCAGGGCAAGGAGCTTGGCCTCGATGCGGTATACGCCTTCGGCGACGGCGCGTGCACCGACAAGATGGCCGAGCTCGCCGGACAGGCCGCGGAAGGCATGCTGTGCTCGCAGGCGGGCATTCCGCCGCAGGCGGCGTCGAAGTCTTTCCTCGACGCCTACAAGGCGAAATTCAACACCGATCCGATCCTGTACGCGCCGTTCACCTACGACGCGGCAAACCTGCTCATCGAAGCGATGCGCGAGGCCGGCTCCGCGGAGCCAGCCAAGTATTTGCCGACGCTTCACAAGATCAGCTACATGGGCGCGACGGGCCGCATCGAATTCGACGCCAAGGGCGACCGCAAAGACGCCGAGATCACGATCTTTTCCATGAAGAGCGGCAAGATCGCGCCGATCGCCGTGGTCAAGAGCGGCAAGACGATGACCTACGACGAGTTCCTGAAAGGCATGGGCGGGGCCAAGTAGCCCGCTTCGCTACCGGCATGAGGCGAACGGCACCTTCGGGTGCCGTTTGCATTTTTGGCGCCGGCCGCGCCGTTTGCTAGGCTTCGGCCGCGATGGACATCTTCCTGCAGCAGGTTGTCAACGGCCTGACGCTGGGCGCTGTCTACGCCATCGTCGCGCTCGGCTACACGATGGTCTACGGGATCATCCAGCTCATCAACTTCGCGCATGGCGAAGTCGTCATGATCGGCGCCATGGTGGCCTTGAGCGTCATCAACCTGCTCGCGGATTCCGGCCTGCCGCCGCTCGTCGTCGTGCTCACGGGCGCGGCATGCGCCATTCCGGTGTGCATGCTGGTCGCTTACGCAATGGAGCGCCTGGCGTACCGGCCGTTGCGCCGGGCTCCGCGCCTCGCGCCCCTGATCACCGCGATCGGCGTGTCGATCATCCTGCAGCATCTGGCAATGCTGGTCTGGAGCCGCAACGTGCTCGCATTCCCCCAGATCATCGACACGCGCGTCTACAACTTCGCGGGCGCGGTGATCACCAACGTGCAGATCGCAATCCTCCTCTCGTGCGTGGCGCTGATGGCTGCGCTCGCGTGGCTCGTCTACCGGACGCGCCTGGGGACCGCGATGCGCGCCACGGCGCAGAATCCCCAGGTCGCAGGTTTGATGGGCATCGATGCGAATCGCGTCATCGCGACGACCTTTCTCATCGGCGCGGCACTCGCGGCGATCGCCGGAGTCATGGTCGGCACCTACTACGGCGTAGCGCAGTACACCATGGGCTCGATCCTCGGCCTGAAGGCATTTTCCGCCGCCGTACTCGGCGGCATCGGAAACATCCCCGGCGCGATGCTGGGCGGCGTGCTGCTCGGCGTTGTCGAGGCGCTCGGCGCGGGATACATCGGCAGTCTCACCGACCTTTGCAGCTATCCCGTCATCTCCGGCTGGCTCGGAGCGCGCTGCGCGGGCGGCGGGCACTTCGTGCTGTTCGGCTCCAACTACCAGGACGTATTCGCCTTCGCCGTGCTGATCCTGGTGCTCGTCTTCCGGCCGTCCGGGCTGCTCGGCGAGCGAGTCGGTGACCGGGCGTGAGTGCGGGCGCGCGCCGCAAAGGAGTTTTGTTCTGGGGCGGCGTCGCACTCGTCGCCGCCGTGCTCATCGTGCTGCCGTTCGCCGTGACGCAGATCGGCACCACGTGGGTGCGCGTCACCAATCTCGCGCTGCTGTACGTGATGCTCGCGCTCGGCCTGAACATCGTGGTCGGCTTCGCCGGGCTGCTCGATCTCGGTTACATCGCCTTCTACGGCGTCGGCGCGTACACCTACGCGCTGCTCGCGAGCCCGCAATTCGGGCTGCATTTGCCGTTCTGGGTGATCCTGCCGATCGGCGCCGCGATCGCCGCGCTGTTCGGCGTCCTGCTCGGCGCTCCGACCCTCAAGCTGCGCGGCGACTATCTGGCCATCGTGACGCTCGGCTTCGGCGAGATCATCCGGATTTTCCTGAACAACCTTGCGCAGCCGGTGAATATCACCAACGGTCCGCAGGGCGTTTACCGTATCGACCCGTTCCGCCTCGACGGCCTGAACTTCGCCACCAACCAGAAGATCCTCGGCCTCGAATTCTCCGGACCGATCAAGTACTACTACTTGCTCATCGTGTTCGTTGCGGTGATCATCGGGATCAACCTGAGGTTGCAGAACTCGCGCATCGGCCGAGCCTGGGAGGCGATCCGCGAGGACGAGGTCGCTGCACGCGCGATGGGCATCAACACCACGAAACTCAAGCTACTCTCCTACGCGATGGGCGCGACCTTCGGCGGGCTGGCGGGCGGAGTGTTCGCGGCAATCCAGGAGTTCATCTCGCCTGAGAGCTTCGTCCTCGTCGAGTCGATCCTGGTGGTATCGATGGTCGTTCTGGGCGGCATGGGCAACGTCTGGGGCGTAGTGCTGGGCGCGGTGCTGCTCTCGTTCGTGCCTGAAATCCTGCGCTTCTCGGTGGCGCCGGTGCAGCAGGCGCTGTTCGGCCGCATGCTGATCGAGCCCGAGGTCATCCGCATGCTGCTGTTCGGCTTTGCGATGGTGCTGGTAATGCTGTTCCGCCCGGCGGGCCTGCTGCCCTCGGCGGTGAGGAAGCGCGAATTGACGGAGCGCAGGTGAACGAGCTGCTCGTCGCGCGCGACGTAGGCAAGCGCTTCGGCGGGGTGCAGGCGCTGTCCGACATATCGTTCTCGATTCGCCGCGGCGAGATCTACGGCCTCATCGGCCCGAACGGCGCCGGCAAGACGACATTCTTCAACGTGCTCACCGGCATCTACGCGCCGGACGCCGGTGCGATCTCCTTCGACGGAGCGCCGCTCGCCGGGCTGAAGGCGCACCAGATGGCGGCGCGCGGGATCGCGCGCACCTTCCAGAATATCCGCCTGTTCGGCAATCTTTCGGCGCTCGAGAACGTGATGATCGGGCGCCACGTGCGCACCCGCGCCGGAGTGCTTGGTGCCATCCTGCGCGACTCCCGCACGCAGGCAGAGGAGCGCGCCATCGAGCGGCGCGCGCTCGAGCTGCTCGAGTACGTCGGGATCCGCGCTCGCGCCAACGACCCGGCCGGCAGCCTGCCGTACGGCGATCAGCGCCGGCTCGAGATCGCGCGTGCCCTCGCGACCGACCCCAAGCTGCTGGCGCTCGACGAGCCCGCCGCCGGGATGAACCCGTCGGAGCGGATCGCGCTCGGCGGGCTGATCGAGCGCATCCGTGACGGCGGGCTCACGGTGCTGCTCATCGAGCACGACATGCGCCTGGTGATGAAAGTCTGCGACCGCGTGCTGGTGCTCGACTACGGCATTCGCATCGCAGAGGGGCTCCCGGCGGAGGTACAGCAGGATAGCAAGGTCATCGAGGCCTATCTCGGAGTACCCGCGACGCCATGAGCCTTCTACAGGTCGCAGCGCTCGAAGTGCGCTACGGCGGCATCCGCGCCGTCAAGGGGATCGACCTCGAGGTGAACGAGGGCGAGCTGGTGTGCCTGATCGGTGCGAACGGCGCGGGCAAGAGTTCGACCCTGAAAGCGATCTGCGGCCTGGTGCCCACCCGCGTGGGCAGCGTGCGCTATGCCGGCGAGGAGCTCTCCGCGCTGCCGGTGCACGAGCTGCCGCGCCGAGGGCTCGCCCTGGTGCCGGAGGGCCGCGGCATCTTTCCGCAGCTCACCGTCGCGGAGAACCTCGCCATGGGCGCGTACACGCGCCGCGACACGGCTGTCGCGGAGGACCTGGAGCGCATGCACGACCTGTTCCCGCGGCTGCGCGAGCGGCGCAGTCAGACCGCGGGAACGCTATCGGGCGGCGAGCAGCAAATGCTCGCCATCGCCCGCGCGCTGATGAGCCGGCCGCGGTTGCTGCTGCTCGACGAGCCTTCGATGGGACTGGCGCCGATGCTGGTCGCGAAGATCCTCGAGGTGGTGCGCGAGATCGCGCGCCAGGGCGTCACCGTGCTGCTCGTCGAGCAAAACGCCAGGCTGGCGCTCGAGATCGCCAGCCGCGGCTACGTGATGGAATCCGGCGCGATTTCGCTCGCCGCCGATGCGCGCAGCCTGCTCGCCGATCCGCGCGTGCGCGAGGCCTACTTGGGCGAAGGCGCCGGCTGAGCCAGATCGGCCTGCGTTGTGAAGGAGTCGGCGAAGAACTCCTCCTCGGGCAGGCCGCACTGCTGGACGAAGTCGCGCCGCGCGGAGTCCACCATCACCGGAACCCCGCAGGCGTACACCTGATGGCCGGAAAGGTCGGGGAAGTCCTGCATGACGGCACGATGCACGAACCCGGTCCGCCCCTGCCAGCCGTCCTCGGGCAGCGCGTCCGAGATCACCGGAACGTACCTGAAGTTCGCGTGCTCGGCGGCCCACTTCTCGGGCAGCACGCCCAGGTACAGATCTTTTGGTCGGCGCCCGCCCCAATAGAGCGTCATTGGCCGCTCGATGCCCTCGTAGAGGGCGTGCTCGATCACCGACTTGATCGGCGCGAAGCCCGTGCCCGAGGCCACGAACACGACCGGCTTGGCGGAATCTTCGCGCAGGAAGAAGGTGCCGTGCGGACCCTCGAAGCGCAGGATGTCGCGCTCCTTCATCTTGCCGAATACGTGATCGGTGAATTGCCCTCCCGGGACGTGGCGCACGTGCAGCTGGATGAGCTCATCGTCGTGCGGCGCGTTGGCCATCGAAAAGCTACGGCGCGAGCCGTCGCGCAGCAGAAATTCGATGTACTGACCCGCGAGGAAAAGCAGCCGCTCGTTCGCGGGAAGCTTGAGATAGAGCACCACCACGTCGTCGGCGAGCCGCTCCATCTTCTGCACGCGGCAGGGCAGCGTCTTGATGGGGATGTCCTTCACCGCGCCGACCGTGCGTGCCTCGAGCACCACATCGCTAAGCGGCCTGGCCTGGCAGAACAGTGCCTTGCCCTCCTTTTTCTCGATCTCCGGCAGGGCCTTCAGCTGATAGGTGCCGTAGTCGACGCTGCCCGAAAGGATCTTGCCCTTGCAGCTTCCGCACGCGCCGTTGCGGCAGCCATATGGCAGCACGAAGCCGTGGCGCAGGGCAGCCGTGAGGATCGACTCGCCCTCCTCGACCTCGAACTGGTGCCCGCTCGGCTGTAGGGTGACCTTGAAGTTGCTCACTGTGAAGGCTGGCTAAAATGGCTGCATGAAGCGCTTGTTGATCGTCGGTTTCGGAGACGTGGCGCGCCGTTTGTTGCCGCTGCTTCCGCCCGGGGTGGCAGTGCGCCGCGCGTCACGCAGCGAGGGATACGACCTCGACCGTCCGGAAACGCTCGCGAGTCTCGCCGACTGGGCAGACGTCGTGCTGCACTGTGCGCCGCCTCCGAACACCGGCGAGCGCGACCCGCGAACGACGCACCTTCTCACCGTCCTGGAGCGCGGCATTCTACCAGCGCGCCTGGTCTATATCAGCACGAGCGGTGTGTACGGCGACTGCGGCGGGGCACTGGTAGACGAGACGCGCGCGCTCGCGCCGCAGTCGGAGCGGGCCCGGCGCCGTGCCGCGGCCGAGACCCAGCTCGGCGCATGGTGCCCCGCGCGCGGCGTCGCGCTCGTCGTGCTGCGCGCGCCGGGCATCTATGCCGCGGACCGCCTGCCACTCGAACGTCTGCGCGCCGGCACGCCTGTGCTGCGCGACGAGGACGACGTCTACACCAACCACGTGCATGCCGATGACCTCGCGGCCGTCGCGGCGCGCGCCCTGCAATCCGACGCGCCGCCCGGCGCGTACAACGCTTCGGACGACAGCCAGCTGAAGATGGGGCAATGGCTCGATCTCGTCGCCGAACGCTTCGGTCTGCCGCGTCCGCCGCGCATCGCGCGCCGCGATGCTGCAGGTAGAATTCCGGCTGCGCTGCTTTCGTTCATGAGCGAGTCGCGGCGTCTGGACAACCGCAAAATGAAGGAGCTGCTCGGCGTGCGATTGCGTTATGCAACGGTATACGACGGCCTGCGTGCCGCGGCGGCACCCGCGTGAGCGCGCTGCTCGTGCTGACCAATCTGCCCGACCGGGCGGCCGCGGAGAGGCTCGCCGAGCACCTGATCGCCGAGCGTGTCGCGGCCTGCGTCAACATCCTCGCGCCCTGCCGCTCCGTTTACCGCTGGCAGGGCGCGCTCGAGCGCGCGGAGGAACATCCGCTGCTCATCAAGACCACCGCCGAGCGCTATGGCGCGCTGGAACAGGCGATCCGCGCTGCTCATCCCTACGAACTTCCGGAAGTCGTCGCGGTCCCAATCGAGCGCGGGCTGGCCCCGTACCTCGACTGGGTGGAGAGCGAGACGCGCCCCGCATGAGAGCCTGGATCCGCCTTTTCCCGCTCGTGTTGTGCCTCGCGGCGGCGCACGCAGTGGCGCAGCTCAAGCTCGCCCCTTCGTCCGACGATCTGCTCGAGCCCGAGAAGGCATTCCAGTTCTCGGCGCACGCGCTCGACGCGAAGTCGATCGAAGTGAGCTTCGCGATCGCCGACGGCTACTATCTGTATCGCGACAAGTTCCGCTTCAAGCTGGATGCGCCGCCCGGCGTCACCCTCGGTGCGCCGGAGTTCCCGCCGGGGATCCGGAAGAAAGACGAATTCTTCGGCGAGGTGGAGACCTACCGCAAGCAGGTTGACATCCGCATCCCGGTGGACGCGGGCGCGGCGCGCACGCTGCAGCTGAGCGTGCGGTCGCAGGGCTGCGCCGATATCGGGGTGTGCTACGTGCCGATGGACTCCAAGGCGACGATCCAGCTCGCCGCAGCCGGCGCCAGTGCAGCGGGCGGGGGCACACTCGCGCTCTCGCAGGGCGGGCGCGCGGTGCCGCCCGAGCCGCGCTTCTCGCTCTTCGCAAGCGACCGCGATATCGCGGCCCTGTTCCAGGGCAACATTTGGGTCGTGATCATGAGCTTCCTCGGTTTCGGAGTCCTGCTCACGTTCACGCCGTGCGTATTGCCCATGGTACCAATCCTGTCGGGCATTATCGCGGGCGAAGGCAAGACCCTGAACAAGCCGCGCGCCTTCGTACTTTCGGTTTCCTATGTGCTCGGCATGGCGGTCACTTACACGGGCGCAGGAATTGCGGCAGCCTACTCGGGCTCGATCGTCACGGCGGCGCTGCAGAATCCTTGGGTGCTCGGCGCCTTTGCGCTAGTGTTCGTTTGGCTGGCGCTGTCGATGTTCGGATTCCACGACCTGCAGCTTCCGGCGTTCCTGCACCATCACGTCTCGCGCGCGCACCAGAAACTACGGGGCGGACACGTCGCGTCGGTGGCCGCGATGGGGATTCTCTCGGCGCTGGTCGTGAGCCCCTGTGTCACCGCGCCCCTCGCGGGAGCGTTGCTTGTCATTTCGCAGACACAGGACGTCGCGCGGGGCGGAATCGCGCTTTTCTCGATGGCAATTGGCATGGGCGTACCGTTGGTGGTGGTCGGCGTTTCCGAGGGTGCGCTGCTGCCAAAGGCGGGCCCGTGGATGAATGGCGTCAAGAAATTTTTCGGCGTGTTGCTGCTAGCGGTCGCCGTGTGGATCGTCTCGCCGGTGATCCCGCCCGCGGTACAGATGCTGCTGTGGGCTGCGCTGCTCGTCGGCTCGGCGATGTTCCTGCGCGCGATCGACCCGCTGCCGGCGGATGCGTCGGGCTACGCGCGGCTGTGGAAGGGCGCGGGCGTGTTTTCGCTGGTGGCGGGACTCGCGCTGCTCGTCGGCGTGCTCGCCGGCAACCGCAACCCGCTGCGCCCGCTCGCCGGGATTGCATCGGGCAGCGTGCCGGCCGTAGCGCCGCTCAAATGGCAACCCGTTGCGTCGCTCACCGAACTGAACTCTGCGCTGCGCGCTCCCGGAAGGCCGGCGATGCTCGATTTCTACGCCGACTGGTGCGTGTCGTGCAAGGAGATGGAGAACTTTACCTTCAGCGACCCGCGTGTGCGCGCGCGCATGGACGGGATGCTGCTGCTGCGCGCCGACGTGACGGAGAGTACGGAGCGCCAGAAGCTGCTGCTCAAGCGTTTTTCGCTGGTGGGTCCGCCCGGGATCATATTCTTCGATGCTCAGGGGCGCGAGATCCGGGGTCTGCGCGTGATCGGTTACCAGGACGCAGAGCGCTTCCTGAAGACGCTGGACCTCGCAGCGGCACCCTGAGATGCGACGCGCGATCCGCGGGATCGATCACGTGGTCATCGCGGTGCGCGATCTCGACGGCGCGCAGCGCACCTACGAGCGCCTCGGCTTCGGCCTCACGCCGCGCGGCTTCCATACGCTCGGCTCGGCGAACCACTGCATCATGTTCGGCTCGGACTACATCGAGCTGCTTGCGCTGCCCCAGCCGCATCCGGCGCTTGGCTACTACGCCGACTTCCTGGCGAAAGGCGAAGGACTCGCCGCCCTGGCGCTCGCCACCGGCAGCGCCGACGCGGCCTACGCCGAGCTTGCGGCAGCCGGCATCGCGGCCGATCCTCCGCTAGACTTTTCGCGCCCGGTGCGACTCGCCGAGGGTGAGCGCGACGCGTCGTTCCGCATCGTGCAGCTCCCACCGGCATTGACGCCCGGCTGTCGCAGTTTCCTTTGCCAGCATTACACGCGCGAGCTGGTGTGGCGTCCGGAATACCAGACTCACCCGCTCGGCGTCATCGGGCTGGCGGCGGTAGCGGTCGTCGCCGAGGATGTCGTCGCTGCGGCGCAGGGCTACGGCCGGCTGTTCGATGCCGTGCCGACGCAAATCGACGAAGGCGTACTCGTCGCTACCGGCAGCGCGCCGATCGCGCTCACAACGCGCGGAAAGCTTGGTCGCCGGCTGTCCGGGGTAGAGCTGCCCACGCGTGTTCGGCCCATGGTGGCCGCCCTGTTCCTGCGCGTCGCGGACCGAGCCGCCGCGGCGGCCGTCCTGCGGCGCGGCGGCGCGAAGCTGATCGCTTTGTCCGATGGCTCGTTCGCCATCGGCGCGGGCGATGCGCACGGCGTGGCGCTGGTGTTCGGCTAGCCCTTCAGCGCGCGCGCGGCATCCAGCGCGAAGTACGTCAGGATGCCGTCGGCGCCGGCACGCTTGAACGCGAGCAGCGCCTCCATGATGCACGACTCGGGCAACCAGCCGTTGGCGATCGCGGCGCGCAGCATGGCGTACTCACCGCTCACCTGGTAGACGAATGTCGGCGCCTTGAACTCGTCCTTCACGCGCCTGAGCACATCGAGGTACGGCATCCCCGGCTTGACCATCACCATGTCGGCGCCCTCGGCGAGGTCGAGCCCGACCTCCCACAACGCTTCGTCCGAGTTCGCCGGGTCCATCTGGTAGGTCTTCTTGTCGCCCTTACCTAGGTTCTTGGCCGAACCCACGGCATCGCGAAACGGCCCATAGAAGCCGGAAGCGTACTTGGCCGAGTAAGCCATGATCTTGGTGTGGATGTGCCCGGCCCTCTCGAGCGCCGAACGGATGCGGCCGATGCGGCCGTCCATCATGTCCGACGGCGCGACGATGTCGACCCCGGCCGCAGCCTGCGCGAGGGCCTGCTTGACCAGCACGTCCAGCGTCACATCGTTGAGGATATAGCCGGTCTTGTCGATAACCCCGTCCTGCCCATGCGAGGTGTACGGGTCGAGCGCCACGTCGGTCATGACGCCGAGCTCGGGGAAGCGCTTCTTCAACTGGGCCACCGCGCGTGGCACCAGGCCCTTCGCGTTGAAGGCTTCGCGCCCATCGGGCGCCTTGAGCCGGGCCTCGATGACGGGGAAGAGCGCCAGCGCCGGGATGCGCAGCTCGAGGCAGGCTTCGGCGACCGGGAGCAACCGATCGATGGTCATGCGCTCCACGCCCGGCATGGAGGGCACCTTCTCGGTGCGCCGCGCGCCGTCGAGCAAGAACACGGGGTAGATAAGATCGTCGGTGGTGAGGACGTGCTCTCGCATCAGGCGGCGCGAGAAATCGTCGCGGCGCATGCGTCGCATGCGCACCGCCGGGAAGCTGCCGTACACGTTCATTGCCGCACACTCCATGTGGCATTGATTCACAAGAGAAATTCGGCGTGGGAACTTTTCTCGCGCGGGCTCATCTTACCGTTAGACGATGCCAATCGTCTCCCGCTTCTCCTCCCTGAGCGGGTGCCTTAATTCTCATTAAGGCGTTTCCGCCCCCGGTTTATATCCCCTTTACCGGGGGCTTTTTTATTTTCGACAGCGTGGCGGGCGTCGCGCAGCCAGCGTTCGAGCAGCGCACGCACTTCGTCAACGCCTTCGCGGGTGAGACTGGAAATCAGGCGCAACTCGCTCCCGGGTGCGCAGGCCGTGAGCCGGCGCCGGCCCTCAGCGAGCGCCGCAACACGCTCCCGGCGGGAGAGCTTGTCGGACTTGGACAACAGTACGAGCAGCCTGACGCCGAGCGGCGCGAGCCATTTCAGGAGACCTATATCCTGCGGCGTGAACGGATGGCGCGCATCCATGATCACCACCGCTGCCGCAAGCGACGCGCGCGCTCTCAGGTAGCCGCCGACCAGCGCGTCCCACTGCGTTCGCACTGGCTCGGGCACCCGTGCATAGCCGTATCCGGGCAGATCGACCAGCCGTCCGATCGCGCCCAGGTCATAGAAATTGATCGTCTGCGTGCGCCCTGGAGTCTTGCTCACGAACGCCAGCCGCCGACGTCCCGTAAGCGCGTTGATCGCGCTCGACTTGCCCACGTTGGAACGGCCCGCGAAGACGACCTCAGGCGGACCCTCGGCCGGAAGCTGGTCGAGCGTAGCCGCGGAAACGGCGAACGAAGCCTGTGAAAACGCGCTCATATTCAGTCGTATGAGCCGGGAATTGTAATAAAATTGCCCGCTTTGACCGGGAACCGAGGGAGTAGGCGAATGATTCGAGTACTGGCGGCGAGCGTTGGCGTGGCCCTGCTTTCGGCGGGCGCGGCGTTCGCCCAGAATGGCGCGAAGGCCGATCTCGCCAAGGGCCAGCAGATTGCCACGACGGTCTGCGCGGCATGCCACGGCCCGGACGGCAACAGCGTTGCCCCCGCAAACCCGAAGCTCGCGGCGCAGTTCCCGGAATACCTGTACAGGCAACTGAGCAATTTCAAGTCGCAAGACGGCGAGAAGCCGCTGCGCGAGAACGCGATCATGAACGGCATGGTCGCCAATCTTTCGGACGGCGACATGCAGGCCGTCGCGGCATACTTCGCAGGCCAGACGCTGCGCCCCGATTGGGCGCACGACAAGGACCTCGCGGCGCTGGGGCAGAAGCTGTATCGCGGCGGCAACCTGCAGAGCGGCGTGCCGGCTTGCGCGGGCTGTCATGGCCCGACGGGCGCCGGCAATCCCATTCAATATCCCCGCATCGCCGGCCAATTCGCGGACTACGTCGAGACACAGCTGAAGGCGTTTCGTGCGGGTACGCGCGCCAATGATCCCAACGGCATGATGCGCGGCGTCGCAGCGCACCTGACCGACGACGAGATCAAGGGACTCGCGCAGTACGTCGCGGGCCTGCGCTAGCCGAAGACTGCGCTGCGCGGGCGGGCGGGGCCTCGGACTTCGCAGCCCATGTTCGATCTGCTGGTCATCGGGTCGGGCCCGGGCGGCTACCGGGCGGCGGTGCTGGCCGCGCAGCGGGGACTGTCCGTCGCGATCGCCGAGAAGGATTCCTGGGGCGGCGCCTGCCTGAACCGCGGCTGCGTGCCCAAAAGGGACTGGTATCACACCGCGCGCATCGCGCGCGCCGCCGAGGCCTTTGCCGCACGCGGCCTGCTTGCGACGCTGCAGGCGGACCCCGAGGCAGCGTGGCGACACCAGCGCGTGGTGGTGGAGACCGTGCGCGCGAGCTACCTCGACTACCTCGCACGCCTTGGTGTGAAGCGCCTTGCGGGCGCCGCGCGCTTCGTGGACCGCGAGCGCGTTGCGCTCGGCGATGAGGTCGTCGCGGCGCGGAACTTCGTGCTCGCGACTGGCTCGCGCCCCCAGCTCCCCGAAACGTTGCGCGGTGTGCCGCGCGTCCTCACTACGGACGAGCTGTTCGAGGCTCCGCTGCCCGCCGGAAGACGCATCGCGCTGCTCGGCAGCGGCACCGTCGGCACGGAGATGGCCTTCATCCTGCCGCGCCTTGGCTTCGAAGTGCTGTGGCTGACCGGCCACGAGCCGCTCGCGCGCGCGCATTTCAGCGCCACGGCGCGCAAGCGGCTGCGCGATGCCCTCGCCGCGCAGGGCATGCGTGCGCGCACCGATAGTCGGCCGGAGCGTGTGCACTCGGATGGCGACGGTGTGGTGCTGGAGCTGCGCGGCGGCGTGCGCGAACGGTTCGACTGGGTGCTGGCGGGCACGGGGCGTCGGCCCAATACCGATGCGCTTGGACTCGAGCTCGCGGGCGTGCGCACGACCCCCGACGGATTCATCGTCGTCGACGACGCGCAGCGTACCTCGGCGAGCCATGTCTTCGCGATCGGCGACTGCGCAAATCCCGCGATGACCGCGAATCACGCGCTTGCAGAGGCCACCGTCGCGGTGGCGAATATCGTCCGCGCGGGAGCGCGGCGCAGCGAGCGCGCCTGGGTGCCGGAGGTGATCTACTCCGCACTCGAGCTCGCGCGCGCAGGCGCAAGCGAAGACGAGCTCGACTACGCGGACACGGAATACGCGGTCGGCTTCTCGGCGTTCGCTGTCAATCCGGCGGCGCTCGGGGAGGACGAGCCCGAGGGCTACGTGCGCCTGCTGGTCGCGCAAGACGCCGGCTCGCTGCTAGGCTGCGAGATCGTGGGAGCGTCGGCAGGCGAGCTCATCCATCTCGCCGACCCGGGAAGCGCACCCATGCCTTTGCTCGAACGTCTGGCGCGAATCTCTTTCAATCATCCGAGTCGCAGCGAAGAGTTCTTGAACGCGGCGGAAACGCTCGTCGCATCCTGGGGTATGCGGGCGCCGCTCTGAGCGGGGCGGAATAAGTTGCCCCGTCCGCTTGTTTACGGGCTAGTTGCATCGACCCAGGGAGAATCCGATGAGCAGGCGTTTAAAAGTCACGATTGCCGCGGGGCTGATCGCGCTCGCGGCGGGCTGCGCGAGCATGGGCAATCCGGCCGACGTGCGCGTCGCCGAAAGCGTGCTGACCGACAAAGCCGGCATGACGTTGTACACCTTCGATAACGATCCAACGGGCGGCGGCAAGAGCAACTGCAACGGGCCCTGCGCGCAGAACTGGCCGCCGCTCGCGGCCGATGCGGACGCCTCCCCGAGCGGCGACTGGACGATCGTCACCCGCCAGGACGGCAGCCGGCAGTGGGCCTACAAGGGCAAGCCGCTCTACCGCTGGATCAAGGACGAGAAACCGGGCGACAAGTCGGGCGACGGATTCCGCGGCATCTGGCACGTGGCGCGGACGTAACCGCGCGCGCCGCCGCCCTGAAGCGCGCGCGGGATAATGGCTGCATGGCGGAACGGCATGCAATCGTCGAGCTGATCCCGCGCCTGCGTCGCTACGCGCGCGCGCTGGTGGGCGATCGCGCTACAGCCGACGACCTGGTGCAGGACACGCTCGAGCGCGCGTTGATTAAGTTTCATCTGTACCGCGAAGGCACGGACCTGCGCGCGTGGCTGTTTACCGTCATGCACAACGTGCACGTCAATCGGCTGCGCGCGGCGCGCGGCACCGATCCGCTCGACGAGGAGATGCCGGAGATGGCGCAACGCGGCACCCAGGGCGACGCGCTCGCTCTGCGCGATCTGAATCGGGCGATCGTGCGTCTGCCTGACGAGCAGCGCGAGGTTCTTCTGCTCGTGGCGCTGGAACACATGAGCTACGATGACGTCGCGCGCACGCTGGGAATCCCGATCGGCACGGTCATGTCGCGCCTATCGCGCGCTCGCGAGAAGCTGCGTGCGATGATGTTCGGCCTGCCGGCAACCACGAAGCTGAAGGTCGTCAAGTGAGGCGAGGCGATGACGTCGAATCAACCCGTCACTGAAGCCGATCTGCAGGCGTACGCCGACGAACGCCTCGCAGACGCGCGTCGGGCGGAAGTCGAGGCGTGGCTCGCGACGCGCCCGGAAGACGCTGAGCGCATCGCGGGCTATCGCGCGCAACGTGACATGTTGCATGCCTTGTACGATCCGGTGCTGGACGAGCCCGTGCCAGAAAGGCTGCGCGCGGCGATGCGCGGAGGAGGACGCTCACGCGCCATCGCCCGCGTGGCAGGCTGGGTCGCGCTCGGAGCAGCGCTTGGGGTATTGGCGGGCTGGCAACTGCGCGCCTTGCAGGCGCCGGTGCGCGTGGCGCAGGGCGAGGGCATGTCGATGGCGCGTCGCGCCGCGGTCGCGCACGTGACGTATTCGCCCGAAATCCGCCACCCCGTGGAGGTCGGCGCCGATCAGGAGGCGCATCTGGTCGCCTGGCTGTCAAAGCGGCTCGGCGCACCGTTACACGTGCCGGTGCTGGACCGAGCCGGATTGAAGCTCGTGGGTGGGCGCCTCTTGCCGGGCGACGGCGATCCGGCGACCGGCGTCAACCCCGCGCCGGTGGCGCAGTTCATGTATCAGGGCGCGAAGGGACAGCGTGTGACGCTCTACGTGCGCATTGAGGCGGCAGACCACCGCGACACGGCATTTCGCTTCGCGCGCGAGGGCGGCGTGCGGGTGTTCTACTGGATCGATCGCAACTTCGGCTATGCGCTGTCCACCTCCGACCTTGATCGATCCGAGTTGCTAAATGTGGCGAATCTGGTCTACAAGCAGCTGAATCCCTGACGCGCTGCTGAAAGGCGCCGCGCGTATCATCGGGCTGTAAGTTCGCGACGATTCCGCGCGACTCAATGCGGCAAGGAGACTGCCCATGCTGATCCGCAAGCCTTCTGATATCACGCCTTCGGAGATCACGCCGCGATCGGTATACCTGCGCCGCCGAGACTTTCTCAGGCAGGCGGTTGCGCTGGGTCTGCTCGCGCCGTTGCTGCCCGGGGAGGCGCAGGCCGGCACGGCGCAGAAGCTGCCCGCCCGGCCAGGTCCGTTCGGCACCATCGAAAAACCGACACCGTACAAGGACGTCACCAGCTACAACAACTTCTACGAGTTCGGCACGAGCAAGAGCGACCCTGCCGAATATGCAGGCAAATTGCGCACGCGCCCCTGGACGGTCGTGGTCGAAGGCGAGGTGCTCAAACCGCGCAGTTTCGACATCGACGAGCTGCTGAAGCTCGCGCCGATGGAGGAGCGCATCTATCGTCACCGCTGCGTGGAAGCCTGGTCCATGGTGATGCCGTGGATCGGCTACCCCCTGTCGAATCTGCTGCGCGCGGTGCAGCCTACGGGCAAGGCAAAGTACGTCGAATTCGTCACCCTGCTCGACCCGGCGCAGATGCCGGGGCAGAGCGACCCGGTGCTGGAATGGCCCTACCGCGAAGGACTGCGAATGGACGAGGCGATGCATCCGCTCGCGCTGCTGACGTTCGGCCTGTACGGCGAGGTGCTGCCGAACCAAAGCGGCGCACCGCTGCGCATGGTCATTCCCTGGAAATACGGCTTCAAGGGAGCGAAGTCGATCGTGCGCATTCGTCTGGTCGAGCAGCAGCCCGTTACTTCGTGGATGCGCGCCGTGCCCGACTGGTACGGGTTCTACTCGAACGTCAATCCCAACGTCAGCCCGCAGAACTGGAGCCAGGCGACGGAGCGGCGCATCGGAGAGGGCGGAGCCTTCGGCGGGTTGTTCGCGCCGCGCATACCGACGAAGATGTTCAATGGGTACGGCGAGCAGGTGGCTCAGCTGTACGCGGGCATGGATCTCACCAAAGACTTCTGAGCGCGTGCCGCGAGGACCAGCGTCCGTGCGTCAGGCCGCGACGAGCGCAATTGCGTCACCGAGCCCGCGCGCGGCCGCGGCGAGCGGCACGCTGCGCCTGCGGCGCGCGATATTGCAGTCGCGCTGGTTCAAGCCGGCGCTGTTCGTGCTCTGCCTGATGCCGCTGGCGTCGCTGATATGGCGCGCGTTCGCGGTGCAGCTCGGGCCCAACCCGGAGCAGACGCTGATCTGGACCACCGGGCTCTGGACATTGCGCTTCCTGCTGTTCACGCTCGCAGTCACGCCGCTACGCAGGCTGACGGGATGGGCCGAGCTCGCACGCTTCCGGCGCATGCTTGGGCTGTACGCCTTCGGCTACGCAACGCTGCATTTCACCTGCTATCTGTGGCTCACCAACAATTTCAGCCTGGACGCGGTGGCGAAGGACGTAGTGAAGCATCCATTCGTGCTCGCGGGAATGACTGCGCTCACGCTGATGATCCCGCTGGCCGCGACCTCCACCAACCGCATGGCCAAGCGCCTGGGCGCAAAGCGCTGGCAGGCCCTGCACAGGCTGGTGTATCTGGTCGCCGTAGTGGCCGTATTTCACTTCTGGTGGTTCAAGCTGGCCAAGAACAATACCGGCGAACCCAAGCTCTACGCCGTGCTGTTCGGGCTGCTGCTCGGCTATCGACTGGCCAAGGCGCTGCAGGCGCGCACGGAGCGCACCCGCGCGCTCAGGCCCGGCGGATGACGTAGCCGCCGGACTTTTCGTCGCGCTCGAGCGCGACGAGCTTGCGCTTTTCGGCCTCCTCGAGCAGGTCGGAGAAGGCGCGGAAGCCGTAGTAGGACTCGTTGAAGCCGGGCTTCCTGCGCTTGAGCGTCTGCTTGACCATCGAGCCCCAGATCTTCTCGCTCTCGCCGCGCTCGGCGATCAGCGCATCGACCGTCTCGAGCAACAGCTCCATCGCCTCCTGCTGTTTTTCGTCACCTTCCGCAGGTTCTTTGACGTTGGCCGCGGGCCGTGCCTCTTTCCTCTTGCGCGCCGCGCGCCGCTTCACCTCTTCCTCGCGCACGAGGTCGTCGTAGTAGATGAATTCGTCGCAATTGGCAATGAGCAGGTCGGAGGTCGAATTCTTCACCCCGACGCCGATCACCACCTTGGCGTTTTCGCGCAGCTTGGAAACGAGCGGCGAGAAGTCCGAATCGCCGCTGATGATCACGAACGTGTCGACGTGGGACTTGGTGTAGCACAAGTCCAGCGCGTCGACGACCATGCGGATGTCCGCCGAATTCTTACCGGATTGCCGCAAGTGAGGAATCTCGATCAGCTCGAACGAGGCGCCGTGCATCGCCGACTTGAATTCCTTGTAGCGCTCCCAGTCGCAGTACGCCTTCTTGACCACGATGCTGCCCTTGAGCAACAGGCGCTCGAGCACGCGGCTGATGTCGAACTGCGCGTACTTGGCGTCGCGCACGCCGAGGGCAATGTTCTCAAAATCGCAGAACAGCGCCATGTTGCGGGTTTCCTGGGCGGCCATCTTGTTACTCCGGCTGTCTCGGGGCGAGCGCTGCGGCAGGCGCGGCAGCCCCGGCGGTCGCGGCGCCGCCGCGCCCGTATAGCCAGCCCTGCAGCCGCTCGAAGTACAGGTAGATGACCGGGGTAATGTAGAGCGTGAGAATCTGGGAAAACACCAGGCCGCCGACCACCGCGAGCCCGAGGGGCCGGCGGGCTTCGCCGCCTATGCCGAGCGAAAGGGCGATCGGCAGGCTGCCCATCAGGGCGGCCATCGTGGTCATCATGATCGGGCGAAAGCGGACGATGCAGGCCTCGAAGATCGCCTGCTGCGGAGACTTGCCGTGCTGGCGCTGCGCTTCGATCGCGAAGTCGATCATCATGATCGCGTTCTTCTTGACGATACCCACCAGCATGATGATGCCCACGAAGGCATACATGTTCAAATCGATGCCGAACGCCCACAAGGTGACCAGCGCCCCGAGGCCCGCGGTCGGCAGGCCCGAGAGGATGGTGAGCGGATGGATGTAGCTTTCGTACAGGATGCCGAGCACGAGGTAGATCACCACGATCGACAGAAGAAGCAGCACCCCCATCCCTTGTAGCGATGCCTCGAACGCCTGCGCGGTACCTGAAAAGCTGCCGCTCAGCGTGGGCGGCACCTGGAGGTCGGCTGTGAGGGCCCGAACGCGCTCGATGGCCTGGGAAAGCGAAACCCCCGGCGCGAGATCGAAGGAGATGGTGACCGACGGCAGTTGGCCGAGGTGGCTCACCGAAAGCGGGCCGACGCCGTAGGAGAGGCTGGTGACGGCGGTCAGGGGGACCAGAGCGCTCGACTTTGAGCGGATATAGAGCAGCGGCAGCGCTGACGGGTCGGCCTGGAAGCGGGGCTCGACCTCGAGGATCACCCAGTACTGGTTCGTGGCCGTGTAGATCGTCGATACCTGCTGCGATCCGTAAGCCGTGCCGAGCGCGGATTCGATTTGCTGAACCGTGACGCCGAGGGCCGAAGCCTTTTCCCGGTCGAATTCGATCAGCACCTGGGGTTGGCGTATCTGCAGATCGCTCGTGACGTCAACCAGACTGGGCAGGGTCTTCAGCTTCGCTTCGATGATCGGGACCCAGTGATACAGCTCCTCCGTGCTCGTGCTGCGCAGCACGAACTGGTAGGGACTTTTGGTGAGCAGGCCGACGCGGATCGTCGGAATGTTCTGTAGATAAGCCTTGATCCCGACGAGGTTCGCGAGCTTAGGACGCAGCTGCCGAATGACTTCGTCCGCCGACACGCGCTCCGAGTGCGGCTTGAGCGTGATGAACAGGCGCCCGAGGTTGAGGGAAGAATTGAGTCCCGCCGCACCGATGAACGACATGACCCCCTCGACGTTCGGGTTCTCGCGGATGATGCCGGCGACTTGCTGCTGCAGCTTCGCCATCGCATCAAAGGAGATGTCCTGCGGCGCCTCCGTGAAGCAGAATATTTGACCGGTATCCTCGGCGGGGAGAAACCCCTTGGGCATGTGCTTGAACATGAAACCCGTCGCGACCGCGATAGCGGCGAACAGGAGCACGACAAAGCGCGCGTGGCGCAGCGACCACGAAAGGGTCTCGCGGTACACGTCGCGCATGGCGTCGAATCCACGCTCGAATGCCAGGTAGAGGCCGCCGTGCGCTCGCTCGTGCTCGGGACGCAGAATCCGGGCGCACATCATCGGCGTGAGCGTAAGCGATACGAACCCGGAGATCAGCACGGCGGCGATGATGGTCACCGCGAACTCGTGCAGCAGCCTGCCGAGAATGCCGCCCATGAAGAGTACCGGAAGGAATACGGCGGCAAGCGACAGGGTCATCGACAATATCGTGAAGGCGATTTCCTTCGAGGCGTCGAGCGTCGCCTGCATGCGGTTCTTGCCGGCTTCCATGTGGCGCGTGATGTTCTCGAGCATCACGATCGCATCGTCCACGACGAACCCGACGCAAAGCGTGAGGGCCATCAACGAGATGTTGTCCAGGCTGTAGCCGAGCGCGTACATGACGGCAAACGTACCGACGATCGACATTGGAAGTGCGACGCTCGGTATCAAGGTGGCGGACAGATTGCGCAAGAACAGGAAGATCACCATGACGACGAGCGCGAGCGCGAGCAGTAGCGTGAACTGCACCTCCTCGACCGACTGGCGGATTGTCACGGAGCGGTCGAACAGCACCTGCATGCCGATGCCCGCGGGCACCTCGGCGCGAAAGGTCGGGAGCAGCCTGCGGATCGAGTCGACGACCTCGATCGTATTGGTGCCAGGCTGGCGGAAGATCGCGAGCACGATGCCCCGCTTGTTGTTGAACCAGGCCGCCACCTTGTCGCTTTGCACGCCGTCGATCACGCGCCCGAGCTGGTTGAGCCTGATGGGGGCGCCGTTTCGGTAGGTGACGATGATCGGACGATAGGCTGCCGCGTCATACAGCTGGCCGCTCGCCTGCACCGCAAACAGGCGCTGCTGGCCGTACAGAGTCCCGGTCGGCAGGTTGACGTTCGCATTGGCGATCGCCTGCTGAACTTCGTCTATGCCGACGCCGCGCGAAGCGAGCGCGTTCGGATCGACCTGGACGCGCACGGCGTACTTCTGTTGCCCGAATACCTGCACCTGGGCGACCCCGCTGATCGTCGATATTCTCTGCGCGAGGAAGGTCTCGGCGTACTCGTCCACCGTCGACAGCGGTAGCGTGTCGGAGGTCAGCGCAAGGTAGAAGATGGCGAAATCGCCTGGATTGACCTTGCGGAAAGACGGCGGCGTGGTCATGGTCGGAGGCAGCTGCTTGGCGGCCGTGGCGATCGCCGCGCTCACGTCCTGGGCGGCCGCGTCGATGTCCCGATCGAGCGCGAACTGAATGGTGATCTGCGTGATGCCCTGGCCGCTCACCGAAGTCATCGAGTCGATTCCGGCGATCGTGGAGAACTGCTTCTCGAGCGGGGTCGCGACTGCCGAGGCCATGGTTTCGGGGCTCGCTCCTGGCAACTCGCCGCTTACCTGGATCGTTGGGAAATCGACGTTCGGGAGCGAGCTCACCGGCAGCAGGCGGTACGCCGCGATCCCAAAAATTAGAATGCCGGCCATGACCAGCACGGTCATCACCGGCCGGTGTACGAATAGCGCGGACAGGTTCACGACGCGTCCGGCCGCACGACGACCTTGGAATTCGGCTGAAGCCGGAGCTGACCGCGCGTGACGACTTTCTCGCCCGCGCTCACGCCCTTTGCAATGATCGTCTCGTCGCCCTCGCTACGCGCCACCGTCACGCGACGCACTTCGGTGGTCGAGTCGGGCTTGAGCACGTACACGTACTCACCTTGGGGACCGGTCTGCACCGCGGCGGAGGGCACGACCACCGCATCCTTCTGATCGTAGAGCTTGACCCTGACCGTGACGAACTGGCCAGGCCACAGGGCCAGATCGGTGTTGTCGAACTGTGCGCGCAGCTTGATCGTTCCGGTGCTGGTATCGACGGCATTGTCGATGAACACCAGGCGGCCGCGCGCAAGCAGCGTGCCCGCGGCGTCCGAGCTGCTCGCCGTCACCTCGAGTGGTCCCTGCGCCATGTGCTGGCGCAACTGGACGAGATTCTGTTCCGGAACGGCGAAGGTCGCGTACACCGGCCTGACCTGATTGATGACGACGAGCGGGTTGGTGTCGTTCGCTTTTACCAGGTTCCCCAGCTGCAGCATGATGCGCCCCACGAAACCGTCGATGGGTGAACGGATCGTGCAGTATTCGAGATTGAGGCGCGCCGTCTCCAGGGCCGCCTGGCTCGCCTTGAGCTGCGCTTCGGCGGTCTCGGCATTCGTGCGGAACTGCGCGTAGGCCTCCTTGGAGACGAAGTTCTTCTCCAGCAGATCGAGATAACGCCGTTCCTGTGAGCGCGCCTGATCGCGGTTCGCCGTGTCGCGCGCGACGTTTGCCTCCGCCTGGCGTAGCGCCGCGACGAACGGTCTTGCGTCGAGGCGGAAGAGCACTTCGCCGCGCCGCACCGCCTGCCCCTCTCGGAATCCGACCTCGACGATCTGGCCGTCCACGCGGGCCTTGAGCGCCACCGTGGAGTAGGCGTCGACATTGCCAATCGCCCGTACGTAGACCGGCACCGTACGCCCGGCGGCCACCGCGATCGAAACGGGTACCGGTGGCGGGCCGGCCGGCGGCTTATTCTCGGTCGCGCGAATGTCGCCGCCGAGGTACACGAGCGCCGTCACGGCGGTGGCGGCGAGGAATAGACCGCCAAGCGCCAGAAGCGGCAAACGGCGCTCCCATGTGAGGATCATTTCGCGCGCCGGGGACGGGACGGCCAAACGTTCACGCTTGCGACTCCATCCGGCCTTTCCACACGCCGGGCGATGAATCTACGGCAATGTCCGTTCCAAGGCAAAGAGATTCTCGATCGTCTCGCGGCTGCGCACGAGATATGCCCGATCGCCGTCCACGAGCACTTCGGCGGCGCGGGGTCGCGAGTTGTAGTTCGAGCTCATACTCATGCCGTAGGCTCCGGCCGACATCACCGCGAGGAGATCGCCCTGGCGCGCGGCCAGCCGCCGTTCCCGCGCCAGAAAATCACCGCTTTCGCATACGGGTCCGACCACGTCGTAGAGTTCGGCGGCAGTCTCCGTCTGCGACTCGCGCACCGCCCGGATTTCGTGCCAAGCGTCGTACAGCGCCGGACGAAGCAGATCGTTCATCGCCGCATCGACCACCAGGAAGTTCTTGGCGGGGCCGGGCTTCACGTATTCGACGCGGGTCAGCAGCACGCCGGCGTTTCCAACGATGGAACGTCCGGGATCGAAAATCAGCGTTTCGCGCCGGCTGCCAAGGGCGGCGACCGCCCCTGCGACGAAATCCGCGATCGGCTGCGGTTTCTCGTCGCGGTACTGGATGCCGATGCCTCCCCCCACATCGATGTGTGCCAGGCGCACGCCGCCAGCCTCGATGCGACCAGCAAGCGCCACGAGTCGTTCGACCGCGGCGACGAACGGCCCCCGATCGGTCAGCTGCGAGCCCACGTGACAACCGATGCCGCGCACCTCGATACCGGAAAGGCGCGATGCGGCAGCGTACAAGCGCTCGGCGTCCTCGTGCGGCACGCCGAACTTGTTGCGCCGCAGTCCCGTCGAGATGTACGGATGAGTCTTCGGGTCGACGTCCGGATTCACCCGAAACGCGACCGGCGCGCGTCTGCCGAGGCGTCGGGCGACCGCATCGACTCGCGCGAGCTCGGCCTCGGATTCGAGGTTCAAACAGAGCACCCCGGCAAGCAGCGCCTGTTCGATTTCGCGCTCGGTCTTGCCTACGCCGGAGAAGAGCGTCTTGCGCGCGTCGCCCCCGGCCGCCAGCACGCGCGCGAACTCTCCTCCCGAGACGATGTCGAAGCCCGCGCCGAGGCGCGCCATGAGCGAAAGAACGGCGAGATTGGAATTTGCCTTGACCGAGTAACAAACCAGCGCGTCGCGCGCGCCCAGCGCGCCGGAGAATTCCGAGTAGGCGGCTTCGATTGCGGCGCGCGAATAGACATAGCACGGAGTCCCAAAGCGCTCGGCTATGACTTCGAGCGGCAGCTTTTCGGCGCACAGCGCGCCTTCGCGGTATGCAAATGCCATCGCGCTAGCGCTGGCCGGAGGTGCCGTCGGACGCCGGATGCTCCGGATACGGCACGGGCTGATACGGCTCCGGTTTTTTCGGCTTCACGCCCGGCGGCGGACTTTCGCGCAGGTAGAGCGGCCCCTTCTGGCCGCAGCCGGCGACGGTAAGCGCGGCGCTCAGAACGAGGAGAATTGCGGTACGCATCGCGCTGCAGCGACTAAAATAAATATGCTATCACGCTGACCCGATCCAACATGACCGATTCCGAGTTTGAAGCGCTCACCGCGGCCGCGCTGGGACGCATCGAGCAAGCGCTGGAAGATTGCAGCGTGGATGCGGACGTGCAAAGCAAGTCGGGCGGAGTGCTGGAAATCGAATTCGACAACGGCACGAGGATGGTTATCAATCGGCACGCTGCCGCTCGCGAATTGTGGGTCGCAGGCAAGAGCGGCGGCTTCCACTTTCGCTGGGACGGCGCGCTGTGGCGCGATACGCGTGATGGCAGCGAGCTGTTCGCCGCGCTCTCGAAACTCGTGTCGGCGCAGAGTGGCAGGGGCGTCGTGCTGCGGGGCTGAGGTCGCGATAGGCTAATTGCCGGGCGAAGGCGTCACGTAGTCGTCCATCGGCGTGTAACTCTGCTGCGGCGCCCGCGGCACGTTCTCCTCGTAGAAATACTCCAGGATCGGACCTGAGTCATCCGGGATCGTCGGGTCCGGCCCGGTCTCGACGCGTACTACGCCCGGCGGCATCACGCGCGGCATTTCTGGCACACCCTTGAGCACCTGCTCCATGTATCCCATCCAGATCGGCAACGCGACCGCTGCCCCGGTCTGGTTGCGTCCCAATGATTTCGGCTGGTCAAAGCCGACCCAGGCGATGCCAACCACGGTCGGCTGGTAGCCGCAGAACCACGCGTCGACGAAATCGTTCGTGGTGCCGGTCTTGCCTGCGATATCGTGCCGACCCAGCCGCGCGGCGCGTGCCGCCGTACCATAGGTCGTCACGTCCTGCATCATGCTGTCGATGATGAACGCGTTGCGCGCGTCGATGACGCGCGGCGCCTCCTCGCCAGCGCGCTGCGGGTGCGCGAGGGCAACCGGCTCGCCGCGATCGTCGACTACCTTCTGGATGTAGTAGGGCTGTACGAGGTAACCGCCGTTTGCGAACACCGCGTAAGCGCGCGCCATTTGCATCGGTGTCACCGAGCCGGCGCCGAGCGCCATCGTCAAGTACGGTGGGTGCTTGTCGGCGTCGAACCCGAAGCGAGTGATGTAGTCCTGCGCGTATTTCGGGCCGATCGCCTGCAAGATGCGTATGGATACCATGTTCTTCGATTTCGCCAGGGCGGTACGCAGGCGCATCGGCCCGTCGAAGGTGCCGTCGTAGTTGCTCGGCTCCCAGACTTGGCCCCCGGTCACTTCCGGCTCGATCACGAGAGGTTCATCGGGCACCACCGTAGCCGGCGTGAAGCCCTTCTCCAGTGCCGCGGAATAGATGAACGGTTTGAACGAAGACCCTGGCTGGCGCCAAGCCTGAATGACGTGGTTGTACTTGTTTCGGTCAAAGTCGAACCCGCCTACCAGTGCGCGGATCGCGCCGTCCTGCGGATCGACTGAGATGAACGCCGCCTCGGCGTCCGGCAGCTGCACGATTTGCCAATGCTTCCCGTCCGCACGCTGTACCCGCACGATCGCTCCACGGTGGATGCGTTTCTGCGGCGCAGCCTTCGGGCTAAGCGATGCAGCCGCGAACCTGAGCCCGTCGCCGGAGATCTTGATCGTCTCGCCGCTATGCAGCACTGCCGATACCGCTTTGGGGCTTGCTTCGGTTACCACTGCAGCAAGCAGGTCGTCATTGTCCGGAAAATCCGCAAGGGCGTCCTCGTAGTCGTCCTCGTGCGCGTCGTCGGGCAACTTGGCGAAGCCCTCCGGTCCACGGTATCCGTGACGTCTGTCGTAATCCATGAGGCCCCTTCTCAGCGCCTCGTAGGCAACCTCCTGGTCCGCCTTGCGAATAGTGGTATAGACGCGGAAACCTCGTGTGTAGGCGTCCTGTCCGTACTGCTCGTACATGGCCTGACGAACCATCTCAGCCAGGTAGTCGGCATGCACCGCATACGTCGAGGCGCTCCGAGGGGCGCGGCGCAACGGCGCCTTGAGAGCCTCTTCCTGCTGCGCCTCGGTGATGTAGCCGAGCGCTCTCATGCGACGCAGGACGTAATGCTGGCGCTGCCGGGCCCGCTGCGGATTGGCGATCGGGTTGTAACTCGATGGCGCCTTCGGCAAGCCTGCCAACATCGCCGCCTCGCCTAGCGTCAGTTCGTCGAGGGGCTTGCCGAAGTAGGTCTGCGCCGCGGCAGCGAAGCCATAGGCGCGCTGTCCGAGATAGATCTGATTGATGTACAGCTCGAGAATCTGGTCCTTGGTGAGGCTGTGCTCGATCTTGAACGCCAGCAGGGCCTCATACAGTTTGCGCGTCAGCGTTTTCTCCGAGGAGAGAAAGAAATTGCGCGCAACCTGCATGGTAATCGTGCTCGCGCCCTGCCTGCGCCCGCCTGCCATGAGGTTCGAGTACGCGGCACGTAGCACGCCGGCATAGTCGATGCCTGTGTGTTGATAAAAGCGCTCGTCCTCCGCAGCGATAATCGCGTTTTTCAGTGTCTGTGGAACCCGATTGATCGAGATCACGGAGCGGCGCTCCTCGCCAAACTCGCCGATCAGCTCTCCATCCGCCGTGTAGACGCGCAAGGGCACTTTTGGCTGGTAATCGGTGAGCGCGTCGAGTGACGGCAGGTTCGGGTAGGCGAGCAACAACACGAGCGCGGCGATGCCCGAGCCGACCACGAACAGGCCCGCGAGCAGAGCCAGCGGGAACAGTAAAAAACGACGCCACATCAAGGGAGTTAGGCCGAAAGGACGGGCCTAGACAACGGGTGCATGAGAGCGGGCATTATAGGGGTTCTGGCCCTGTGGAAAATTCACTAGACACTGGCTAGGCTTGTTGCTAGCATTTAACGCAATTTCTACGTATTGCGTCTAACACGCCGGGGCGCAAGGGAAAATAACGATGGAACTAGACATTTTCAAGCCGAAGACGCCGCCGTTGTTTGGGCTGGACATCAGTTCGTCGTCGGTGAAGATGCTGGAAATCGTTGAAGCCGGAAAGGGCGCCTATCGCGTCGAGCGCTATGCGATCGAGCCGCTGGCGCGTGAAGCTGTCGTGGACGGCAACATCAATAACCTGGAAGCCGTCGCCGAAGCGGTGAAGCGCGCCCACAAGCGGCTCGCCACGCGCACCAAGCGCGTTGCCATGGCAGTCCCTTCTGGAGCGGTGATCACGAAGAAAATCATTGTACAAGCCGGATTGCGTGAAGAAGAACTCGAGGTGCAGGTCGAAACCGAGGCGAACCAGTACATTCCTTTCGCCCTGGATGAAGTGAACCTTGACTTCCAGCGTATTGGGCCAGCGCCGTCCAGCCCGGACGAGGAGGAGGTGCTGATTGCCGCGACGCGTAAGGAGAAAGTCGAGGACCGCGTCGCGGTGGCCGAGTCCGCGGGACTCAAGGCACTCGTGATGGACGTCGAGTCCTATGCGCAGCAAAGTGCGCTCGCGCTCGTGGTGCAGCAATTGCCGGGCGGAGGCAAGGATCAGAACATCGCGGTGGTAGACATCGGTGCCAACGTGATGAACGTGACTGTGCTGCGCAACGAGCAGTCGGTCTACACGAGAGAACAGGCGTTCGGCGGGAACCAGCTCACGCAGGACATCGTCAGCCGCTACGGCATGAGCGCAGACGAGGCCGAGAACGCGAAGCGCTCGGGCGGCCTGCCAGACGATTTCGAAGCCGAGGTGTTGCGGCCGTTCATGGACAACCTTTCGATGGAGGTCCAACGCGCGCTGCAGTTCTTCTTCACCTCCACGCAATACAGCAGCGTCGACCAGATTCTCCTCGCGGGCGGATCGGCTGTCATTCCAGGTCTTGATGAGGCAGTGCATACGCGGACGCAGGTTCCCTGCATGGTCGCCAATCCATTCGCGGCGATGCAAACGTCGCCCCGCATCCAGTTGAAGCGTCTGATTGTCGACGCGCCTTCGTTGATCGTTTCCTGCGGGCTGGCTATGCGGAGGTTCGACCCGTTATGAGCGCGATTCGCATCAACCTGCTCCCGCACCGCGAGGAGCGACGCAAGCGTTCGCGCACCCATTTCGCAGTACTCGGCGCAATGACGTTTGTGCTCGGCTTGGTTATTGTCGGCGCCGTGCACATCGTCAACGCACAGCGTATCTCGGCTCAGGACGATCGCAACACGTTTCTCAAGGGCGAGATCGCGAAGCTCGACAAGCAAATTGCCGACATCAAGAAGCTCAAAGACGAGATTCAATCGCTTCTTGCGCGCAAACAAGTCATTGAGACGCTTCAGGCCGACCGCGCGCAAACTGTGCACCTGCTCGACCAGCTCGTGCGACAGATGCCGGAAGGCGTCTACCTGAAGTCAATCAAGCAAAAGGGCCTGGCCGTGAATCTCGTCGGCTACGCGCAATCGAATGCCCGCGTCTCCACCCTCATGCGCAATATCGAGTCTTCACCCTGGCTGGAAAAGCCGGAGCTGGTAGAGATCAAGGCGACCACCGTAAATAAGCAGCGCGTGTCTGAGTTCAACTTGAATCTGTCACTCAAGCGCCTCAAGCCGGAAGAGGACAAGCGCGGCACGCCGGGCGCCAAGGTGCCGGTCAAGAAGGGGTAGGCCATGGCGATCAATTTCACCAAGATCGTCGAGGACTTCAGGCGTCTCAACCCGCGTGACCCGGGAACCTGGCCGGCGATCCCGAAGCTGACCGCGCTGGCTGCGGTGCTGATCGTGTTGCCCGTCGCGGCCTACTTCCTGGACTGGCAGTCGCAGCTTGCCGAGCTCGACGCCGGACAGCAGCAGGAGAGCAAGCTCAAGGAGGATTACGTCAACAAGAAGCGCCAGGCGATCAACCTCGAGCTGTACCGGCAGCAGCTTCGCGAAATCGATACGCAGTTTGGCGCCCTGCTCCGGCAGTTGCCGAACAAGTCCCAGATGGACGCCTTGCTCGTGGATATCAACCAGGCCGGCCTGGGTCGTGGGCTTCAGTTCGAGCTGTTCAAGCCTGCGCCGGCCGAGTCGGTCAGAGAGTTTTATGCGGAACTCCCGATCCAGGTAAAGGTCGTTGGCAACTACCACGACATGGGGGCTTTCGCGAGCGACGTCGGCCAGCTCTCGCGCATCGTCACGCTCAACGACGTGTCGATCGCGGCTGCTAAGGACGGCACTTTGCAGATGGAGGCTACCGCCCGCACGTTCCGCTACCTCGACGAAGAGGAAATCGCCGCGCAGCGCAAATCGCAGGCGGGCAAGAAGGGCCGGAGATGAAGAAGATCATCGTATTGGCAAGTGCGGTCCTGCTCACGGCGTGCGGATCGGACGAGCACAGCGATCTCAAGCAGGAGCTAAACGCGCTGACCAAGGACCTGCGCGGACACGTGGCTCCCTTGCCCCAGGTGAAGCCGTATGAACCGGTCCCGTACACGGCAGAGGCGCTGGTAGACCCCTTCTTGCCCGACCGGATCATCGTCGCGCAGCCCGGGCGGGCGACCGGCGGCAAAGGCAAGCTTGCGCCCGACCCCAACCGTCCCAAGGAGCCGCTCGAGGCATTTCCGCTCGAATCGATCCACATGGTCGGCACGATAACGGAACGCAAGCAGACATTCGGCCTGGTGACCGCGGGGCAAAACCTTTATCGCGTCAGCAAGGGTAACTACATGGGCCAGAACTTCGGCGTGATTACGTCGATCACAGACGGCCAGATCGACCTCAAGGAACTGGTCCAGGATAGTAGCGGCGAATGGGTGGAACGCGCCAGCGCGCTGCAATTGCAGGAGGTAAGCAAACGATGAAAACACTAACCGCTTTCTTTGCGCTCTTGCTGTGGCTCGCCGGTACGGGCATTGCCCTAGCCCAGGCAAACAGCATCGAAGCCTTCGATGTTACGCAGCAAGGCGGAAAGGTGGTTGTGCGCGTCACGACCAAGGAGCCGCTCAACAGCGTTCCGCCGAATTTCGCGATCACGGCCCCGGCGCGCATCGCTTTTGACTTCGCCAATACGGTGAACGCTCTCGGTCGCACCACCCAAGATATCGGCCAAGGCGATCTGCGCAGCATGAATCTGGTACAGGGCGCGGGTCGCACCCGGCTAGTGCTCAACCTCGCTCGCCCAGTGCCGCACGAGGCGACCCTAGACGGACGGAACCTGCTTATCACCCTGTCTGAGCCAGCGTCAACGGCAGCTGGGCCCGTGTCGCATTTCGCCGAAGGAAAGGCCGACGCGACACATACGGTGCGCGGCATTGACTTCCGGCGCGGTAGCGGCGGCGAAGGCCGCGTCGTGATCGACCTCTCCGATCCGTCAACCGGTATCGATATCAGGCAGCAAGGACAGAACATCGTCGTCGACTTCCTGAAGACTGCACTCCCGGAGAATTTGCGGCGGCGGCTCGACGTAGTGGATTTCGGCACACCGGTGCAGCTGGTGAGCGCGTTCCAGCAGGGGGACAACACGCGCGTCGTGATCGAACCGAAGGGTCAGTGGGAGCACAACGCGTATCAGTCGGATAACCAGTTCGTTGTCGAGGTCAAGCCCGCGTCAGCTGAAAAGGGGCCGTTCGCGCAGGCCGGCAAGTTCACCGGCGAGAAGCTCTCGCTCAATTTTCAGAACGTGGAAGTGCGGGCTGTGCTCAATGTTATTGCCGACTTCACCGATCTGAACATCATCGCCAGCGACACGGTGACCGGCAACATCACTCTGCGACTGAAGGATGTTCCTTGGGATCAGGCCCTGGACATCATTCTCAAGACGCGCGGGCTCGATATGCGCAGGAACGGCAACGTAATCTGGATTGCTCCGCGCGACGAGCTTGCGACGCGTGAAAAGCTGGCGCTCGAGGCGCAGCAGCAGATCAACGATCTCGAGCAGACGCGCACCGAATCCTTCCAGCTGAACTACCAGAAGGCGGCTGACGTGCAGAAGCTGCTATCCGACCCGCAGCAGCGCATGCTGTCCAAGCGCGGCAGCGCGGTGGTCGATGCGCGCACCAACACGCTGTTCGTGCAGGATACTCCGAGCCGGCTCGAGGAAGTTCGCAAGCTGGTTGCGAAGATCGACATCCCCGTGCGCCAGGTCATGATTGAGGCGCGCATCGTGGAGGCGAACGACACCTTCAGCAGAAACCTCGGCGTGCGGCTCGGTTATCACGACATGGGAAGCCCGCCAGGGACCGGCGTGTTTGGCAGTAATCAGACCCGCTTTAGCGCCGGCGGCGGCCTGGCCGATACCGGCTTCCATACCGGACAGAGCGCCACTACGCCCGATTTCCTGAACGACTCAACGAGCGTGAACCTCCCCGCCGCCGGCCTGAACGGTTTCAGCGCGGGCCAGTTCTCGTTCATCCTGTTCAACAGCGCGATGACGCAGTTCCTCAACCTCGAAATCAACGCGTTGGAGGCGGACGGTAAGGGCAAGATCATCTCCAGCCCGCGCGTGCTGACCGCAGACCAGGTCGAGGCTGTGATCGAGCAGGGCACGGAGATCCCCTACCAACAGGCGACGTCGTCCGGCGCTACGAGCGTGTCATTCCGCAAGGCCAACCTGTCGCTCAAGGTGAAGCCGCAGATCACACCCGACGGCAATATCATCATGACGCTCGACGTGAACAAGGACCAGCCCGGTACGACCACGCCGGCAGGCGTGCAAATCAACACCAAGCACGTGAAGACCGAGGTCTTGGTCGAGAACGGCGGTACGGTGGTGATCGGAGGTATCTACGAGCAGAGCGACCGCACGGACATTACTCAGGTACCGCTGCTTGGCGACCTGCCGGTCGTGGGCTACCTCTTCAGAAACAAGCAGACCTCCACGAGCAAGACGGAACTGCTCGTGTTCATCACACCGAAGATCGTGAACGACCGCCTGACCGCGCGCTGAGTTGCCCCTTCTCCTCTGCAGGCTGCGGCCGGGTTCGCTCGGCCGTTTTCTTTTGTGCATCTTGCGCACCGCTACAATAGGCGGGTGAAAGGTGGCGGAAACATCTACCTCGTGGGGATGATGGGGGCGGGCAAGACGACCGTCGGGAAGTTGCTCGCCCGCCGCCTCAAGCGTCGCTTTATCGATGCCGATCACGAAATCGAGCGCCGCTGCGGTGTGCGCATCCCGGTGATCTTCGACATCGAGGGCGAGGCCGGATTCCGAAGCCGCGAAGCGCAGGTCATCGCGGAGCTCAGCGAGCTTGATGGGGTAGTGCTGGCGACCGGAGGGGGGGCAGTCCTGGCGCCGGAGAACCGGCGCCTGCTCGCGTCGCGTGGCACGGTGGTGTACTTGCGGGCCACGCCAGCGGACCTCTACCAGCGCGTGCGCCACGACAAGAACCGGCCGCTTCTCGCGACGGCCGACCCCATGGCGCGACTGCAGGAGCTCTACAAGCAGCGGGATCCGCTGTATCTGGAGGTCGCCGACCTCGTCGTCGAGACTGGACGGCAAAATGTCCAGACGCTGGCACGCGAATTGGTCGCCAAGCTCGAGGAGCGATGGAAAATATCCGTGTAGATCTTGGCGCGCGCGCCTACTCGATACATATCGGCAGAGGTATCCTCGACGACAAGTCGCTTTATGCCCCGCATGTGGGCAACGGCGCGGCTGCAATTATCACGAACACAGTCGTGGCGCCGCTCTATCTCGAGCGAGTTCGGAACGCGCTCGCCGCGTCGGGCGCGCGCACGCTCGATATCGTGGTGGACGACGGCGAGAGGGCCAAGGAATGGCACACGCTCGACCGCGTGTTCGACGCGTTGCTTCAGGCGCGCTGTGACCGACAGACGCTCATCGTCGCGTTGGGCGGAGGCGTCATCGGCGATCTGGCCGGCTTTGCCGCGGCGGTTTATCAGCGCGGCGTTTCATTCATCCAGGTACCGACCACGCTGCTCGCGCAGGTCGATTCTTCGGTTGGCGGCAAGACCGCGATCAACCATCCGCGCGGCAAGAACATGATCGGCGCCTTCCATCAGCCGCGCGCCGTGATCACGGACGTGGCGACGCTCGATACGCTACCGGAGCGGGAGTTGCGCGCCGGCCTCGCCGAGGTCATCAAGCATGGACTCGCGCTCGACGCGACCTTCACGCAATGGCTCGAGGGAAACATGCAGCGGCTGCTAGCCCGGGATCCTGCGGCGCTCACCTACGCGATCCGGCGCTCTTGCGAGCTCAAGGCGCAGATCGTCGCATTGGACGAACGCGAAAGCGGCCGACGGGCGCTGCTGAATTTCGGCCACACCTTCGGCCACGCGATCGAGACCGGGCTCGGTTACGGGACGTGGCTGCATGGCGAGGCGGTGGCTGCCGGGATGGTGATGGCCACGGAGCTCTCGGCACGCTGCGGCTTGGTCGGAACCGAGGTGCCGAGCCGCGTCCGTACGCTGATCGGGCGCGCGGGCCTTCCGGTAGAGGGGCCGGCCATGCCGGCGGACCGCTATCTGGAGTTGATGTCGGTGGACAAGAAGGCAGCGCAGGGCAGGACGCGTTTCGTCCTCCTCGAGGCGATAGGGCAAAGCACTCTGCGAACCGAGACAGACGAGCGGACAGTACGCGACGCGATCCGTGCCTGTACACGCTCGAGCGCGAACGCGCGCTGAGCCGCCGGACACCGGCAAGCCCTTGTAGCCCAGGATGTAAGCCGGTATATTTCCCGGTTCGCCCGCTGTTTTTGTGCAGAGCGGCGAACTGAAAGCTAGTTATTTGATATCAGGGGCTTAGCCGTGGACCAGGGGATCTCGCCTAGCGCGCAGGGCCTGTACGACCCGAGACACGAGCACGACGCCTGCGGCGTCGGCTTCGTCGCGCACATCAAAGGCAAGAAATCGCACGCGATCGTCGAGCAGGGTCTCACGATCCTGAAGAACCTGACGCACCGCGGTGCGGTGGGCTGGGATCCGAAGCTCTCGGATGGGGCCGGGCTGCTGATCCAGATTCCAGACCGCTTGCTGCGCGAGGAGATGGCGCGGCAGGGCGTCAAGCTTCCGCCGGTGGGGCAATACGGCGTTGGCATGGCCTTCCTGCCGCGCGAGCCCGCCAGCCGGCTGGCATGCGAGTACGAGATCGAGCGCGCGATCAAGGACGAGGGTCAGGTCCTGCTCGGATGGCGGGACGTGCCGGTCAACAACTCCGATCTGGCCGAACCGGCGAGGCGTGTGGAACCGGTGATCCGGCAGGTTTTCGTCGGCCGCGGCAAGGGCGTGACGGTCACTGACGCGCTCGAGCGCAAGCTGTACATCATCCGCAAGAGCTCGGGACACGCAATCCAGGCGCTCAGGCTTGCGCACGGCAAGGAATTCTACGTGCCGTCGATGTCGGCCCGCACCCTCGTGTACAAGGGCATGCTGCTCGCGCACCAGGTTGGCGAGTACTACCTCGATCTGAAGGACCCGCGCCTCGAATCGGCGCTGGCGCTGGTGCACCAGCGCTTCTCGACCAACACCTTCCCGAGCTGGGATCTGGCCCATCCTTTCCGCATCATTGCCCATAACGGCGAGATCAATACGCTGCGCGGCAACTGCAACTGGATCCGCGCGCGTCAGGGCACCATCACCAGTCCGGTGCTGGGGCGCGACCTGGACAAGATCTGGCCGCTCATCTACGAAGGTCAGTCGGACTCGGCGTCGTTCGACAACGCGCTCGAGCTACTGGTGATGAGCGGCTATTCGGTCGCGCACGCGATGATGATGATGATCCCGGAAGCGTGGGAAAACCATGCTCTGATGGATCCGGCGCGCCGCGCGTTCTACGAGTACCACGCGGCCATGATGGAGCCATGGGACGGCCCGGCGTCCATCGCCTTCACCGACGGCCGGCAGATCGGCGCAACGCTCGATCGAAACGGCTTGCGGCCGTCGCGTTACATCGTCACCGACGACGGTCTCGTGATCATGGCGTCCGAGGTAGGCGTGCTGCCGGTGCCGGAAGAGCGCATCGCCAAGAAGTGGCGTCTTCAGCCGGGCAAGATGTTCCTGGTCGACCTGGAGAAAGGGCGGATCGTCGACGACAAGGAGCTCAAGGACTCGCTCGCATCGGCCAAGCCCTACGCCGAGTGGATTGAGCGCATCCGGATCAAGCTCGATGCGCTGCCCGCGCCGAAGGAGAAGCGCGAGCCCGCGCGCGCGGCGCTGCTCGATCGCCAGCAGGCGTTCGGCTATACGCAGGAGGACGTCAAGTTCCTGATGGTGCCGATGGCCGAAGCCGGTCACGAGCCGGTGGGTTCGATGGGCAACGATTCGCCGCTCGCGGTGCTTTCGAGCAAGAACAAGACGCTCTATCACTATTTCAAGCAGCTGTTCGCGCAGGTGACCAATCCGCCGATCGATCCGATACGCGAAGAGCTGGTGATGTCGCTGGTATCGTTCATCGGACCGAAGCCGAACCTCCTCGGCATCGACGAGATGAACCCGCCGTTGCGGCTCGAGGTTTCCCAGCCCGTGCTCGATTTCGAGCAGATGGAGACCATCCGCCACATCGAGAACTACACCGACGGGAAGTTCAAGTCCTGCGAGCTCGACATCACGTATCCGCTTGCCTGGGGCAAGGAGGCGATCGAAGCGCGCCTCGCGTCGCTGTGCGCGCAGGCCGAGGATGCGGTGCGCGCAGGCACATCGATCATCGTCATCTCGGACCGCCGTATCGATCGCGATCACGTGGCGATTCCGGCGCTGCTTGGGCTGTCGGCGATCCATCAGCATTTGGTTGGCAAGGGATTGCGCACCTCGACCGGACTGGTGGTCGAGACCGGCTCGGCGCGCGAGGTGCACCACTTCGCCCTGCTCGGGGGCTATGGCGCCGAAGCGGTGCATCCGTACCTCGCGTTCGAGACGTTCCTTGATCTTGCCGAGCGGGGCCAGCTCGCCAAGGGCCTCGACGGCGAAAAGGCCTGCAAGCATTTCATCAAGGCGATCGGCAAGGGGCTTGCCAAGGTGATGTCCAAGATGGGCATCTCCACATACATGTCCTACACCGGCGCGCAGATTTTCGAGGCGGTAGGCCTGTCGCGCTCGCTGGTCGATAAGTACTTCAACGGCACGACCTCCTCCGTGCAGGGCATAGGCGTGTTCGAAGTGGCGGAGGAAGCGATTCGCGTCCATCGCGCGGCATTCGACGAGGAAGACCCGGTGCTGAAAACCGCGCTCGACGCGGGCGGCGAGTACGCGTGGCGCGTGCGCGGCGAGGAGCACATGTGGACTCCGGACGCGATCGCCAAGCTGCAGCATTCGACGCGCGAAAAATCCGTTGCCACTTACCGGGAATACGCGCGCATCATCAATGACCAGTCCAAGCGGCACATGACGTTCCGCGGGCTGTTCGAGTTCCGCCTCGACAAGGCGAAGCCCGTGCCGATCGAAGAAGTCGAGCCGGCTGCGGAGATCGTCAAGCGCTTCTCCACAGGCGCCATGTCGCTCGGCTCGATTTCGACGGAGGCTCATACGACGCTGGCGGTGGCGATGAACCGCATCGGCGGCAAGTCGAACACCGGCGAGGGCGGCGAGGACAGGCGCCGCTATGCGCCCGTGAAGGCGGGCGAGACGCTCGCCTCGCGACTGGGCCGGACGCGCGTAGAAAAGGACATCGAGCTGCGCGAGGGAGACTCGCTCAAGTCGAAGATCAAGCAGGTCGCCTCGGGGCGCTTCGGCGTGACGGCCGAATATCTCGCGTCGGCGGAGCAAATCCAGATCAAGATGGCCCAGGGAGCCAAGCCCGGCGAAGGTGGCCAGCTGCCCGGGCGCAAGGTGTCCGAATACATCGCCGAGCTGCGCTACTCGACGCCCGGCGTCGAGCTGATTTCGCCGCCGCCGCATCACGACATCTACTCGATCGAGGACCTGGCGCAGCTGATCCACGACCTGAAGAACTCCAACCCGCACGCCTCGATTTCGGTGAAGCTCGTTTCGGAAGTCGGCGTGGGCACCGTCGCCGCGGGCGTGGCGAAGGCCAAATCCGACCACGTCACGATCTCCGGCCACGACGGCGGTACCGGCGCTTCGCCCTGGAGCTCGATCAAGCACGCCGGCACGCCTTGGGAGCTTGGCCTCGCCGAGACGCAGCAGACACTGGTGCTGAACCGGCTGCGCGGCAGGATCGCGGTCCAGGTGGACGGTCAGCTCAAGACCGGCCGCGACGTCGTAATCGGCGCGATGCTCGGCGCGGACGAGTTCGGCTTCGCGACGGCGCCGCTGGTGGTCGAAGGCTGCATCATGATGCGCAAGTGCCACCTGAACACCTGCCCGGTGGGCGTCGCCACCCAGGATCCGGTGCTGCGCAAGAAATTCTCGGGTAAGCCCGAGTACCTGGTGAACTACTTCTTCTTCGTCGCCGAGGAAGTGCGCGAGCTGATGGCGAGCCTCGGGGTGCGCAAGGTCGACGAGCTGATCGGCCGGACCGATCTGCTCGACATGCGCAGGGGCATCGAGCACTGGAAGGCGCGCGGCCTGGATTTCTCCAGGATCTTCCAGATGCCGGAGATGCCGGCCGGGGTGGCGCACTTCCATTGCGAGAAGCAGGACCACGGACTGGAGAAGGCGCTCGACAACCGCCTCATCGAGCTCGCCGCGCCGGCGATCGAGCGTGGCGAGAAGGTGAAGATCGAGATGCCGATCCGCAACATCAATCGTACGGTCGGCGCCATGCTCTCTTCGGCGATCGCAACGCGCTACGGTCATGACGGCCTGCCCGAGGACACGATCCACGTGCGGCTCGCCGGTTCCGCGGGCCAGAGCTTCGGCGCATTCCTCGCGCGCGGCGTGTCGCTCGACCTCACCGGTGACACCAACGATTACTGCGGCAAGGGTCTGTCGGGAGGGCGCGTCTCGGTGCAGCCCTCGGTCAAGTTCCGGGGCGAGGCGAGCGAGAACATCATCACTGGCAACGTCGTGCTCTATGGCGCGATCGGGGGCGAGGCGTACTTCCGCGGCGTCGCGGGAGAGCGCTTCGCGGTGCGCAACTCCGGCGCGCATGCCGTCGTCGAGGGCGTCGGCGATCACGCTTGCGAGTACATGACCGGTGGCACGGTGGTCGTTCTGGGCGCCACGGGGCGCAATTTCGCCGCCGGCATGTCGGGCGGCATCGCGTACGTGCTCGACGCGGAGGGCGAGTTCATCAAGTACTGCAATACGTCGATGGTGGACCTCGAGCCGGTGCTGTCCGAATCCGAGCAGTCGGCCAAGGTTCCGGCCGAGCTGTGGCACCTCGGCCAGTCCGACGAGGCCACCCTCAGGCGCATGATCGAGCGCCACGCGCGCTACACCGGCAGCCAGCGCGCGCAGAGGATCCTGGAGAAATGGGCCGAGTATCGCGCGCGCTTCGTGAAGGTGTTCCCGCGCGAGTACCGGCGCGCCCTCGGCGAACTCGCCGCGGCACACAAGAAGGCGGCGGCGTAGATGGGGAAGGTCACCGGGTTTCTCGAGTACCAGCGTCTGCAGGAAGTCGCCGAGGACAAGAACGCGCGCAAGAAGCATTACCGCGAGTTCGTCCTGCGCCTCACGGACGACGAAGCGAAGGTCCAGGGCGCGCGCTGCATGGACTGCGGCACCCCGTTCTGCATGCAGGGCTGCCCAGTCAACAACATCATTCCGGACTTCAACGACCTGGTCTACCGCCAGGACTGGAAGACCGCGATCGAGACGCTGCACTCGACCAACAACTTCCCGGAGTTCACCGGCCGCGTGTGTCCCGCGCCGTGCGAGGAAGCCTGCACGCTGCGCATCAACAGTGACCCGGTCGGCATCAAGTCGATCGAGCACGCGATCATCGACAAGGCCTGGGAAGAAGGCTGGGTCAGGCCGCAGCCGCCCGCGCACAGGACGGGGAAGAAGGTCGCGGTCATCGGCTCGGGGCCGGGTGGACTTGCCTGCGCACAGCAGCTCGCGCGCGTCGGCCACGCGGTAGTGGTGTTCGAGAAGAACGATCGGGTCGGCGGCCTGCTGCGCTACGGCATCCCGGACTTCAAGATGGAGAAGTGGCTGATCGATCGCAGGCTAGGGCAGATGGAGGCCGAGGGTGTGGAATTCCGCGTCAATCACGTGATCGGCAACGCCCCGGTCGGCGCCGGCAACAAGCAGGCAAAGCCGGTCAGTGCGAAGAAGCTGCTCGGCGAGTTCGATGCCGTGGTGCTCGCAGGCGGCGCGGAGCAGCCGCGCGATCTGCCGGTGCCGGGCCGCGAGCTCGACGGCGTGCATTTCGCGATGGACTTTCTGCCGCTGCAGAACCGCCGTGTCGCCGGCGAGAAGAATGTCGTGGATCTCTGGGCGACGGGCAAGCACGTGGTCGTCATCGGTGGCGGAGACACGGGCTCCGACTGCGTCGGCACTTCGAACCGGCACGGCGCGGCCTCGGTCACGCAGTTCGAGCTGCTGCCGATGCCGCCGGATGTCGACCGCAATCCGGTCTGGCCGTACTGGCCGCAGCGCCTGCGCACCTCGTCCTCGCACGAGGAGGGCGCCGAGCGTGACTGGTCGGTCGCGACCAAGGAATTCGTCGGCGAGAACGGGCGCGTGAAGGCGATCAGGGCCGTTCGTCTCCAGTGGCAACAGGGCAAGATGGTCGAGCTGGCGGGCTCGGAGTTCACCGTGCCCGCGGATTTGGTGCTGCTGGCGATGGGATTCGTATCGCCGGTGCAGTCGGTGCTCGAGGAGTTAGGCGTCGAAAAGGATGCGCGCGGCAACGCCAGGGCGAGCACCGACGGCAAAGACTGCTACCAGACGAACGTCGCAAAGGTGTTCGCGGCCGGGGACATGCGCCGCGGCCAGTCTCTGGTCGTCTGGGCGATCCGCGAGGGACGGCAATGCGCCCGCGCGGTGGACGAGTTCCTGATGGGATTCTCCGAGCTGCCGAGATGAGCGCGATTCCCCTCCTTCGCCGACGCGGTCGACGACGAAGCGCGGTCTTCGACGGCGAGTAACGTCTATTTTCGACATACGAAGCCACGGACCGCGAGGTTCGTGGCTTTTTTGTCTTGCGGAGGAATTCCATGCAGGCAGCCGATTCACTGATGTTCATCACGCAGCGTCCCGAGCTGAGCTTCGTGCGCGGCGAGGGGTCCTGGCTCTACGACGCGCAGGGCCGCGCCTATCTCGACTTCGTGCAGGGCTGGGCGGTCAATGCCCTGGGCCACTCGCCCGCGCTGGTGCGCGAGGCACTCGCGGCACAGGCCGCGCAGCTCATCAATGTGAGCCCGGCCTATTACAACGAGCCGATGCGGCGCTTCGCCGCGCGCCTGGCAGCATTGAGCGGCCTGGAGCGCGTGTTCTTTGCCAATAGCGGAGCGGAGGCGAACGAAGGAGCGATCAAGCTCGCGCGCAAATGGGGCGCGCGCGAGCGCGGCGGTGCGCACGAGATCGTCGTGTTCGAGGATGCGTTCCACGGCCGCACGCTCGCTACCATGTCGGCCTCGGGCAAGGCCGGGTGGGAGAGGCTGTTCGAGCCGAAGGTCCCCGGTTTCGTGCGCGTGCCGAGGAACGACCTCGCGGCAGTGCGGCGCGCGGTCGGGCCGCGCACCTGCGCGGTGCTGCTGGAGCCCATCCAGGGGGAAGCCGGGGTAGTTCCGTTTTCGGCCGAATTCATGGACGGGCTGCGCGAGCTGACGCGCGAGCTCGGCGTGCTCCTGGTACTGGACGAAATCCAGACCGGCATCGGCCGCACCGGCCGCATGTTCTGCTACGAGCACTTCGGCATCCAGCCCGACATCCTGACGCTCGGCAAAGGCATCGGCGGGGGCGTGCCGCTCGCCGCGCTGCTCGCCTCGGAGCGCGCGAGCGTGTTCGAGGCTGGCGAGCAGGGCGGCACGTTCAACGGCAATCCGCTGATGACGGCGGTCGGCGACGCGGTGGTCGCCGAGGTAGCGCGGCCGGAATTCCTCGCGCAGGTGGCCGAAAACGGAACCTACCTCGCCGAGCGGCTGCGCGCGCTTTCGGCCGAGCTTGGCCTGGGAGAAGTGCGCGGGCGCGGCCTGCTGCTCGCCCTCGAGCTCGGGCGACCGAGCGGCGCAGACGTGGTGCGGCGCACGCTCGAGGCGGGGCTGCTCATCAATTCGCCGCGCGCGGCGTGCCTGCGCTTCATGCCCGCGCTGAACGTGACGCGAACCGAGATCGAGGAGATGCTTGCGCGGCTACGGTCCGCCCTTTAGCATTTTGCACTCATGCCTCTCCACGTCATCGTGCTTGCCGCGGGCCAGGGCAAGCGCATGCACTCCTCGCTGCCGAAGGTCCTCCATCCGCTTGCCGGCCGGCCGTTGCTCGCGCACGTCCTCGACACGGCCCGCACGCTCGGCGCGCAGGAGATCGTCGTGGTGCACGGCCATGGCGGCGACGCGGTGCGCGCAGGCTTCCCGGGCGCGGATTTGCGCTGGGTCGAGCAATCCACTCAACTTGGCACCGGGCACGCCGTCGCCCGGGCCCTGCCAGGCGTGCCGGTCGACGCGCAGGTTGTGGTGTTGAACGGCGACGTGCCGCTCGTACCCCGCGAGATGCTCGCACGGCTGCTGGACGCCGCGCGCGGCGGCCTGGCGATCGCGACCTGCGACCTGGGCGATGCCTCCGGCTACGGCAGAGTGGTGCGCGACGCCTCGGGCAAGGTGCGGCGCATCGTCGAGCACAGGGATGCATCGCCGCAGGAGCTGGCGATTTCGGAGTGGTACGCCGGGTTTCTCGCCGCGCCGGCGCGCGTGCTCGCGCGCTGGGTCGAAGGCCTGACGAGCGACAATGCGCAAGAGGAGTACTACCTGACCGACGTCGTCGGGCTCGCTGTTGCCGATGGCGTCGAAGTGCAGGCGGTCAAGGCGCGCGACCGCTGGGACGTAGCGGGGGTCAACTCCAAGCGCGAGCTCGCCGCGCTGGAGCGCGAGCTGCAGCGGCGCGCGGCCGAGCGGCTGCTCGAGGCCGGCGTCACGCTGGCCGATCCGGCGCGCATCGACGTGCGCGGCTCGCTGGAATGCGGGCGCGATGTATCGATAGACCTGAACTGCGTATTCGAAGGCAGCGTCCGGATCGGCGACGGCGTGCGCATCGGTCCGAACTGCGTGCTGCGCGACGTGACGATCGCCGACGGAACGGAAATCCTGGGCTTCTCCTTTCTTCAGGAGGCGGAAGTCGGAGCGCGCTGCCGCATCGGCCCGTTCGCGCGCCTGCGCCCCGGCGCGAGCCTCGCGCAGGACGTGCACATCGGCAACTTCGTCGAGGTCAAGGCAAGCCGCATCGGCGCGGGCTCCAAGGCGAATCACCTTTCCTACATCGGCGATTCGCAGGTCGGTGCACGCGTGAACGTCGGCGCCGGCACGATCACCTGCAACTACGACGGCGCGAGCAAGCAGCGCACGGTGATCGAGGACGACTGCTTCATCGGCTCGGACGCGACGCTGGTTGCGCCCGTGACGATCGCCAGGGGGTCGTATATCGGAGCGGGGTCGACCATCAGCAAGGACACCCCGCCCGACCAGCTCACGGTGGCGCGCGCCCGGCAGGTTTCGCTGCCGGGTTGGAAGCCGCCGCGCAAGAAGGGCTGAAGCGATGTGCGGCATCGTGGGTGCGGCTTCGCACCGCGACATCGTCCCGGTCTTATTAGAAGGCCTGCGGCGGCTCGAGTACCGCGGCTACGACTCTGCGGGGGTCGCCGTGCTGAACGGCGCGGACGTTCCGCGGCTTGCGCGCGTACGCACTGCCGGTCGGGTGGCCGAGCTTGCGGAGCGGGTCGGTGCGCAGCGTCTCGGCAGCCCAACGGGCATTGCGCACACGCGCTGGGCGACGCACGGCGCGCCGAGCGAGAAGAACGCTCATCCGCACGTGTCGGGCGGCCTGGCCGTCGTGCACAACGGCATCATCGAGAACCACGAGCCGATTCGCGATCGGCTGCGCGCCGCGGGCTTCGTCTTCGCCTCCGACACCGACAGCGAGGTCATCGCGCACCTCATCGCCGACTGCCGGCGGCGCGAGCCGAACCTGCTCGCCGCGACCAGCCGCGCGGTCGCAGAGCTGAAGGGCGCGTTCGCGATCGCCGTCGTATCCGACAGCGATCCCGGCACGGTCGTGGTGGCGCGCAAAGGCGCGCCGCTGCTGCTCGGCCTGGGCGAGGGCGAGAACTTCGCGGCGTCCGACGTTTCGGCGCTAGTGCAGGTGACGCAGCGCGTGATGTACCTCGAGGACGGGGATTGCGCCCAGTTGCGGCCGGACGGCGTGCGCATCCTCGATGCCGCGGCCCGACCCGTCGAGCGCCCGGTGCATCGCTCCGAGCTCACCGCACAAGCGGTCGACCTCGGCCCGTACCGCCACTACATGCAGAAGGAGATCTTCGAGCAGCCCGGGGCGCTCGCCAACACGCTCGAGATGGTGACCGGAGCGGGCTCGGTGCAGCCCGGCCTGTTCGGCGTGGAGGCCGAGGCGCTGCTCTCCGGCGTCTCGTCGGTGCAGCTGGTCGCCTGCGGCACGAGTTATCACGCCGGCATGGTGGCGCGCTACTGGATCGAGGCGCTGGCGCGCCTCCCGGTGCAGGTGGATATCGCGAGCGAATACCGCTACCGCGACGTCGTGGCGGATGCCAATGCCCTGTTCGTCACTATTTCCCAGTCCGGCGAGACCGCCGACACGATGGGCGCGTTGGAGCACGCACGCTCGCTCGGCGTCGCGCGCACCCTGTCGATCTGCAACGTTCCGGAGAGCTCGCTGGTGCGCGCCTCGCGGCTGCGCTTTCTGACGCGCGCCGGGCCGGAGATCGGCGTCGCCTCGACCAAGGCCTTCACCACGCAACTCGGCGCGCTGTTCCTGCTCGCGCTGGTGCTCGCCAAGCAGCGGCGCATGCTTGCGCCCGCTGCCGAACAGTCGCTGTTGCACGCCTTGCGCCACGCGCCGGCGGCGCTCGGCCACGTGCTCGCAGTGGAGCCGCAGGTC
>DASPRB010000237.1:0-9259 GCA_035624675.1 Burkholderiales bacterium
AGCGCGTCCTGCGCGTGGTCGGTGATGCCGATGCTCACCGTGCCGTCGGCTTCCGCGCGCACCCATTCGTGCGACGCGGTGTACTTCAGGTTCTCCGGGACGTTCATCGCTGCTCTCCTCGCTCAGACGAGTACCTTGCCGTGGCGCACGAACGGCGGGCGCACCACGCGCGCCGCCGCGCGCTTGCCGCGCAGCTCCACTTCGACGCGCTCGCCGGGCGCGTAGCCGATCGGCAGGCGCGCGAGCGCGATCGAGGCCTGCAGCGTCGGCGAGAACGTGCCGCTCGTCACCTCGCCCGCGCCGTGCGCGCCGCGCACCGGCTGGTGCGCGCGCAGCACCCCGGCGCGCTCCTCCAGCACCAGTCCGACCCGCATGCGCGCGGGCGGCCGCGCGGCGAGCGCCGCCTTGCCGACGAAATCGCGCGCCGACGCGAGCTCGACGGTCCAGCCCAGGCCGCATTCGAGCGGCGTCACGTTTTCGTCCATGTCCTGGCCATAAAGGTTCATTCCGGCTTCCAGCCGCAGCGTGTCGCGCGCCCCGAGGCCGCAGGGGCGCACGCCGGCCTGCGCGAGGCGCTGCCACGCCGCGGTCGCCGAGACGGCAGGCATGAGCAGCTCGAAACCGTCCTCGCCGGTGTAGCCGGTGCGCGCGACGAAGGTGTCGCCCGCCTGCGCGCCCGAGAACGGCGCCAGACCCTCGCTCGCCGCGCGCAGCACGGGCAGCGCGCTCCAGGTGCGGCTGCGCGCCTGCGGGCCCTGCACCGCGACCATCGCCAGCTCGCGCCGTGGGCGCAGCGCCGCCGCGCCGGCGGCGAGCGACTCGAGCCAGGCGAGGTCGCTGGCCGCTGTCGCCGCGTTCACCACCAGGCGATAAAGGTTCTCGCGCAGGAAGTAGACGATCAGGTCGTCCAGGATGCCGCCGCGCTCGTTCAGCATGCACGAGTAGAGCGCGCGGCCGGGCTGCGCGAGGCGCCCGACATCGTTCGCCAGCGCTCTGCAAAGGAAGGCGCGCGCGCCGGGGCCCTCGACGTCGATCGCCAGCATGTGCGAGGTGTCGAACATGCCGGCGCTGCGGCGCACCGCGTGGTGCTCCTCGATCTGCGAGCCGTAGTGCAGCGGCATCTCCCAGCCCGCGAAATCGACCAGTTTCGCGCCGGCCTTGCGGTGGGCGTCGATGAGCGGGGTGTGGAGCACTGCGGCCTTCGTGGTCGCGCAAGTCTAGCACCGGGCCGGTTTAGAATCGCAGCGCGCAACGCCATGTCCGCCGCCGCATCCAGCGCCTACGTCGAAATCGACGCGCGCAGCTACGAATCGACCGTGCTCACGCGCGGGCCGTGGGATCCCGGTCACCAGCACGGCGGCCCGCCGATCGCGCTCGTCGGGCGCGCGATCGCGCGCGCGGCGGCGGCGCTCGGCATGAACCACGTCGCGCGCCTGACCGCGAACCTGGTGCGCCCGGTGCCGATCGCGCCGCTCGAGGTCGAGGTCTGGACCGACTACGCGGGGCGCAACGTCGCGCATTTCGCCGCACGGCTGTCCGCGGGCGGGCGCGAGGTGGTGCGCTTCACCGCGGTGGCTCAGCGCGAAGCGCCGCTCGAGCTTCCGGCGCAGGCGCTGCCGCGCGCGCCGAAGGCGCCGGCGGAGCTCGAGGCGGTGGCGTTCCCGCATCGCGCCGGCGTAACGGGCTATCACGATCTCGTCGAGCTGCGCGTCGCGCAAGGCACGCTCACGCGCGGCCCCTGCGCAGTGTGGTTCCGCCTGCGTCATCCGCTGGTCGCGGGCGAGACGCCGGGAGCGCTCGAGCGCGTCGCCGTGGCCGCGGACTCGGGCAACGGCATCAGCGCGGAGCTCGACTTCAAGCGCTGGATCTTCGTCAACTCCGATCTGACGATCAACCTGCTGCGCGCGCCCGAGGGCGAGTGGATCTGCATCGACGCGCGCACGCTGCTCGGTCCGCGCGGCGGCGGCATCGCCGAGGCGAGCGTGTTCGACGAGCGCGGCCTGGTCGGGCGCTCGACGCAGAGCCTGCACGTGCGGCCGCGCTAGCGGCGGCGCACGTCTCCGAGCACGTAGCCCGCGCCCTTCTCGGCGATCGCGTAGGTCGGCGCGTTGGTGTTGCCCGAAGTGATGCGCGGCATCACCGATGCGTCGATCACGCGCAGCCGCGCGACGCCGCGCACGCGCAGCCGGTCGTCGACCACCGCGAGCGGATCGCCGCCCATCTTGCAGGTGCCGACCGGATGGAAGATCGTGGTGCCCAGCTCGCCGGCGGCCCGTTCCAGGTCCGCGTCCCGCTCGACTGCCGCGCCCGGCCGGAATTCCGCCGGCTCGTACTTCGCCAGCGCCCGGGCCGCCATGATGCGCCGCGTGGCGCGCATGCCGGCCAGCGCGATCCTGCGGTCCTCGGGGGTCGAGAGGTAATTCAGCTTGATCTCGGGGTAGGCGGCGGGATCGGGCGAGGTGATGCGCACCCAGCCGCGCGAGCTCGGGCGCAGGTTGCACACGCTCGGCGTGATCGCGGGGAATGCGTGCAGCGGGTCGCCGAACTTGTCCAGCGACAGCGGCTGCACGTGCCACTCCATGTTCGGCGTGGGCTGCGCCGCGTCGCTGCGCGCGAAGGCGCCGAGCTGAGACGGCGGCATGGTGAGCGGCCCGGTGCGAAACAGCAGATATTCGAGGCCCATCGCCGCCTTGCCCCACAGGCTGTTGGCGCGCTCGTTCAACGTGCGCGCGTTGCGCAGCTTGTACTGCATGCGGATCTGGAGGTGGTCGTGCAGGTTCTCGCCCACGCCGGGAAGGTCGTGGACGACATCGATTCCGCGCGCTTGGAGCAGCGACCCCGGCCCGATCCCCGACAGCTGGAGAATCTGGGGCGAGCCGATCGAGCCGGCGGCGAGGATCGTCTCGCGCTTCGCTTCGACGAAGCACTCGCCCTCCCGTGGATGGCGCAGATGAATTCCCCGGGCGGTTTTGTCCTTGATTTCTAATCTTGTGGTCAAAGCTTCGGTGAGAACGGTCAGGTTCTTCCTCGACGCAATCGGCCGCAAGAAGGCGTTGGTCGCGCTCCAGCGCCGGCCGCGCTTCTGGTTCATCTGGAAGTACGCGCAGCCCGAGTTGTCTCCGCGGTTGAACACCCTGATCGGCGCGATGCCGCACTCGGCTGCGGCCTGGCGCCAGGCGTCCAAGATCTCCCAGCGCACGCGCGGGTCCTCGATGCGCATCTCGCCGCCCGAGCCGTAGCCGTCGGCCGGGTCGCCGGCGTAGTCTTCCAGCCGCCGGAAGACCGGCACCACCTCGTCCCAGGACCAGCCGCGGTTGCCGAGCGATGCCCAGTGGTCCCAGTCCTCCTTCTGGCCGCGCATGTAGATCATCGCGTTGATCGAGGAGCAGCCGCCCAGCACGCGCCCGCGGGCGTAGTGGATCGAGCGCCCGGCGAGATGCTCGTCCGGCGCGGTCTTGTAGCACCAGTCGGTGCGCGGATTGGCGATCGTGTAGAGGTAGCCGACCGGCACGTCGATCCAGAACCAGTCGTCCTTGCCGCCGGCCTCCACGAGCAGCACCGAGACTGCGGGATCGGCCGACAGGCGGTTGGCGAGCAGGCAGCCGGCGCTGCCCGCGCCGACGATCACGTAGTCGTAGCTGCCCAGAGTCCTGGTTGCCATCGCGCGCTCCCCCTCACCGCCATTGTAGCGAGCCGCTAGAATCCGGTCCCGTGGGCGCCACGACCGGAAGCGACTCCGCCGCGCGCAGGCTCGCCGACGCGATCGCGGCGGTGCGCCTGGCGCACTGCGACGCGGGCGGCACGCGCTGCGATTACGCTGCGCTCGCGCGCGCGCCGGAGCGCGAGCAGCTCGAGAACGCGCTCGCGGCGCTCGCCGAGTTCGACCCGCGCCGGGCCCCGATTCCGGGATCGATCGGCTTCTGGTTCAACGCCTACAGCGCCTGCGCGCTGACCGGAGTGCTCGAGGCGGGCGTGCCGGCGAGCGTGCTCGATACCGAGGGCTTCTTCGAGAGCGAATGCCTGCGCGTCGCCGGGCTGGGCTTCTCGCTCGACGACATCGAGCACGGCCTGCTGCGCGGCAACCGGCACAAGCCGGGCAGGCTGCGCGCGCAGATGGCGAAGGACGACCCGCGCCTCGCGTTCACGCCGCTCATCTACGACGAGCGCATGCATTTCGCGCTCTACACGGCTTCGCGCTCGTCGCCTGCGCTGCGCGCCTTCCACGCGGGGCAGCTGGAGCGCGAGCTGGAGGACGCGGCCGGCGAGTACGTGCGCAGCAGCGCGCGCGTCGAGCAGGATGGCGCGCTGCTGGTGGTGCCGAAGCTGTTCCACTGGTACGCGGCCGACTTCGGCGGCGAGAACGGCGTGCTCGAGTTCGTGCTGGCGCGCCTGGACGACCGGGCGGTCGACCTGGTCGACCGGCGCGCCGGGCGCGTGAAGCTGCGCTACGCGGAGTACGACTGGCGGCTGAACGCTATGGCTTGAAGCGCGATTCGCGCCAGGCGAGCGCCGCCTTCAGGCCCTGCGCGCGCCCGATGTCCATGAAGCGGCGCTTGTCGGGCGAGCCGTGCGACTCGATCGCGTGGTCGATGTCGAGCGCCGTGGCGAGCGCCGCGCGCATGCCCTGGATCTCGTAGCTGCGGTTGAGGGCCTTCTTCGTGTCGCGCACCAGGTCCGGGTCGACCACCGCGATGTGGCGCGCGATGCGCAGCGCCGCGGCGAGGTGCTCGCCTTCCGGCACCACGCGGCTCACGATGCCGAGCGCGAGCGCGCGCTCGGCGCCGATCGCGTCCTCGCCGGTGAGGATGATGTCCTTGGCCGCCTTGGGCCCCGCGATCCAGGGCAGGAGCAGGGTCACGATGCCGGCGCCGAATTTCAGCTCCGGTTCGCCGAATACGGCGTCGCGCGAGCACACCGAGATGTCGCAGGCGAGCGCCATCTCGAAGGCGCCGGCCATGCACGGTCCGTGGACCGCGGCGATGGTCGGCTTGGGCGAGTCCCAGAAGCGCATCGTGGTGGAGAAATCGAGCTCCAGGATCTCGCGCCAGGTCGAGGCGCCCTCGGGCTTGCGCTCCATCTGCTCCTTCAGGTCGAAGCCGGAGGAAAAGCCGCGCCCCGCGCCGGATAGCACGATCGCGCGCACCGTGACGTCGGCCTCGAGCGCGTCCATCGCCGCGTGGATTTCGAGCAGCGTCGCCTTGTTGAGCGCGTTGAGGCGCTCGGGCCGGTGCAGGGTGAGCCGCGCCACGCCGTCCTCGAACGCGACGCGGATGTTCTGGTATTCGCTCATCTCGCTTTCCTCCTCGTGGCGCCTCAGCCGAGCCGCAGCGTCTCGCCGATGGCCGGCAGCGCGAGGCGCTCGGGCGGCATGTTCTCGCGCTGCCAGACCTCGCGCAACAGCTGCGGCGGCTCGCGCAGGTCCTCGTCGGTGAGTTTGAAGGTGCCCCAGTGCATGGCGACGAAGCGCCGCGCGTCGAGCGCGCCGAAGGCGCGCACCGCGTCAGCCGGGTCCATGTGCTGGCGGCGCATGAACCAGCGCGGCGCGTAGGCGCCGATCGGCAGCATGGCGGCATCGATCGGGCCGCAGCGCTCGCCGATCAGGGCGAAGCCGTCGAACCAGGCGGTGTCGCCCGAGTGGTAAACGCGCAGCCCGCCGCGCTCGAGCACGTAGCCGCCCCACCAAGTCTGGTTGATGTCGAACAGTCCTCTGCGGCTCCAGTGCTCGGCGGGCACGAAACTGACCTTGATGCCGGCGATCTCTTCTTGCTGCCACCACCCCATCTCGAGCACGCGCGGCAGCCCCGCGCGCCTGAACCACTCGCCGAGGCCCCGCGGCACCACGTACACCGGGTCGGGACCGAGCTGCGCGAGCGTGGGCGCGTCCATGTGATCGCGGTGGTTGTGCGTGACCAGCACCAAGTCGATCTTCGGCAGCGCCTGCCAGGCGAGGCCGGGTGCGACGTTGCGCGGGATGAGACCGGCGATCTTTGGCGCCATGACCGGGTCGATGAGCGCGCTCGACCCGCCGAGCTGGACGAGGAACGTCGCGTGCCCGATCCAGGTGAGCGCGTCGTGCGTCGCCTTGCGCAGTGCGCTGCCGTCGTTCTGCACCGCCGGCACCGGCACGCCGGTCATGGGCGAGGGCGGCCGCTTTTCGGTGTGCAGCCCGGCCTTCCACCTGATGATCCTGGCGATGCTCGAGGCGCGCGAGCTGCCGTCCAGGTTCGAGAACCTCATCGGCGTTGCGCCGCCACCTCTTCGCCGCGCACCGTCGTGCGATGCATCAGCCGGCGCAGCGGCAGGTCGTAGTCGAAATTCGCCTTGTGCTGCACGGCGATGTTGTCCCACATCAGCAGGTCGCCGGCGCGCCAGCGGTGTTCGTAACGGAATTCCGGCCGCACGATGTGCGCGTACAGCTCGGCGAGCAGCGCCGCGCTTTCCTCCGCAGGCAGGCCGACGATGCGCGAAGTGTGCGCCTCGTTCACGAACAGGCTCTTGCGCCCAGTGACCGGGTGCGTGCGTACCACCGGCGCCTCGACGTCCGGCACGCTCGCCCACTGCTCGGCGCTCGGCGCGCGCTCCTGGACGACGCGCGCGCCGCGCGCCTGCTCCGCCTTCTGCGCCGCGGCGTTGCGTGCCCGGTAGAAGCGGTAGCTGTGCACGTTGCGCAGGCCCTCTAGCCGGCGCCGTGTGTGCGGCGGCAGCGCCTCGTAGGCGGCCGTGGCGCTCGCGAAGCTGGTGTGGCCGAGCACCACGTCGTCCTTCACCGGCACCTCGAGCGCGTACAGCGCCGAGAGCAGGCTAGGCGCGCGCTTGTAGGACAGGTCGCTGTGCCAGAACCGCCCCGCGTCCTCGACGCCGATCGCGCGGCCCTGCGCGTCGCGCAGGTTCGAGACGATGAGGATCTCGGGATGGTCGGGCAGGCGGTGCTCCTTGCGCACGTGCTCCTCGAGCTCGCCGAAGCGCCGCGTGAAGGCGATCTGGGCTTCCGGCGTGAGCCGCTGGTCCCGGAACACGACCACCTGGTGCTCGAAGAACGCCGCGCGGATCGCGGCGAAGGCGGCCTCGCGCAGCGGCTGCGACAGGTCGACGCCCGAGATCTGCGCGCCGAGATGCCTGCCGATGCGTTCGATGTGCATGCGCGCCTTTCTGCAGCGCGCCACTATCGCGGCTTTGACCGCGCGCGTCAATGACTGACGCGGTTCCTGCCCGCCTGCTTGGCGCGGTACAGCGCCTGGTCCGCGGCGCTCAGGACGGCGGCCGGCGTCGCGAGCCGCCCGTTGCGGTGCGCGGTGCCGATGCTGACCGCGACCGAGACCCAGCGCGACGGGTCGTCGTCAGCGCCCGGCGCGCGCTGATCGCGCGCGCGGCGCGCCGTGCGGCTGCGGATCTCGAACTTGTAGGACTCGATGTCGCGCCGCAGCCGCTCGAGGTGCCCGAGCGCGGCGGGCAGGCGCGTTCCCGGAAAGACGATCGTGAACTCCTCGCCGCCGTAGCGATAGGCGATGCCTCCGCCGCCGACCAGCCGCAGGCGCGAGCCCACCAGCTTGAGCGCCTGGTCTCCGATTTCGTGCCCCCAGGTGTCGTTGAAGCGCTTGAAGTGGTCGATGTCGAGCATCGCGATGCTGTAGTGGCCCTCTAGCTCCAGCAGACCCTCGTTCAGCGCGCGCCTCCCGGGCAAACCGGTCAGCTCGTCGCGGAACGCCATGCGGTACGAGTCCTGCAGCACGCCGGCGGTCACGATCACGCCCGCGGCGGCGAGCCAGGCGTAGGTGTCGGGCGCGCCCGCGGCGTGGCAGGCGGCGGTAAACGCCGCGATCGCGACGCCGAACGCGGCCTCGGTGACGCTCGAGCGGCGCACCGCGGCGACGAGCGCGACGAACGTCGACAGCGTCATGACCGCGAGGCAGGCCTGCGGAATCGGCGACAGCGGCGGCAGCGAGAAGAGCGGCCGGTACAAGGCGTCGATGATCCAGTCGTGATCGCCGAGCGCGACCGCGGCGGTGGCGCCGATCTCGAGCGCGAGGATCGCGAGGCGGCGCGCGCCGTGGATGTTGAGCGCGCCGCGCTCGCGCGCGAGCGCGAGCAGCGCGAGATTGAGCGGCACGAACAGGCACAGCGCGGCGAAAACGGCGGCTCCGGCCCGGTGCGGGCCGTCGCCGAAATAGGCCGTGAACGCGATATCGGCCACCAGCAGCGACAGGATCGCGAACAGCGCGCGCCCGCGCTTGAAGGCGAGGCTGATCAGCAGCCCGACGCCCAGGCTGAGGTAGGGCGCGTACAGGCGCAGCGGGGCGAGCGATTCGGGCAGGCCCGGCGTGAACCGGATCGCGAGCGCCGAGACGGCGAGCAGGGCGACCGGCAGGGCGAAGCTTGCGAAGGTTGCGCGCAGGGCCTCCGCGGGCGAGCTGCCCGCGGCGACGTACGCGCCGTGATCGGACAGGTTCATAAGACTGCTCAGTGCGCAGCGAACACGATACAACGTTCCTGCGGCACGCGTTCGACTGTCTTGGCGCCACTGCGGAAAATTTCGCGTCGCCGTTTGGCGACTACTCTGGCGTCAGGTCGCCCGCCTCGATGAGCGCCGCGAAGCGGGTGCGGTCGGCCTTGCCGGTGCGCCCGGCGGGCAGCTCGCGCGCGAAGTAGAAGGCATCCGGCTGCTTGAATTTCTCGAGTCGCTCGCGCAGGTATTCGCGCAGCTCGCCAGCCGTCAGGCTCGCGTCGCGCGGCACTACCAGCACGTGGATGCGCTGCCCGAGGCGCGCGTCCGGCCGGCCGACGGCGAGCGCCGCGGCGACCTTGGGATGGGCGCCAAGCGCGAACTCGATCTCCTGCGGCGCGATCTTGTTGCCGCCGCGCACGATCAGCTCCTTCTTGCGCCCCGCGATCTCGACCACGCCGGAATCGCGCTCGCGCGCGAGGTCCCCCGTGGCGAGCCAGCCTTCGGCATCGATCGGGTCGAGCTCGGGCTGGTCCAGGTAACCGTTCATCAAGTAGGAGCTCGCGATGCACAGTTCGCCGACCGCGCCGGGCGCGACGTCGGCGCCGTCCGCGTCGCGGATGCGATAGCGCACGCCGGGCGAGGGCCGGCCGATGCAGCCTGCGTAGCGCGCCGCGTCCTGCGGCACGAGGAAGAAATCGCAGGTCGAGGTCTCGGTGAGCCCGTAGATGTCGATCAGCTCGGCGGGAGCGAACAGCGCCCGCAGCGTTTCGCTCAGCCCTTTGCCGAGCGACTCGCCGCTGATCATCACCGTGCGCA
>DASPRB010000249.1:0-4187 GCA_035624675.1 Burkholderiales bacterium
TTTGCCCCCTCTGGCCCGGCCAGCCCGTCACGGCGCATTGGGGCGTCGCCGATCCCGCGGCCGTGCAGGGAAGCGACGAAGAAAAGCGCAAGGCATTTCTTGCCGCGTTCACCCAGCTCTCGACGCGAATCCGCCTGTTTCTCAACCTGCCGATCCAGAAGCTCGAGCGATCCGCGCTGAAGACGAAGCTGCAGGAGATCGGCCGGACGTAATGGGCTTCTTCGAGCGCTGGCTCACCCTTTGGGTATTTCTCTGCATCGCGGCAGGCGTGGTGCTGGGCGAAGCGGCTCCGGAACCCGTGAAGGCGCTGGGCCGCCTCGAGATCGCGCAGGTCAACATCCCGGTGGGGCTTCTCATCTGGGTGATGATCATCCCGATGCTCCTGAAGATCGACTTTCGCGCCTTGCACGAGGTGCGACGGCAATGGCGCGGAATCGCGGTGACCGTTGCGGTGAACTGGGCAGTCAAGCCGTTCTCGATGGCGCTGCTCGGCTGGATCTTCATCCGCCACCTTTTTTCATCGTGGCTGCCGGCAGGGCAGCTCGACAGCTACATCGGCGGCTTGATTCTCCTCGCCGCCGCACCTTGCACCGCCATGGTTTTCGTATGGAGCCAGCTCACGAAGGGCGATCCCTACTTCACGCTCAGTCAGGTCGCCCTGAACGACACGATCATGATCTTCGCCTTTGCTCCGATCGTCGCGTTGCTGCTGGGGCTATCGTCGATCGTCGTTCCCTGGGCCACGCTCTTTACTTCCGTTCTGCTGTACATCGTCGTGCCCGTGATCGCCTCCCAGGCCTGGCGCGCCGCATTGCTCCGCGGGGGACAGGCGAGGCTCGATGCCATGCTGAAGCGGCTGCAGCCCTATTCGATCGCGGCGCTCCTTGCCACCATCGTTCTGCTGTTCGCCTTCCAGGGGCGGCAGATCCGCACGCAGCCGCTCATCATCGCGCTGCTCGCCGTGCCGATCGTGATCCAGGTCTACTTCAACTCGGCGCTCGCCTATTTGCTCAACCGACGCCTGCGCGTCGCGCACCGCGTGGCAGGGCCGTCGGCGCTCATCGGCGCGAGCAACTTCTTCGAGCTCGCGGTGGCGACCGCCATCACGCTCTTCGGATTCGATTCGGGAGCGGCCCTCGCCACCGTCGTCGGCGTCCTCGTCGAGGTGCCCGTAATGCTGTCCGTCGTGGCGATCGTCAATGCCACGCGGGCTTGGTACGAGCGGTCGGCGGCTACCGCGCAATAGCGCGGCCGCCTCAGTTGCGCGGACGGCGCGCCGCGTGATGCGCGAGCGCGAGCAGGAAGCTGCCGGTCTTCGGCAGGTTCTCGGGCGGCGTGCCCGAGCGGGACACGAGCACGCGGCGGCCTTCGGCGAGCACGAGATGCATCGGCAGGCCCTGATCGGCGAGCGCGTGGAAGAGCTCCGGGGACATGATCGCGTAGGCCTCCTTTTCGGCGACCCAGCGCTGCGAGAACTCGGGCAACGACGCAATATACCTGTGCGGGTCCGCGGCGATCCCCGGCGCGAGCTCACCGCGATAGCCGACGAGCGTCATCTGCGAGCCGAGGTAGAACGACAGGCTCGAGTCGAATTGCCGCAGGCTGTAGACGCGATCCTGCGGCGCGAGGCGGCGGTCCTTGCCGACGAGCCGCTCGGCGAACGCCTGCGCCGAGTAGTAGTCGTCGATGCGGTGCAGCCCATCGAGCGCGGTGAGCGCGGTCCCCAGCCCGGCGAACGCGAGCGCGAGCACAGCGAGCGCGGCGGCGCGTGTCGCGTGCGCGCGCCAGGCAAGCACGGCGCCTGCGGCGAGCAGCGCGCCGGCGGCCAGCAGCCAGTGCCAGTATGCGCTCATCAGCGCGGCGGGCTCCGGCGTGCGCGGCAGCGACGGCAGGCGCGGTGCGACGATCACGAGCGTGGCGCCGAGGACGAGCGCGGCAACGGACATCGCCTTCACCGGCAGGCGAGCGCGGCGCGCCGCGTCGCGCGCGAGCAGCAGCGCGAGCGCGGGCATGACCGGAATGATGTATCCCGGCAGCTTCGAGTGGGACACGCTGAAGAACACGAAGATCACCGCAGCCCAGATGAGCAGCAGCCGGTCGGTGTCGAATTCGCCTTTGTCGCGCCCGGCGCCCCAGGCGCGGCGCAGCGCGCCGGGCAGCGCGGCGGTCCAGGGCATCATGCCGAGCACGAGGATCGGCACGAAGTACCACCACGGTCCGGCGCGGTGCGCTTCGGCGGTCGCGAAGCGCTCGAAGTGCTCGTGGATGAAAAAGAAATGAAAGAACTCGGGGTTGCGCCGCTGCACCAGCACGAACCACGGCGCAGCGATCGCGACGAACACGGCGAGCCCCGGCGCCCAGTGCAGCCGGCGGAGCAGGCGCCAGTCGCGCTGGATGAAGACGTAGATCGCGAGCACGAGGCCCGGTAGCACGAGGCCGATCAGCCCCTTGCTCAGGACGGCGAGCGCCATCGCGGCCCACGCGACGAGCATCCAGTTGCGGCGCGCGGTTTCGTTCCTCGGCCGGTCCTGCGCGAGCAGGACCGCGCACAGCGCGAGCGTGAGGAACGCGCTCACGCCCATGTCGAGCGTGAGGAACTGGCCCGCCAGCAGGTAGCCCCAGGAGCTCGCGAGCAGGGTGCCCGCGAGCCAGCCGGCGCCCGGCGGCCCGAGGCGGTTGCCGGCGAACACGAGCAGCAGCGCCGCGAGGAAGCCGGTGAGCGCGGGCCACAGGCGCGCGCTCCAGTCGTGCTCGCCAAACAGCGCGAAGCTCGCGGCGGTCGCCCAGTACTGCAGCGGCGGCTTCTCGAAGTACTTCAGCCCGTCCAGGCGCGGAGTGACCCAGTCGCCGCTCGCCAGCATCTCGCGCGGGATCTCCGCGTAGCGGCCTTCGTCCGGTATGAACAATCCGCGGTAGTTGAGCGTGCCGAACCACAGCACGGCGATGAGCGCGAGCGCGGCGAGAAATAGCCCGCGCAGTTCTACGAGACGGATTTCGGCGACGGTGCGGATGGACGGGCCCGGGCGGGTTTGTGCGCTTCGTGCGCGCAGATTGGACCGCCGGCGTGCGAAAAGTTCAAGCCGCCGTCAGCGGCGGATTGAGTCAGCGCCCCGTCAGCGTGGAATGAATCTCATCCCGCGCCTAGCGGCCGCGCCAGACCGGCTTGCGCTTGGCGAGGAACGCCTCCATCCCCTCGCGGAAGTCCTCGCTCATGTAGCACATGAGGACGAGGTCGTTGCCCTCGCCGTGCGGAATCGTCGGCCGCAGGCGCAGCAGCGCTTCCTTGGTCGCCTGCAGCGTGAGCGGCGCGTGGCCCGCGACCTCGCGCGCGAGCTCCTCGGCGCGCGCGGCGAGCGCCGCGCCGTCCTCGAGCAGCTCGCCCACCAGGCCGATGGCGAGCGCCTCGGTTGCGTCGATCAGGCGCGCGCGGAACACCATGTCCTTGACGCGCGCGGGGCCGAGCAGCGCCGCGAGGCGCGCGTAGCTCTGCATCGACAGGCAGTTGCCGAGCGTGCGCGCGACCGGAAAGCCGAAGCGCGCGCTCTTCGCGGCGATGCGCAGGTCGCAGCAGGTGGCGATGCCGGCGCCGCCGCCCGTGCAGGCGCCCTGGATCGCGGCGATGGTCGGCACGCGGCAGCGCTCGAGCGCGCCGAGCACGCGGTCGATGCGCGCCTCGTAGTCGAGCGCGTCCTGATCCTTGTCGAAGGCGCGGAACTGCGAGATGTCGGTGCCGGCGGCGAAGGCCTTGTCGCCGGCGCCGGTGAGCACCATCGCGCGCAGCGAGCGGTCCTCGTTCGCCTGCGCGCAGATCTCGGCCAGACGGTCGTACATCGCGAAGGTGAGGGCGTTGCGCGCCTGCGGGCGGTTGAAGGTGACGTACGCGACTCCGTCGCGCACCTCGTGCAGCAGCTCGTTCATCGGGTCCTTTCTTGTTCGTGGAGCACGGACTGTACTCCTTCGGACGATCGCGGGCGCGCCCGGTTGACCGCGACCCGCCGCCCGTGGAATCCTCGGCCGAGCGCGGGCGCCGTGTCCAAGATCGTCTACTTCAGCGACATCCACATCGAGATCCGGGAGAAGGCGGGCCGGCTGGGCTGGACCGAGCTCATGCCGCTCGACCTCGGACCGGACCTGCGCGGGCTCGCCGGCGCGGCGGATCTGCTGGTGCTCGCCGGCGACATCGGCAG
>DASPRB010000034.1:0-30111 GCA_035624675.1 Burkholderiales bacterium
GATCAAGCGCGACTCGAAGAACCCGAGCGGCACGGTGGCGAAGACCGAGGTGCAGGAGCTGATCACGCGCGACAAGGTCGAGATGCTCGCCGGCTTCGTGTTCTCGCCCGACGCGATCGCCAGCGCGCCGCTCGCGACCGAGGCGAAGGTGCCGATGATCGTGATGAACGCGGGCACGGCCTGGATCACCAATCTGTCGCCATTCATCGTGCGCACGTCGTTCTCGATGTGGCACGCGGCGTATCCGATGGGCACTTATGCTGCCAAGACGCTCGGCTGCAAGACTGCCGCGGTCGGCTACACCGACTATCCGCCGGGCAAGGACAGCCTGGAGGCCTTCGAGAAGGGCTTCGACGGCGCGGGCGGCAAGGTGATCGACAAGATCCCGATGGGCAATCCCGCGCAGGTGCCCGATTTCACGCCGTTCCTGCAGCGCGTGAAGGACGAGAAGCCGGATTGCTTCTACGTGTTCGTGCCGGCGGGAGTGCATGCGGCGTCGCTGGTGAAGACCTACGGCGACCTCGGCCTGCGCGCCGCGGGCATCAAGCTGATCGGGCCGCTCGACATCATCCAGGACACCAAGCTGCAGCAGATGGGCAAGGCGGCCGAGGGCATGGTGGTGATGGGCCACTACGCCGCGGACTACGACAACCCGGCCAACAAGGCGTTCGTCAAGTCTTGGCACGCGGCCTACGGCAAGGACTCGACGCCGGACTTTATGGCGGTGGCAGGCTGGGATGGCATGGCCGCCATCGCGCACGTGGTGAAGACTCTCCACGGCAAGATCGACCCGGACAAGGCGATGAAGGCGCTCGAGGGCTGGAAGTTCGACAGCCCGCGCGGCCCGATCATGATCGACCCGCGGACGCGCGACGTCGTGCAGAACGAGCACGTCGAGGAGGTCGTCGGAAAGGGCGATCGCCTGCACGTCAAGGTGCTGGAGACCATCCCGCAGGTGAAGGACCCGTGCAAGGAGCTGAAGGTCGGCAAGTGCGCGCAGTAGGCGCGTAGCCGGCCTTGAGCCCGGCTTACAGACTCGCGTAGTGCTGGGCCATGCGCCGGCGCGCGGCGGCGTCGGGCAGGGGCCCGAGCGCCGCGCCGAGGTTGTCGCGCACGTGCTCGGGCTTGGCGGTGCCGGGAATGGCGCAGGTCACCGCCGGGTGGCCGATGATCCACTTGAGGAAGTACTGCGCCCAGCTCGCGATGCCGAGCTCGCCCGCCCACCCGGGCAGCGGCTTGTCGCGCGTGCGGCGGAACATGCTGCCTTGGCCGAACGGGCGGTTCACGAGCACCGCGACCTTCCTTTCCTCGGCGAGCGGCAGCAGGCGCTCGGCCGCCTCAGGCTCGTCGAGCGAGTAGTTGATCTGCAGGAAGTCGTAGCGGCCCGCCTTGAGCACGCGCTCGACCTCGCGGTAGGCCGATGAGGTGTAGTGGGTGACGCCGACGTAGCGCACGCGTCCGGCCGCCTTCCAGTCCTCCAGCGTGCGCGTGTGCGTAGCGACGTCCACCAGGTTGTGGATCTGCATCAGGTCGAGCCGCTCCACGCGCAGGCGGCGCAGGGACTGCTCCATCTGGGCGATGCCCTCGGCGCGCCCGCTCGTCCAGACCTTGGTCGCGAGGAACAGGCGCGCGCGCAGGCCGAGCGCGGCCACCAGATCGCCGACCACCTCTTCGCTCGTGCCGTACATCGGCGAGCTGTCGACCAGCTTGCCGCCCGCCGCGGCGAGCGCCGCGAGCACCTCGCCGAGCGGCGCGCGTGCGCGGGCATCTCCGCCGACGTCGAAGGTCTGCCAGGTGCCCAGGCCCACGACCGGCAGCGGTTCGCCGCTCGCTGGGATCGGTCGCATGGTCAGAGTCGCTGCGGGTTGAGCCACGGTCGGCTTCATCGTGAGCGCGGCGCCCGTTGCCGCCAGCAGGGCGAGGGCACGCCGCCGGGCGGGCCTGAATAAACTTCGCATGATCTCATTCTAGACCGGTGCCCGGCGCAGACGTTCCTGGCGGCGCCCGAGCCACAACCCGAGCGCGAGCCAGGCGAGCGCGAGCGGTGCGGCGAGGAAGGAGAGCGCCGACAGGCCCACGCCGAAGCCGCGCAGCCCGCCGACCAGCCACCCCGCGAGCGCGTCGCCGCCGCGATACACGACCGTATCAATGAAGTTCTTCGCCTTGTAGCGCTGCTCGCGCGGCACCACGGTGAACAACTCCTCGCGCGCCGGCTTTGAGATCGCGAATTCGCCCACGCGCCGCGTGGCGCCAAACGCGATCAGCACCGTGAGCGTGGGCGCCGCGCCGAGCCAGAGAAACCCCGCGAGCGACACGAGCGGCATCAGTGCGAGCATCCAGGAAATGCCGATCGCGGCACCGAGCCGCGCGAACACCGTGAGCTGCACGACGAGGGTGAGACTATTCACCGTGAGGTCGAGCGTGGCGAACAGCCGCGTGCGCTCGCCCGAATCGGAAATCGCACGCCCGACGATATCGACCTGGGCGAAATACAGCGCGGTCGAAAGCGCGGTGTAGCACAGCAGGTAGCCGCAGACTCCGAGCAGGTACGGCGAGCCAAAGGCAGCGCGCACCCCGGCGCCGATCGGGCCGCCGATCGGCGCTTCGGGGGCGGGGTCGCCGGCGCGCGGATGCGCGCGCGCCCAGCGCAGCAGCATCGCGATGCAGAACGTGGCCGCAGCGAGACAGCCCGCGCTGATGAGCAGCAGGTTCGCGGTGCCGAGCGCGACCGCGCCGAGCGCGGTGAGCGACGGGCCGGCGATCGCTCCGCAGCTGCCGCCTGCGGCGATGGCGCCGAACAGCCGGGCCGCCTGCTCCGCGTCGAACAGGTCCGACATGAAGCTCCAGAACACCGACACGACGAACAGGTTGAACACGCTGAGCCACACGAAGAACAGCGGTGCGAGCACGCGCGGCGCGAGCCCGGCCTCGAGCGCGCCCCAGAAGGCGACCAGGTTGGCGGCGAAGAACAGATACACGGCGGGCAGCAGGCGGGCGCGCGGCAGTCTGCGGCACAGCCAGCCGAACAGCGGCGTGAGCGCGAGCATCGCGAGGAACGTCGCCGTGAACAGCCATTGCAGGCGGCCCGCGCCGGCGAGCACGCTCATGTCGTCGCGCACCGGCCGCAGGATGTAGTAGCCGCCCAGCAGGAGGAAAAAATACGCGAAGGCCCAGGCGAGCGCGGGCAGTTCGTGCGGCTGGGCGCGCAGGGCGCGGCAGAGCAGAGCGCGCATGCGCTATAGTAGCCGAGCATTGGCGACGGCCATGGAGGGGGAGATGGGCACCGGAGGCTGGATCTTCATCGCGGTGGTGGTGGCGCTCGTGGCGTTCGTCATCGCCATCTACAATCGGCTGGTCGCGCTGCGCAACCGCTACAAGAACTCCTACGCGCAGATCGACGTGCAGCTCAAGCGGCGCTACGACCTGATCCCCAATCTCGTCGAAGCGGCGAAGGGCTACCTGGAGCACGAGCGCGGCACGCTCGAGGCGGTCACCGCCGCGCGCGGCGCGGCGGTCAGCGCGGCGCAGCGCGCCGCCGGCTCGCCGGGCGATCCCGCCGCGATGCAGGGTCTGGCGCAGGCCGAGGGCGCGCTCGGCGGCGCGCTCGGACGGCTGATGGCCGTATTCGAGGCCTATCCGGACCTGAAGGCGAACCAGAACATCCTCGCGCTGCAGGAGGAGCTCTCCAGCACCGAGAACAAGGTGGCGTTCGCGCGCCAGGCCTACAACGACGCGGTGATGGAATACAACACCAAGCGCGAGTCGTTCCCGGACAACATGATGGCCGGGACGTTCGGCTTCGGCCCGGCGGAGCTCCTGCAGGCGACCGAATCCGCCGCCGAGCGCCAGGCGCCCAAAGTATCTTTCAGCTGATCCTTGAACTTCTTCGAGGCGCAGGAGCTCGCGCGGCGCACGACGCGCCTGCTCGTGCTGTTCTACGTGCTCGCGGTCGCCGCCGTGGCGGGCGCCGTGTGCCTCGGGCTGGGAGTCGCCTACACGATCGGCATCCTGTACGGAACCCTGCCGCCGGCCGCGCAAGTAGTGATCGAAGGTGACCATCTCGGCGCGGCGCTTTTCGAGATCCTGCTGCACGGCGTGCCGCACGGCCTGTACGCCTGGAGCGCGGGCATCACGCTGCTGGTAATCCTCGGAGCGACCGCCTACCGGACGTTCCAGCTGACCGGCGGCGGCGCCGCGGTCGCGGACATGGTCGGCGCGCGCAGGGTCGATCCGGGCAGCGCTCCGCCCGAGGAGCGCCGCCTGCTGAACGTAGTCGAGGAGATGGCGATCGCCTCGGGCGTAAGCGTGCCGCCGGTGTTCGTCATGGACAGCGAGACGGGAATCAACGCATTCGCCGCGGGCTACTCGCCCCACGAGGCAGTCGTCGTCGTGACGCAGGGCACGCTGCAGACGCTGTCGCGGGAGGAGCTGCAGGGCGTGATCGGCCACGAGTTCAGCCACATCCTGAACGGCGACATGCGGCTGAACGTGCGGCTGCTGGGCGTGCTGTTCGGCATCGTCTGCATCGCCCAGTTCGGCCAGTTCCTGATCCGCGACACTGCGCGCTCGATGGCGCGCGTCAGCCGCGAGAGCCGCGGCCCGGGAATCATGCTGGTCTTCGCGGGGATCGCGCTCGCGCTCATCGGCTTCATGGGCCTTGAGCTCGGGCGCCTGATCAAGGCCGCCATTTCCCGCCAGCGCGAATTTCTCGCCGACGCCTCGAGCGTGCAGTTCACGCGCAATCCGGACGGCATCGCCGGCGCGCTTGACACCATCGCTTCATCGCAGCGCAGCACGCTCGTGCACGACGCGCATGCCGAGGAGCTGTCGCACATGTTCTTCGTGCAGGGCGTGGCGAACTGGATGGGGTCGCTGTTCGACACGCACCCGCCGATCGAGGAGCGCATCCGCCGCGTGCGCCCGGGCTTCCAGCGCGCGCGCTACCGCGCGCAGCGCGAGGCCGAGCGCGCCAGCCCGGTCGCGGTACTGGACGGCGCCGGCAACCTGGTGAAGACGATCACGGTGGCTGCATCGGTCGGCAACCCGACCGCCGAGCACGTCGACTATGCACGGCGGCTGCTGGCGGCGATCCCCGCGGCGCTGCGCGCCCGGCTGGCGGATGCGCAGGGCGCGCAGCAGGTCGTATTCGCGCTCGCGATCGCGGGGGACGACGCCTCTCGCCGCGCCAAGCTCGAGGCGCTGCGCGCGCGCCGCGGCGAGGCGATCGCCGCCGCCGCGCAGGCCGCTTACGACGAGATGCGCGCCGCCGCTCTCGGGCGGCCGCATGCGCTGCCGCTCGTTGGCATCGCGCTCCCGGTGCTGAAGGGGCTCAAGCAGAGCGAGCGCGATGCGCTGATCGAAGACGTGGCGAACGTCGTCGCGGCCGACGGCAAGGTCACGCTCGGAGAGTTCGCGCTGGCGACGATGGTCAAGCAGCGCCTGCGCGAGGGTGCCGGCGGCCCGGTGGTGAGCAAGTATCGCAGCGTCGCCGAAGTGGATGCCGATGCGCGCGTGGTGCTTTCGCTGGTGGCGCACGCCGCGCTCGCCGACACAGCGGCAGCGTACGCCAAGGGCGCCGAGTACCTCGGACTGAATCTGCGCGAGCCGCTGCCGACGTCGCAGCTCTCCACGTCCAGCGTCGGCGCCTCGCTCGAGCGCTTGCGGCTGCTCGCCCCGCTCGCCAAGCCGCGCGTGCTGAAGGCCTGCCTGGACGCGGCTTCGGCCGATGGCGCGATGACGTTGGCGGAGGCCGAGCTCGTGCGGCTGGTAGCCGCCACGCTCGATTGCCCGGTTCCCCCGGTGCTCGCCGAGCTCGACCCGACCACGCTGAAATGAGCGACTGGCGCGGGCTCGCGGCGGATCTCGCGCGCGCGGTGTCGGGCGAGGTGCGCTTCGATGCGGGGGCGCGCGCCGCGTACTCCGCGGACGCCTCGAACTACCGCCAGGTCCCGATCGGCGTGGTGCTGCCGCGCTCGGTGGAGGACGTGGTCGCGGCGATGGCCGTGTGCCGCGCGCACGGCGCGCCGGTGCTCGCGCGCGGCGGCGGCACCGCGCAGAACGGGCAGAGCGTGAACGTCGCGGTCGTCATCGACTGCTCCAAGTACCTGAATCGCGTGCTCTCGGTCGATCCGCGGGCGCGCCGCGCGCTCGTCGAGCCGGGTGCCGTGTGCGACGCGCTGCGCGACGCGGCCGAGCGCCACGGCCTGACCTTCGCGCCCGATCCGGCGACGCATTCGCGCTGCACGCTCGGTGGCATGATCGCCAACAACTCCTGCGGCCCCCACTCGGTCATGGCCGGCAAGACGGTCGAGAACATCGAGCGGCTCGAGGTGCTGACCTACGACGGAGCGCGCTTCTGGTGCGGACCGACGAGCGACGCGGAGTTCGCCAGGATCGTCGCCGCGGGAGGGCGCCAGGGCGAGATCTACGCACGGCTGAAGACGCTCGCCGAGCGCTATGCCGAACGCATCCGGTCCGGCTTCCCGAAGATCAGGCGCCGCGTCTCGGGCTACAACCTCGATCAGCTCCTGCCCGGGAACGGCTTCAACGTGGCGCGCGCGCTGGTGGGTTCGGAGGGCACGTGCGCGTTCACGCTCGCGGCCGAAGCGCAGCTGGTCCACAGCCCGCGCGCGCGCGTGCTGCTCGTGCTCGGCTTTCCCGATATCTACCAGGCGGGCGACGTGGTGCCCGAGATCCTCGCCGCGCGCCCGATCGCCTGCGAGGGGCTGGACGAGAAAATCATCGGCGGCCTGCGCGAGCGCCGCCTCAGGCTGGAGGACATCGCGCTGCTGCCCGTCGGCAGGGCCTGGCTGATGTGCGAGTTCGGCGCCGACGAGCGCGAAGCGGCGCTCGCGCAGGCGCGCGCGCTCGAGGCGGCGCTCGCCGGCCGCACGGGCGTTTCGGCCTGGCTCATCGACGAGCCGGCGACGATCGCGCGCATGTGGGCGATCCGCGAGACGGGAGCTTCGGCGACGTCGCTTGCATTGGGCGGCAGGGGGCCCGATCCGGTGGTCGGCTGGGAGGACGCGGCGGTCGACCCGCTGCGCCTGGGCGACTACCTGCGCGAATTCCAGAGGCTGATCGACGATTTCGGATATCGCACGTCGCTGTACGGGCATTTCGGCGACGGCTGCATCCACGCGCGCATCACTTTCGAGCTGCGCACGCCCGAGGGCGTGGCGCACTGGCGGAGGTTTCTCGGCGAGGCGGCGCAACTGGTGGTGAAGTACGGCGGCTCGCTCTCTGGCGAGCACGGCGACGGTCAGGCGAAGGCCGAGTTCCTGCCCGCGATGTTCGGCCCGGAGCTCATGGCCGCGTTGCGCGAGTTCAAGGCGATCTGGGATCCGGAGAACCGCATGAACCCCGGAAAGCTGGTGAGCGCCGCGGGCGAGGTGAACCGCGCGACCGACCATCTGCGTCTCGGGCCGGAGTACCGGCCGGTGACGCTCGCCACTCGTCTTGCGTTCCGCTCGGAGGTCGGCGATGGCTTCACGCGCGCCACCGAGCATTGCATCGGCATGGGCAAGTGCCGTGCCGGCTCGGGCGGGACCATGTGCCCGAGCTACCGGGCAACGGGCGAAGAGCGCTACTCGACGCGCGGTCGCGCCCGGCTGCTGAACGAGATGCTGCGCGGCGAGGTGATCACCAGCGGCTGGCAGAGCGAGGAAGTAAAGGAGGCGCTCGACTGGTGCCTCGCTTGCAAGGGCTGCAGGAGCGACTGCCCGGCGCATACCGACATGGCGAGCTACAAGGCCGAGTTCCTGTCGCACTACTACGAAAAGCACCTGCGCCCGGTGCAGGCGCATTCGATGGGACGCATCGGGCAGTGGGCGCCGCTCGCCGCGCGCGCGCCGCGACTGGTGAATTTCCTGACCCAGACGCCGGGCCTTGCCGCGCTCGCCAAGCGCGTCGCTGGCGTCGCTCCGCAGCGCGCGTTGCCGCGCTTCGCGCCGCGGACGTTCAAATCCGAATTCAATTCACGAAGCGCCGGCGGAGACGCGGTCATCCTGTTCGCCGACAGCTTCAACAACCATTTCCGTCCCGACACGGCGCACGCCGCCGCGCGCGTGCTCGAGGCCGCAGGCTGCACGGTCGAGGTGGCGCGCGAGGCGATCTGCTGCGGGCGGCCATACTACGACTTCGGCATGCTCGGCCAGTCGCGCGATTCGCTCGAGAAGCTGCTCGCCGTGCTCGGGCCGCGCCTCGAAGCCGGGTCGCCGGTGGTAGTGCTGGAGCCGGGCTGCCTGTCGGTATTCCGTGACGAACTGCGCCAGCTGCTGCCGGACGATACGCGCGCGCAAAGACTGGCGCGCCAGGCGGTGACGCTCGCCGAGCTGCTGCGCACGCGTGGCTGGCGCCCGAAGCCGATCGGCGGGCGCGCGCTGCTGCACGGCCATTGCCACCAGAAGGCGCTCGGGGGCACGGCGGCGGAGCTCGCGCTGCTGCGCGAGGCGCAGGTCGAAGTCTCGGCGCCCGACACCGGATGCTGCGGCATGTCGGGCTCCTTCGGCTTCAAGCCGCAGCACTACGAGGCGTCGCGGCGGATCGCCGAGCTCGCGCTGCTGCCTGCACTGCGAGCGGCGCCGGACGGGACTGCGGTCGTCGCCGACGGCTTTTCGTGCCGCGAGCAGATCGAAGACCTCGCCGGCCGCGAGACGCTGCACCTCGCGCAGCTGCTCGCGCGCTCGCTCGACGGCTAGAATTCGCTCATGCGTACGCTGGTGCTCGCGCTCCTGATGCTGGCGGGGATGCCCTCGCTCGCGCAGCCGGCGCCCGCATCGTCGCCCGACGACCGGCTGTTCGCCGCGATCGACGAGGGCAAGGAGCTGGTCGCCGAGGGTCTGGTGCGGCGCAAGGAGGCAAACGCCAACGCGCGCGATGCGAACGGCGAGACGGCGCTGCAGCGCGCGGTGGAGCAGGGCATGGGAGAGCTGGCGGGCATGCTGATCAAGGCCGGCGCGCGGGTCGATGCGCGTTCCAAGCACGGCGAGACGGCGCTGCATCTCGCGGTGCTCGGCCCGGACGTGCGGCTCATCGAGCTGCTGCTCAAGGCGCGCGCCGACCCGAACGCGCGCAACGAGGCGGGCGAGTCGCCGCTTTACTGGGCAGCGTTGAGCGGCAATGCGCCCGCCGTGCGCGCCCTGCTCGACGCGGGGGCCGACGCGAACCTCGCCGATAAGCAGGGAAACCTGCCGCTGCACGCTGCCGCCCATGGCGGCCACGTGCGCGTCGTCGACATCCTGCTGCCCGCGACCGAGGATCCGCTCGCCAAGAACCGCAAGGGCCTCACCGCGGCCGACTATGCGGCGCAACGCGGCTTCAAGGAGGTCGTCAAGCGCATTCAGACGCACGAGGCGATCGAGCCGGCGAGCAATTTCGAAACGCTCGACATGGACGACCCGCGCCGCAAGCGGCTCGACACCAATACGCGCTAGAGCAGTTCGGCGGCGAGCAGCTCGTAGGATCTCAGGCGCGAGGCGTAGTCGCCAGTGATCGTCAGCAGCATCACCTCGTCCGCGGCGTAGCGCGCGGCGAGCGCCTCGATTTCCCTGCGGCACTTGGCCGGACCGCCGATGATCGCGCGGGCGCGCTGGGCCATGACGTAGCGGCGCTCATCGTCGGAGTACTCGTGACGCAGCGCCTCCTCCAGGGTCGGCACCGGCGTGTCCAGGTTGAGCGCCATGTGCAGGCGCCGCAGGTCGATGGAGGCGGCGAGCCGCTCGGCCGCCGCGTCCGATTGCGCGCAGATCGCGAAAACGCACACGATGGCCTGCGGCCGCGCCTCGCGCGACGAGGGACGGTACTGCTCGCGGTAGGCGCGCGTCACCTTGTCGCCGCCGTGCGGATCGATGAAGTGCGCGAAGGCAAAGCGCAGGCCGAGTTGCGCGGCGAGCGCGCCGCTGTAGTCCGAGGAGCCGAGCAGCCACACTTGCGGGGCGGTGTCCACTTCGGGTTGCACGCGCAGCCGGCGGAATGGGTGTTCCTCCGGCAGCGTACCGTCCAGGTGGCCGATCAGCTGCCACACTTGCTCCGGGAAGTCGCGCGCATCGGGCATGCGGCCACTGCCGACCGCCTGCGCCGTGCGCGCGTCGCCGCCCGGGGCGCGGCCAATGCCGAGGTCTATACGTCCCGGATAGAGCGCCTCGAGCATCCTGAAGACCTCGGCGGTCTTGAAGGCGCTGTAGTAGGGCAGCAGCACGCCGCCGGTGCCCACCCGTATGCGCCGCGTCTCGGCGCCGAGGCGCGCGAGCAGCACTTCTGGGCAGGGGTCGGCGAGGGCGCCGATCGCGTGGTGCTCGGCGAGCCAGTAGCGCTCGTAGCCGAGTGCGTCGGCGCGCCGCGCCAGCTCCAGCGTCTCCTGCAGCGCGCGCCGCGCGCCGAGAGCCGAGATGATCGGCGATTGATCCAGGATCGAGAGTCTCATGGAGCGCGATGTTAGCCCGCGTCGAATTTGTCGCCGTTCGGCGACAGGGAAACCCGCAGCGCATCAAGCACATCGCGGGAGTGTGACTTCCGTCGTCGCCGTAGGCAGACGTTTGGAGCCCTCAACCCGCCCGCGAATTTATTCACGAATGCTGTGCAAGCGATTGTCACGTCTGCGGATTTAAACCTTGGCACGCCGATTGCAGAGAAAGCGAGGGATGGGCCGAGAAAGAGAGGAGGAAATCATGTTGCAGGATCTGAGGCAGTTGAAGGACACGAGCGTACTTCTGCAGACGGTAACAGGCTTTTGGCTGCTGGCGCTGGTGCTGATCGGCGTGTGCGGGTCGATCCTCGAGGTCATCGCCCCGCAGGGCTGGCTCGCGCGCACTCTCGGAGCCGGTGTGTCGATCGGGGCGGCGGCCATCATCTCGATGGTGTTCATCGCGGCCGTCGGATGGTTCGCGCGCGAATGGGCCTCGCCGGGTGAAAAGAACCGCATCAGCGACATCGTGTTCTACGTGTTCGCCTGCGCCGGACTGCTCTACCTGTGGCAGATCGCCACGGGCGGCGCCTTCTGAGGCGGCATCGATTTCTATCCCGGACACGGAGGAATAACCGACCAGGAAACCTGCAATAACTTCTCCCCTGGGCCCGCCACTTCCCCCTATCGGCGGGCCTTCTTTTTTTTCGCGGCCGGCAACTGCTCGAGCCAATCCGGCACTGCGGCAGCGCTGCTCAGCAACACGCTGTGCGGCACCTTATCCAGGCGCGCGCGCGGGTGCGCTCCGCTCAGCACGCCGATGTTCGCAGCCACGCCGGCGTGCAGCCCGGCGAGCAGGTCGTTGTCCGTATCGCCCACGCTGACCACCTCGCGCACGTCCGCGATGCGGGTCCGTTCCATGGCACGAAAGATCATGTAGGGCGCCGGGCGTCCGAGCTCGACTTCGTCGGCGCACACCACGGCGTCGATCCGTGCGGCGAAGGGCAGCAGCGCGAGCAAGCTTTCGGTGACCTTGCGGTCGAATCCCGTCGTGAGCGCAATCCGCATGTCTCTGCCCGCGAGGCGCTCGAGTGCCTGCCCGGCGCCGTCGATTGCTTTTACGCCCTGCTGCGCGAATGCTCCAAGCAATAGCTCCTGGAAGGTCTGGTACACGCGCTGCGGGGCGATGCGGCTGCCTGCCGTCAGGTGGGCGATCACTTCGCGCTTCGCGGCGCCGCGCCAGGCGAGGAGCTGCCGCTCCTGCACCGGGAGGCCATGGCGCTCGAGCGCAGCCTTGAAGATGGCCGCGACATCGGCGGTGTCGTGGATGAGCGTGCCGCCGAGGTCGAATACCGCCAGGCGCAACGCCGGCGCGGCGCTCATCGCACGTGTCTCAGCGCGGTCCGCCGAACCCCTCGCCCGCCTTGCGGTATTCCTCGCGCGGCGGGCTGAAGATGTCCAGCACCAGCGCGTCCTCCGCGTCCGTGCGAATGCCGTGCGCGACCCCGCCCGGCGTGTGCCAGAAATCGCCGGCGCTCATCTCGACTTCCTCGCCGCCCTGGATGCGCACGCAGCGCCCCTCGAGCAGCACACCCCATTGCTCCTGCGGATGGCTGTGCACGGTGCCCGTCGAGTGCGGTGCGATGCGCACCACCGAAAGCATGGCGTGCTCGCCCGGAAAGATCCGCGTGACGATGCCCTCGCCGAGCTTGCGCCGGATGCCCTGTGCCTCGTCGCGAAGATTGAAGACCCACTGCAGTTTGGCATCGACATTCATTTTGATCTCCTTAGACGGCGATCGGCGCCCGGATCACCGGGTGCGGCTCGTAGTCCTCGAGCGCGAAGTGCTCGTAGCGGAACGCAAACAGGTCGCGCACCGAAGGATCGAGCCGCATGCGCGGTAAGGGGCGCGGCGCGCGCCCGAGCTGCTCGCGCGCCTGCTCCAGGTGGTTGACGTACAGATGCGCGTCGCCCAGCGTCAGCACGAACTCGCCCGGCGCCAACCCGGTGACCTGTGCCATCATCAGAGTGAGCAGCGCGTAAGAGGCGATGTTGAACGGCACGCCCAGGAACACATCCGCGCTCCGCTGGTACATCTGGCACGACAGGCGGCCCTCCGCGACATAGAACTGGAACAGCGCATGGCAGGGCGGCAGCGCCATGCGCTCGACGTCGCCCGGATTCCAGGCGGTGACGATATGGCGCCGCGAATCCGGATTGCGGCGCAGCGAATCGACCACGCGCGCGATCTGGTCGATCTCGCGCCCGTCCGCCGTGCGCCAGTGCCGCCACTGGTGGCCGTAGACCGGTCCGAGCTCCCCGCGCGCGTCTGCCCACTCGTCCCAGATCGTGACCCCGCGCTCCTGCAGCCATTTCACGTTGGTGTCGCCGCGCAGGAACCACAGCAGTTCGTAGATGATCGACTTGAGGTGCAGCTTCTTCGTGGTGAGCAGCGGAAAGCGCTCCTGCAGGGAGAAGCGCAGCTGCCGTCCGAACAGCGACAGCGTGCCCGTGCCGGTGCGGTCGGCCTTGCGCGCACCGCGCTCAAGCAGCTCTGCGAGCAAATCGAGATATTGCCGCTCTTCGCTGCCGGCGCTCATACGGCAATGGTAGCGAAAAGCTCGCGCGCGGTCTGGAAGCGGTCTTCGGGGCGCTTGGCGAGCAGCCGGTCGACGACCGGCTGGAAGCCGGCTACGGCCGGCGGCAGCTTCGGCAACGGCCCCGAAACATGCATGCGCAGCAGCTCGGCGTCCTTGTATTCCTCGTACAGCCGCTTGCCGGCCAGCATCTCGTAGAAGACCACGCCCAGGCTGTACAGGTCGGAGCGCGCATCCACCGGCAGGCGCAGCACCTGCTCCGGGCTCATGTAGCGAGCGGTGGCGTATACGACGCCGCCACGCGTCAGGTCGGCATCGGACAGCAGGTCCTTCGCCAGCCCGAAATCGACGATTGCCGGTCGCCCGTCGGCGCGGAACAGGATGTTCTGCGGCTTGAGGTCGCGGTGCACGATGTTGTGGCCATGTATCGCGTCCAGTGCGCGCGCGATCTGCGCGGTGATGCGCGCGGCCTCGATCGGCGAGAGGCCGTTTTGCATGCGTGCCCTCAGGTGGCCGCCCGGAAAGTACTCCATTGCGATGTACGGGTGTCGGGCCGCGAAGCCCTGATCGTAGATGCGCGCGACGTGCTCGTTCTGCAGGGCGGCGACGATCTTGTACTCCTGCACGAAGCGTTGCAGGAAAGTCTTGTCCTCCCACAACGCGGGATCGAGCAGCTTCAGCACCAGCTCGAGCCCGTCGTGCTCGCGCTCGGCCAGGTACACGCGCGACATGCCGCCCTCGCCGATCTGCCCGAGGACGCGGTAGCCCGGCACCAGCTGCTCGTCGCCGCGCGCCGCGCCGCGCAGCTCGCGCGCGTCCAGCGGCAAGGTGGTGGTCTTCTCGCGCGCGCCCAGTTCGGCGGAAACGCGCGCGTGCGCCTCGTGCTCGACCAGCGCGTCCTCGACCAGGCGGCCGAGCAAGTGCCCGGTGAGGCCGCGCCGCGGAAGGAAATCGGCCGCGCCCGCCTTCATCGCGCGAATCGCAAGCTCCTCGCTCCCTTTCTCGACCAGCAGCAGCACCGGCGGCGCTTTCGGGTCCCTGCAGATGGTGCGTACCAGCGCCACCACGTCCTCGCCCGGGAACGGCGCCTGCAACAGCAGCGCCGATATCCCTCCCTTGGCGAGCGCGGCGCGCAGGGCGTCGCGCTCGACGGGATCGAAAAGATCCAGGTCGGCGTCGGGCCAGCGCGTGCACAGCATGATGCCGAGCGCCGTGCGCAGCTCGGGGGATTCGTCGACGATGAGGAAGTGCATGGAGCGCAGCGGTTCAGGGCTTGGTACGTACTGCGGACTTCGGCCGGAACGCCTTGACCACGGACTCGTGGGTCTCGACGTAGGGCCCGCCGATCAGGTCGATGCAGTACGGCACGGCGGCGAAGATGCCGTGCGCGAGCGGCTTGCCGGCTTCGTCCTTCAGGCCCTCGAGCGTCTCCTTGATCGACTTGGGCTGCCCCGGTAGATTGATGATCAGCGCTCCCTTGCGGATGACCGCCACCTGGCGCGAGAGAATCGCGGTCGGCACGAAGCGCAGACCGATCTGGCGCATCTGCTCGCCGAAGCCGGGCATGACCTTGTCGGCGACCGCGAGCGTCGCTTCCGGGGTGACGTCGCGCGGCGCCGGCCCGGTGCCGCCGGTGGTCAGCACCAGGTGGCAACCCTTCTGGTCGACGAGCTCCCTCAGCGTCGCCTCGATCACCGGCTGCTCGTCGGCGATCAGGCGCGTCTCGTCGCGCCAGGCGGGCGAGGCGATGGCGCCCGCAAGCCACTCTCTGAGCGCCGGGATGCCCTCGTCGCGGTACACGCCCTTCGAGGCGCGGTCGCTGATCGAGACGAGACCGACGACAAGCGGTTCGCTAGCGCTCATGGCGCGTCATTGTACGGCGTAGAAATCGATCCGCACCGCGGCCGCGAGGCGTGCCCCGCTGCCCACGCACACGATGCGGTTCAGCCAGGCGTAGCGCTCGTCGCCGGTCTCGAAGCGCGGCGTGGTGCGCATGTAGTAGAGCGAGGGGTCGACGCTTTCGCCGCGCGCCAGGCGCGCGATCACCTCGGGCGGTCCGTGCCGGAAGCCGCGGTTGCGCACGTACACGAGCGCCCCGTCGGCCGTGCGGATCGTGTAGCGCGCGTCGAGATCGGCGACGCCGTCCGGACGGATGACCTGCCAGTCGGCGCCTCCGGGCAACACCTCGCCCGACAGGCGCGCGCCCGACACCGTCCCGCCGGTGATCGGGATGATCCGCCTGCGGCCGAGCGGCGTATCGCCGAGCTCCTGGGCCGGCGCGAGCGTGATCTCCGCGCGGAACAGCGGCTCCAGGCGAAGCATCGCTAGTCCGCCTCGCGCAGCACGCGGTACAGCTCGCGGAAGGCGCGCGGCGGGCGGCCCTCGTCCTGCTCGCGGCGCGCGTTGCGGATCAGCGTGCGCAGGGCCTGCAGATCGGCCGTCGGATGCGCGCTCGCGAAGTCCGTGAGCGCCGCGTCGTCCTCGAGCAGGCGCGCCCGCCACTGCTCGAGCCGGCGATGGCGTGCGCTGTCCTCGGCCGAGCGGCCCGCGATGCGTTCCAGCGCGGCGCGAATCGGCGCGGGATCGAGCGCGCGCATCAATCGGCCGATGTACTGAAGCTGACGGCGCCGGCCTTCTCGGCTCGTGATGCGTTGCGCCTCGGCGACAGCTTCGGCCAGCTCCTCGGGCAAGTCGAGCGCGGCGAGCCGTCCCTGCGGGAGGGCGACGAGCGTCGTGCCGAGCGCCTGCAACTCGTGCATCGTCTGCTTGCGCTTCGTCTTGCTCGGAACTTCCTCGTGCATCGCGCTGTTATCATAGCGCGCCATGGCGAAGTTGCATCGCTTCACTCATTCCGCAGAGGAACTGCGCGAGTTCGCCGCCGCCATCCTCGCGCATGCCGCGCGCCTGGGTGCGAGCGCCTGCGAGTGCGACGTGTCCGAGGGCTACGGCTTGTCGGTCACGGTGCGCAAGGGGCGGATCGATACGCTCGAGCACAACCGCGACAAGGGAATCGGCGTGACCGTCTACCTGGGCGAGCGGCCGCATGTGCGCCGCGGGCACGCCAGCACGTCCGACTTCTCCGCGGCGGCGCGCGAGCAGACGGTCGCAGCCGCCTTGGCGATCGCGCGCCACACTGCGGAGGACGACTGCGCTGGCCTGCCCGAGCCCGGGCTGCTCGCGCGCGAGCTGCCGGATCTGGATCTGTTCCACCCCTGGGACCTGGAAACCGAGCAGGCGATCGATATCGCGCGCCGCTGCGAGGCGGCCGCCTTCGGCCTGTCGCGCAAGCTGAACAACTCCGAGGGCGCGTCGCTCTCGTCCCAGCACTCGCAGTTCGTGTTCGCGAACAGCCTCGGCTTCATGGCGGGGTTTCCGACCTCGCGCCACTCGTTGTGGTGCTCGGTGATCGCCGAGGACAAGGGACTGATGCAGCGCGACGACTGGTATAGCGCGGCGCGCGTGCCGGCCAGGGTGGCCGACGCCGCGGCGCTCGGCCGCTACGCGGGGGAACGGGCGCTCGCGCGCCTCGGCGCGCGCAAGATCAGCACCCGCAAGGCGCCGGTGCTGTTCGAGGCGCCGCTCGCCACCCAGCTCATCGGGGCGTTCGTGTCGGCAGCGAGCGGCGGCAGCCTGTACCGCAAGACCTCGTTCCTGGTCGACGGCCTGGGCAAGCAAGTGTTCTCGCCCATCATCACCATCGAGGAGAGCCCGCTCGAGCCGCAGGGGCTCGCCAGCGCGCCGTTCGACGAGGAGGGCGTGGCCCCGCGGCGCCGCGAGGTGGTGCGCGACGGCGTGTTGCAGGGCTATTTCCTCGGATGCTATTCGGCGCGCAAGCTTGGCCTGCAGAGCACGGGCAGCGCGGGCGGGCACCACAACCTGAGCGTGCGGCAGAACGGTGCCGGCCCGGCGCCGGATTTCGTCGGCATGCTGAGGACGATGGGCACCGGCCTGCTCGTGACCGAGCTCATGGGGCAGGGCGTCAATCTGCTCACCGGCGACTACTCGCGCGGCGCTGCGGGCTACTGGGTCGAGGGCGGCGAAATCCGCTATCCGGTGGAGGAGATCACCATCGCGGGCAACCTCAAGGACATGCTGCGCGGCATCGTCGCGGTGGGCAGCGACGTGGTGGTACGCGGCGCGCGCCGCTCGGGATCGATCCTGGTAGACAACATGACGATCGCGGGGGACTGATGAGCGTAACGATCGAAGTCGTGTCGGACGTCATTTGCCCGTGGTGCTACATCGGCAAGCGGCGGCTGGAGAAGGCCCTGGCGCAGCTCGAACCGGCACTCTCGCCGCGCGTGGCCTGGCTGCCGTTCCAGCTGAACCCGGGGATGCCGCGCGAGGGCCTGGCGCGCGCCCAGTACCGGGTCGCGAAGTTCGGCTCGGCCGAGCGCTCGGCCGCGCTCGACGCCAGGGTGGCGGCCGAGGGGCGCGGCGAGGGAATCGATTTCGCCTTCGCGCGCATGCAGCGCACGCCGAACACTTTTGCGGCGCATCAGATGATCGAGCTCGCTCAGGAGGAGGGAGTCGGCGCGCAGGTCGTCGAGGCGCTGTTCCGCGCCTATTTCGAGGAGGCGCGCGATACCGGCGACCCGGGAGTGCTCAAGGAGGTCGCGATCGCCTGCGCGCTGGACCCTGCGAAGCTCGAGGCGCGCTGGACCGACGAGGCCAAGGCGCAGCGCCTGGCAGCGCTCGAGGAGGAGCTGAAGGCGCTCGGCATCGACGGCGTGCCGACCTTCATCATCGGGCGCAGATACGCCTTGTCCGGCGCGCAGCCGCCGCAGACGATCGCGGCCGCGATCCGGCAGGCCGCGGCCGAGGCCGCCTAGCCGCTCAGGTGAAGTCGAGCCGCGTGTCGAGCAGCACGCCGTAGAGTTCGATCGGCTCGCGCCGCGCGAGCTCGATCGGCGGCAGCTCGGCAGCGTCGATCTCCATGCCGGAGGTCGACAGGGCGTCCATGAGCGCCTGGGAGAAGACGAATTCGCCGGCGCGCGCGCGGTGCACGAGGCGTTCGGCGATGCTCACGCAGTCGCCGAAGGCAACGTACTGTTCGGCGCCCTGCGGGCCGGCCATGCCGCACACCGCCTCGCCGAGATGCAGTCCCATCGCCACCGCCGCGCGCAGCCCGTATTCCTCCTCCCAGGACTGGGTGAGCGCACCGAATTCCCGCTGCACGCGTTGCGCCGCAGTGACCGCCTGGCGGGCGTCCTGGGACATGTCGCCGCTGCGAAACATCGCCATCTGCTCGTCGTTGTGCACGGCGAGCAGCTCGCCGCCCTGCTCCTCGACGGCGCTCGCCACCAGGGCGAAGAACTGGCTCGCCAGCGCGAGCACCTTCTCCGGCGGCAGCATCTCCGACATTCGCGTGAAGTTGCGCAGCTCGGCGAACAGGATCACCGCCGGGCGCCGTTCGGTCACGGCGCGCTCGCGCTTCTTCAACGCGGCCATTGGCATGTCCCCCATGTCGAATAAGCCCTCGCTTGTACGCTCGCGGTCATCATAGGTCCCGTAAAAAAGCGCAAAGGAGGAAATAGTACGCGCAGCCATGGGCCGGTGGACGGACGGGCCGGAGCGGCCGACGGGCGGGCCGGCGCGAGAGGCGCCTACTGCGCGAACTCAAGGGTCACCCGTTTGTTGCGCTTGCCCTCGGAGCGGATGCGCGCGACGCGCAGCGGCCCGATCTCGGCGGTGTCGGCGACGTGCGTGCCGCCGCAGGCCTGCAGGTCCACGCCGGGGATCTCGAGCAGGCGCACCCGTCCTTCGCCGCGCGGCGGCGCGACCGACATCGTGCGGACCAGCTCGGGGCTCGCGTCGAGCTCCGCGTCGCTCACCCAGCGCGTCCGGGTCTTAGTGCCGGTCCGCACCAGGGCATTCAGCTCCGTCTCGATCGACGCCTTGTCGAGCCTGTCCATCTCGACGTCGAAGTCGAGGTGCGCCTTGTCCTCGCCGATGCGCCCTCCGGTGACCGGCGCCTTTACCACCGCGCACAGCAGGTGCAGCGCCGTGTGCAAGCGCATGTGCCGGTAGCGCGCTTCCCATTCGAGCACGGCCCGCAGCGCGGATCCGGGCACCGGCAGGGGACTGCCCGCTGCCAGCACGTGCAGCACACAGTCGGGCTTCTCGCCGCGGCGCGTGTCGACGACATGCAGCTCGGTCCCATCGTCGAAGCGCAAGACGCCCCGATCGCCGGGCTGGCCGCCGCCGGCCGGGTAGAAGACCGTGCGATCCAGCTCGAGCGCGCCGTCTCGTACCGCGACGACCTTCGCGTCGCAGGACTTGAGGTACGCGTCGTCGCGGAACAGCAGGGCGGTCATCCGTAGAGCATGAACAGTGCGACGATCACCGCGACCAGCGCCACGGCGGCGATCACCGCGACGGTCGCGGTCGAGATCGTGGGCATGTCGGCGTCCGCACGCACGGGCTCGGCGTGCTGCTCGTCGTGGGCCGCTTCCTGCGCGGCGGCGCCGTACAGCGAGGCGACCTTGTCGTTGAACGCCTTGAAGAAGTCGTCCGCGATCTTGCGTGCGGCCGCGTCGACCAGGCGCGAGCCGATCTGCGCCAGCTTGCCGCCCACGCTGGCGTTGACCGCGTAGCCGAGCCGCGTGCCGCCCTCTTGCGCAGCCAGCGTCACGCGCGCGCTGCCCTTGCCGAAGCCCGCGGCGCCGCCCTGGCCTTCGAAGGCGATCGAATAGGAATTCGGTGGATCCAGGTCGGAGAGCGAGAGCTTGCCCTTGAACTTGGCGCTCACCGGGCCGACGCGGGCGACCATCGCCACCTGGAACTCGTTTTGCGCGACCGGATCGATCGCCTCGCAGCCCGGCACGCAGGCCTTCAGGATCTCCGGGTCGTTGAGCGCATTCCACGTGTCCTGCTGCGATGCCGGAATGAGCTGCTCGCCTGTCATTTCCATGCGCGGTTCTCCTGAGTCGTTCGCGTCATCGGTCCGTTGAGAATGCGGGCAAGGTCCAGCAGGCTCTTCAGATTATGCACCGGCAGGAACAGGTCGACATGCGGCAGCATGGCGCGTACGCCCGCGGGGCGCGCCTCGAAGCGCTCGTAGCGCAGCAGGGGGTTGAGCCACACCAGATAGCGGCAGGACTTCGCCAGCCGCTCCATTTCCTCGCCGAGGCCTTCTCCCGCCTCGCGGTCCAGCCCGTCGGAAACCAGCAGCACGCAGGCGTTCTGGCCGAGCACGCGCCGGCTCCAGCGCCAGTTGAATTCGCGCAGGCAGACGCCGATGCGCGTCCCCCCCGACCAGTCCTTGATCGCGTCTGCCACCTTGGCCATCGCCACGTCCACGTCGCGGTGGCGCAGCTGGCGCGTGATGTTGGTGAGCCGGGTGCCGAACACGAACACCGAAACGCGATCGCGGTCGTTGGTGATCGCGTGCAGGAAGTGCAGGAACATCCTCGAGTAGGGGTTCATCGAGCCGGAGATATCGCACAGCACGACCAGCGGCGGATGCACCTCCTTGGGCGCCGCGCGCACGAGCGGAATCACGTCGCCGCCCTCGCGCAGGCTCTCGCGCAAGCTCGCGCGCAGGTCGACCCGGGTTCCGCGCCGGCTCGGAGCCAGGCGGCGCGTGCGGATCTGCGGCAACGGCAGCCGCAGGGCCGCGATCATCTTCTTGGCTTCGGCCAGCTCGGCGGCGGACATGGTGTCGAAGTCCAGGCGCTGCAGCACCTCCCGGGCCGAGAACGTGAGCTTCGCGTCGAGCTCGACTCGCTGCTCCTGGTGCTCGCGCGGCTCGGGCTTTTTCTGGCCGAATAGCGCATCGGTGAGCCGCTGGGCCTGCTGCTCGTCCTCCTTGCCCGCCCTGCCGTAGGTCTTCGGCAGCAGCATTTGCATCATCTTCTCGACCAGTTTCGGATCGCGCCAGAAGATGCGGAACGCCTGGTCGAATATCGGGCGCTGCTCCTCGCGCGACAACAGCACGCTCGACATGGTCCAGTACCAGTCGTCGCGTCGCGACGCGCCGGCGATCTCCAGCGCCCGGACGCAGTCGATCACGCGGTCGGGACCGATGCGCAGGCCTGCGGCGCGCAGCAGCCGCGCGAAGTGCATCACGTTCTGCGCCAGCCGGCCGGCGCCGCGCGTATCGGTATCGAGCCCGGGAAACACGTCAGGCGCTCGCTCTTGCCGGCGCACGCTCTTCGGCCGGCCCCTCGCGCAGCAGCCGCTCGATCTGACGCGAGGCGATCACGCGGTGTTCGTTCACGAACAGCTCGTGGTTGTGCTCCACCTGGTCGAGGCGGTAGACGTAGTTCGCCATCATGCCGGCCGAGGACTCGATACCCGCCGGCGAGGTGTCGGCCAGCGCATTGATGCGCTCGAGCCTCGCTCCATTGCCCAGATGGAAGCGCGCCACCGGGTCGAGCGGGTCGTCGCCGCGCTTGGCGTGCACGAGGTACTGTGCGCAAAGCGGCATGAGCCGCGCCACGAGCGCGTCGCGGTCCTTCGCTTCGTGCCAGCCGCGCTGGCCGAGGCGCTCGAGTCCGGGTTGCTTCTGCCCGCGCAGCCAATGCGCAAAGCGCGGGATCGGCGACAGCGTGGCGAAGACGCGCAGCTGCGGCAGCTCGCGGCGCAGCTCTTCGGCGACCTGCTTGATCAGGAAATTGCCGAACGATACGCCGCGCAGGCCCTCCTGGCAGTTCGTGATCGAATAGAACATGGCGCAGCGCGCCCGCTGCGGATCGCCGAGCGGAGCACCGACGTCGAGCAGCGGTTGCACGCGTCCGGCCATGCCGCGCGTGAGCGCCACCTCGATGAAGATCAGCGGCTCGTCGGGCAGCGCCGGGTGGAAGAACGCGAAACAGCGCCGGTCGGACTCGAGCCGGCGGTGCAGATCGGGCCAGCCCTTGATCTCGTGCACCGCTTCGTACTGGATGAGCTTCTCGAGCACGATGGCCGAGCTGCGCCAGTCGATGCGCTTGAGCTGGAGGAAACCGCGATTGAACCAGGAGCGCAGCAGGTGCAGCAGGTCGGCGTCGAGCGCGACCCATTCCGGATGCTGCGGCAGCTCGCCGAGCAGCTGCCGGCGCAGCGCCACGAGCGCGGCGGTCCCGCCGGGCGCCATGTTCAGGCGCCGGAACAGCTCCTGGCGCGGGGGCTGCACCGCGGCCTGCAAGCGAACCTGGTTCGATGCGGAGGGATCGCGGCGGTAGGCTTCGGCCGCGCGCGCCACGCGCTCGGGGTCGGGCGAGAACTCGCGCGCGAGCGAGTCGAATAGGCTCGCGCGGCCCGCGCCGTCGAGCGATTCGCAGGCGTCGAGCGTCTCGCGCGCGAGCGCAGTGCCTGCGGCTTCACCCCGCTCCGAGAGCAGGGCGCGGCACAGGCTCTCGGCCCTGCGCGTGCCGTTCGCGCCGCGCCGCAGGCCCGTGGCGATCAGGCGCCCGAGCAGGGTGGGTACGCGCATCGTCGTTCAGGCCGCGGCGGCCGTCTTCGCTTCAGCCACCAGTCGCGCGGCCTCGTCGCCGGCGATCTTCTCGATGTCGTCCTGGTACTTGAGCAGTACCCCGAGCGTGTTGTTCACGGTTTCGGGATCGAGCGCAATGCGATCGAGCGCCACCAGGCAGTTCGCCCAGTCGATCGTTTCGGCGACGCCCGGCAGCTTGAACAGCTCGACGCCGCGCAGGCGCTGCACGAACGCGACGACCTCCCTGGACAAGGCCTCCGCCGCCCGGGGCGCCTTGCGCCTCAGGATCTCCAGCTCGCGCGCCGCGTCGGGATAATCGACCCAGTGGTAGAAGCAGCGCCGCTTCACTGCGTCGTGGATTTCGCGCGTGCGGTTCGAGGTGATCACCACGATCGGCGGCTCGCTGGCGCGCAGCGTGCCGATCTCGGGGATCGAGATCTGCCAGTCAGAGAGCACTTCCAGCAGGTAGGCCTCGAAGGGCTCGTCGGTGCGATCGAGCTCGTCGATCAGCAGCACCGGCGAGCTGCCGGGCTTGCCCTCGAGCGCGCGCGCGAGCGGGCGCTTCACCAGGAAGCGCTCGCTGAAGATGTCCTGCGAGAGCTTCTCGCGCGATGTCTCGCCGGCCGCCTCGGCCAGCCGGATCTCGATCATCTGGCGCGAGTAGTTCCACTCGTAGGCGGCCTGCGCGATATCCAGGCCCTCGTAGCATTGCAGCCTGATCAGCTCGCGACCGAGCGCCTGAGAGATCACCTTGGCGATCTCGGTCTTGCCTACGCCCGCTTCGCCCTCGAGGAACAGCGGGCGCTGCATGGCGAGCGCGAGGAACAGCGCAGTGGCAAGGCTTCGGTCCGAGACGTAGTCCGAGGAGGTGAGCAGCTGCTGCGTCTCGTCGATCGATTTCGGCAGGGGGCGGATCATGGCGGGAGGACCTGCAAAAGCCACATTGTAGAAAAGAAACGGCCCGCCGGGGGGCGGGCCGTTCGCCAGGACCGCGGCGCGAGCGGCTATTTCATCGCCGCTTCCACCGCGCGCTTGGTCATTACGGTGACCAGGTGCGCGCGGTATTCGGCGCTAGCGTGCAAGTCGCTGTTGAGCCCGTCCGCCTTTTGCCTGACGTTGGCCACGGATGCGGGGTCGAACTTGGACGACAGCGCCTTCTCCATGTCGGTCTGCCTGAACACACTCGGTCCCGCCCCGGTCACGGCCACGCGCACGCCGTTGCCGGTGTCGGCGGCGAACACGCCCACGATCGCGAAGCGCGATGCCGGGTTCTTGAACTTCACGTAGGCGGCGCGCTTGGGCACCGGGAACGAGACCTGCGTGATGATCTCGCCGCGTTCGAGCGCGGTCTCGAACATTCCCTTGAAGAACTTGTCGGCATCGATCTTGCGCTTGTTGGTGACGATCGTAGCGCCCAGGCCGAGCACCGCAGCCGGATAATCGGCCGCGGGATCGTTGTTGGCGAGCGAGCCGCCGATGGTCCCCTGGTTGCGCACCTGGCGGTCGCCGATCATGCCGGCAAGCGCAGCAAGCGCAGGAATCGCCTTCTTCACGTCCGCCGAGCCCGCCACTTCCGCGTGACGGGTCATTGCGCCGACCGTGACCGTCTTGCCGTCCGACTTGATGCCGCGCAGTTCGGCGATCGCGTTCAGGTCGACCAGGTCACTCGGCGCGGACAGGCGCAGCTTCATCGCCTGTACCAGGCTCTGTCCGCCGGCGAGCAGCCTGACGTCGGCGCCCGCTCCGGCCTGCTTGGACGCGTCGGCGACCGAGGAGGGGCGATGGTAGTTGAATGCGTGCATGGTGTTCTCCTCCTAAGCGGCTTTCTTGTTAGCCTGAATAGCCTTCCACACCGTCTCGGCGGTGGCAGGCATAGGCAGGTCCCTGATGCCGAGGGCGTCGGTGATGGCATTCATCACCGCCGCCGGGGCGCCGATCGCGCCGGCCTCGCCACACCCTTTGACTCCGAGGGGATTGTGCGTGCACGGCGTCTCGCGCGTGTCGAGCCTGTACGAGGGCACGTCGTCGGCCCGGGGAACGCAGTAGTCGGTGAACGAACCGGTGAGCAACTGCCCGCTTTCCGGATCGTAGCGGCAGTTCTCGGTGAGCGCCTGGCCGATGCCCTGCGTCAGACCGCCGTGCACTTGGCCTTCCACGATCATCGGATTGATGATCTTGCCGAAGTCGTCCACTGCGGAGAAGTTGACGACCTTCGTCACGCCGGTGTCCCGATCGATCTCCACCTCGCAGACATAGCTGCCCGCGGGGAAGGTGAAGTTAGTCGGATCGTAGAAGGCGTTCTCGTTCAGCCCCGGCTCCAGCTTGTCCAGGGGATAGTTGTGCGGCACGTAGGCCGCGAACGCGATCTCGCCGAACATCTTCTGCTTGTCGGTGCCCGCGACCTTGAACACGCCCTTGTCGTATTCGATGTCGGTCTCCGCGGCCTCCATCAGGTGCGCGGCGATCTTCTTGCCCTTGGCGATGATCTTGTCGAGCGCCTTGACGATCGCCGTGCCGCCAACCGCGATCGAGCGTGAGCCGTAGGTGCCCATGCCGAACAGGATCTTGGAGGTGTCGCCGTGCACGACGTCGACGCTCTCGATGGGCAGCCCGAGCTTGTCCGCGACAACCTGCGCAAAAGTCGTCTCGTGGCCCTGGCCGTGCGCGTGCGAGCCGGTGAACACGGTAACGCTGCCGGTCGGATGCACGCGGATCTCGCCCGCCTCGAACAGGCCGGCGCGCGCGCCCAGTGCGCCGGCAATGTTCGACGGCGCGATGCCGCAGGCCTCGATGTAGCAGCAGTAACCCAGGCCGCGCAGCTTGCCGCGCTTGGCGGCCTCTTCCTTGCGCCTGGCAAAGCCCGTCACATCGGCCATCTTCATCACCGCGTCGAGCGTGGCATCGTAGTTGCCGGTGTCGTACATGAGCGCAACCGGGGTCTGGTACGGGAAAGTCTTGATGAAGTTGCGCCGCCGGATCTCGGCCGGGTCGAGCTTCATGTCGCGCGCCGCGGTCTCGACCAGCCGCTCGACCACGTAGGTCGCCTCGGGCCGTCCGGCGCCGCGGTAGGCGTCGACCGGCGCGGTGTTGGTGAACACCGCGGTGACCTCGCAATAGATGACCGGCGTCGTGTACTGGCCGGCCAGCAGCGTCGCGTACAGGATGGTCGGGATGCACGAAGCGAAGGTCGACAGGTACGCGCCGAGGTTCGCCGTGGTGCGCACGCGCATGGCGAGGAACTTGCCGTCCTTGTCCATCGCCATCTCGGCGACGGTGTGATGGTCGCGCCCGTGCGCGTCGGAGACGAAGGACTCGCTGCGCTCCGCGGTCCATTTGACAGGTCGGCCCAGCTGCCGGGAGGCCCAGGTGACGACCACGTCTTCCGCATACAGGTAGATCTTGGAGCCGAAGCCGCCGCCGACGTCCGGCGCCACCACGCGCACCTTGTGCTCGGGCAGGCCGAGGACGAACGCGGTCATCAGCAGCCGCTCGACGTGCGGGTTCTGGCTCGCGACGTACAGGGTGTAGCTGTCCTCGGCGCGCGAATACGTGGCGTTCGCCGCGCGCGGCTCGATCGCGTTCGGGATGAGCCTGTTGTTCACGAAGTCGAGCTTCGTCACGTGCGCGGCCTTGGCGAAGGCGGCGTCGACCGCGGCCTTGTCGCCGAGCGCCCAGGTGTAGCACTTGTTGTCCGGCGCGATGTCGTGCAGCGCCGGCGCGCCTTTCTGCGTGGCTTTGGAGGCGTTCACGACCGCCGGCAGCGCCTCGTAGTCGACTTGCACAAGCTCGGCGGCGTCGCGCGCCGCGCTCTGGCTCTCGGCGATCACCACGGCGACGTGGTCTCCGACATAGCGCACCTTGCCCTGCGCGAGCGGGGGATGCGGCGGCTCCTTCATCGGCTGGCCGTCGGTGCCGGTGATCAGCCAGCCGCAGGGCAGCCCGCCGACCTTCGCCGCGGCCAGGTCATCGCCCGTGTAGACCGCGAGCACTCCGCGGGCCGCGAGCGCTTTGTCCTTCTTGATCGATTTGATCTTCGCGTGCGCATGCGGCGAGCGCACGAACACGGCATAGGTCTGTCCGGGCAGCGCGACGTCGTCCGTGTACTGGCCTGCGCCGGTGAGGAAGCGGTAGTCCTCCTTGCGCGCAACGCGCGCGCCGATCAGGGATGTGGCCATGGCCTGCCCTCCTTCACTTGGCGGCGGCCATGGCCTTGGATCCGGCCATGATCGCCTTGACGATGTTGTGGTAACCGGTGCAGCGGCACAGGTTCCCCTCCAGGCTCTCGCGCACTTCCTGCTCGCTCGCTCCCGGGTGCTTGGCTGCGAAGTCGATGGCGTTCATCACCATGCCCGGCGTGCAGAAGCCGCACTGCAGCCCGTGATGCTCCTTGAACGCGGCCTGCATCGGGTGCAGCGCGCCGTCGGCCTTGGCGACGCCTTCGATCGTCAGTATGTCGGCGCCCTCGGCCTGCATCGCGAGCATCGAGCAGGACTTGACGGCCTTGCCGTTCATGTGGACGGTGCACGCGCCGCACTGCGCGGTGTCGCAGCCGACGTGCGTGCCGGTGAGCCTGAGGTGCTCGCGGATGAACGTCACCAGCAGCGTACGCGCCTCGACCTCCGCGGAAACGGGCTTGCCGTTGACCTTCATTGAAATCTTCACTGCCATGTCGCCTCCTTCGGGAACGTTTCTTGTGGCTGGACGGACGTGCTGCGCTGGCACTCGCCCCAATAAGGGCCTCCTTCGGGGCGGTGGGACCTGCGATTAGCGCGGCTTATGGTAGCCAAGCGTTTCGGGGAGGGCAATGTTGCATTGCAGCAAGGCCCTCGGGTCGGCCCTATCGAAGAGGAGGGCCGGGTCTCGCGTCAGGTGGCCGCAAGCAAGTCTTAAGGAACCGGTAAGCCAAGAACACTAGCGTAGCGCGATCCGCATACAGCGGCCCACCGCCAACAACTCTCAGGAGCCGATCATGAACCATGTCGACGTCAACCACGCGCAGGACTCTGCTGGCGCCCCTCTTCCGGTTTCCGGTCCCGTGCCGGTGCGCTTGCTGCTCGTCGAGGATGACGTTTCGCTTGCCAACGGGCTGACGCGGGCGCTGGCCAACCAGGGCTACGAGGTCACCGCGGCGGCGAGCGGCGAGGACGCGCTGGGACGCATCGGGTCCGAGCGCTTCGACATGATGGTGCTCGACATCGGCCTCCCGGGCATCGACGGCTTCGAGGTGCTCAAGCGCATGCGGGCAGCGGGCCACGCCCAGCCCGTGCTGATCCTTACCGCGCGCGACGCGATCGATGACCGCGTGCGCGGGCTGGACCTGGGCGCCGACGACTACATGCCCAAGCCCTTCGCGCTGCCGGAACTCGCCGCGCGCGTGCGCGCACTGGGGCGGCGCGGCCGCGGCCAGACCGGTCCGCGCATCGTGCACGGGCCGCTCACTCTGGATACCAATGCGCGCCGCGCCTGGCTGAACGGCCAGCCGCTCGAGATGGCGGCGCGCGAGTGGTCGGTGCTGATGGTGCTGCTCGAGCGGATCGAGCGCACGGTGTCGAAGGAGGCGATCATCGAGGCCGTGGCCGGGGTGAGCGACGACCTGTCGCTGAACGCGATCGAGGTGTACGTGTCGCGGCTGCGCGCGAAGCTCGAGCCTGCGGGAATTCGCATCCGCACGGTGCGCGGCTTCGGCTACATGCTGCTCGAGCACCCGGCCCGCAAGCCGAGCTGACCGCCCGTCGCGCGGCGTCGCGCGCAGGCGCCGTCCAGCCGGGGTGCCATCCGCTATCATGCGGTGAGTCAACCCATGGCGCACGGCGCATGCGCATCCTGATCGTAGAGGACGACGCGGCCCTCGCGCGCGGCCTCGCCCGCATTCTCGAGTCCGAAGGCTATGCAGTAGACACGGTGACCCGGGGCGAGGAGGCGTTGCTCGCGACGAGGCATGAGCGATTCGACCTGGTCATACTCGACGTCGGACTTCCCGGCATGGACGGCTTCGAGGTGCTGCGCCGCTTGCGCGCGGTGCCGGACCCGGCCCCGGTGCTCCTGCTCACGGCTCGCGATGCCTTGGACGACAAGGTGCGCGGCCTCGACCTCGGCGGGGATGACTACGTCGCGAAGCCCTTCGCCATGTCCGAACTGGTGGCGCGCGTGCGTGCGCTGATACGCCGCAGCCAGGCGCGCGCCGGCCCCAGGGTCGTGCACGGCCCGCTGGTCGTGGACAGCGTTGCGCGGCGCGCCTACTTGTCGGGTGCGCCGCTCGAGCTCGCGGCGCGCGAGTGGGCGGTGCTCGAAGTGCTGCTCGCCCGTGCCGGACGCATCGTCTCGAAAGACTCGATCATCCAGGCGGTCGTCGGCTGGGGCGAGGACCTGTCGCCCAACGCGATCGAGGTGTACGTCTCGCGGCTGCGCAACAAGCTCGAGCCTGCAGGCCTCCGTATCCGCACCGTACGCGGCTTCGGCTACATGCTTGAAGAGCCCGGGAGAGAATGAGGTGACCTCCGGGCGGAGTCTGCGCGTGCAGCTCTTGCGGCGACTGCTGCTGCCGATCGCCGCCCTGCTGACGCTCGGCGCGGTCGTCGCCTACTACGCGTCGATCGAGCCGGCGCAGGCCGCCTACGATCAGGCGCTGATCGATGTCGGTCTGGCGCTCGGCGAGCGCATCGACTTCGAGAACGGACGCTACAGCCTCGATCTGCCGGAAGCGGCGGAGCGCGTGCTGCGCACCGACCGGTACGATCGCATCTACTTCCGCGTCCAGGCGCCCGACGGCACGCCGCTGGCCGGCGATCGCGACCTGCCGCCCGTGCCTCCGAATCGCACGCCCAAAGATGGCGTGATCGCCTATGACGACGCGTACGCCGGCAACAATGTACGGGCGGTCGCAGTGCTGGTACCCTGCGGCGGAAAGGTTTGCACCGTGCAGGTTGCCGAAACCACGGTCAAGCGCCGGCGCCTGGTACGCGACATCGTGCTGTCCAGCCTGGTCCCGACGCTGCTGATCGCGATCGCCTCGCTCGTGATCCTGTGGTTTGGCGTGAAGAGCGGCCTCGCCCCGCTTGACAGGCTGTCCGAACAGATCAAGGAGCGTTCGCCGCGCGATCTGCGGCCGATCGAAATCGTCCAGGCTCCGGAGGAGGCAAAACCCCTCGTCGGTGCGCTGAACGATCTGTTCGGCCAGGTGGCCGAGGCGAACAGCAATCAGCAGCGTTTTCTTGCCAATGCGGCGCACCAGCTGCGCACCCCGCTCGCCGGCCTTCAGGCGCACACCGAGCTCGCGTTGTCGCAGCCCGTGCCCGAGTCCTGCCGCGCCGAGCTCGAGCAGGTACACCTCGCGACCGTGCGCACTTCGCGGCTCGCCAATCAGCTGCTCGCGCTGGCGCGCGCCGAGCCGGGCGGCAACGCGGCCGCGGGCATGGAGACGCTCGACATGCGCCGCGTCGTGGAGGGCGTCGCAGACGAGTGGGTGCATCGCGCGCTGGCGCGCGATATCGATCTCGGCTTCGACCTGGCGGAAGCGCGCGTACGCTGCAGCGAGTTCCTGCTGCGCGAGGCGCTCGCGAACCTGATTCACAACGCGCTCGAGTACGTTCCCGCCGGAGGCCACGTTACGGTGCGCACCGGCACGCACGCGAGCGACGGCGGCCCGCAAGCGATGCTCGAGGTCGAGGACGACGGGCCCGGCATTCCGCCGGCCG
>DASPRB010000038.1:0-11176 GCA_035624675.1 Burkholderiales bacterium
GTGGTCGCGTTCATGCCGGTGCCCCCTGGCGTCGCGCAGACAGTCACCGAGCAGCCCGCGGTCGTCGCACAGGTGCCAGCTGCGCCGCAGGCTGAAGCGGCGGGAACCGTCGCCCTCGTGGAGGGCGACGTGCGCTTCTACGACGCGCATAACACGGCACGCAGCCCCAGGGTCGGCGATCCGATCTATCCGGGCGAGAGCATCGTCACCGGAAGCGACGGCGAGGTGCAGCTGTCGATGGCGGACGACGGCTATATCGGCGTGCGCCCGGGCACCACGATGCGCATCGACGACTACAAGGCCGACGGCGGCCCGGACGACCGCTCGATCATCGGCCTGCTGCAGGGATCGTTTCGTGCGGTGACGGGCTGGATCGGCCGCTACAACCGCGCGAACATCCAGATCCGGACGCCGAGCGCGACGATCGGCGTGCGCGGCACCGACCACGAGCCGCTCGTCATACCGGAGGGCAGCGCGCTCGGCGATCCCGGAACTTACGACCGGGTGTACCAGGGCGAAACCGACCTGCGCACCGCGCAGGGATCGGTTCTGGTAAAGCCCAATCAGGCGGCGTTCGCGTCGCGCGCGGGACGCGTCGCGCCGCGCGTTCTCCCGCGCGTGCCTGCGTTCTTCCGGCCCACACGCAACGAGGCCCGCTTCCGCGGCTTGCACGACCGCATCCAGCGGCAGCTCGAGCAGAAGCGCAACGAGCGCATCCGGCACGTGCAGCGGATGCGCGGGCAGGAGCGGCAGCGCCTGCAGCAGCATGCTCCGCGCGCCGCGCCCAGGCTGCACGAGCGCCCGCAGGACCGCTTGCGCGAGGAGCGTCAGGCGGAGCGGCCCAATCGTTTCGCGCAGCAGCGCGCTGCGGGCGAGACGCGCGGACAGGTCGCGCACACCAGGCGTCCAGAGCGCGGGGAACGCGAGCCGAGAGAGCGCTGAGCCTCTCTACGAGGGATTACATCTCGAGCGGCTTCCAGTAGCCGGTGAGCTCGAGGTAGCCGCGCCCGGCCTCCCTGCCCGCCTCCGTCGCGCGCACGGCGCCTTCCCAGTAGATGGTGCCGCTCGTCGCGCGCGCGTCGAGCTCCTGGTCGTCCATCAGAGGCTCGAGCACGAAGCTGCGGCCGCCGGCAGTGACGCGCATCGACACCGGATAGGCGACGCCGGTCCGCGGCGACTCCCATTCGCGCACGGGTTGAAAGGAAACGTCTTTGGGCTCGAATTTCAAGGTGGTTTCGGAGAATTGCAATGTTCCTCCCGCCCAAACGACCCCGCCATCCTTGCCGCGCATGCGAAACGCCATTAGCGCGCCGCCGTCGTCCAGGTTGATGCCGCACCAGTCCCAGCCCTCGGCCTCGGGCGCGAGGTAGGCGCTCGACCACTCGTGGTCTAGCCAGGCGCTGCCGCTCACCGGGTCCTTGTCGCGCCCGCGCTCGATCGTGCCGTGCACCTCCAGGTGCGGGCGGCTGTAGTACCAGCTCGCCTCTTCGGGCCGCGGGCCCTTGCGGGACAGGCCGTCGTCGCCCTCGAGCAACGGCGGGCCCGGCGCGCGCAGCTCCAGGGCGAGCGCGAAGTCGCTGCCGGCGACCTGCGTGCGGTAGGTATCGCCCGCGAGCTCGAGCCGCCAGTCGCCGATCCACACGCGCGTGCTGTCCTCGGCGAAGCCCGCGAGATCGAGCACCGGCCGCGCCGCGCGCTGGGCCTCGCGCAGCCTGCCGTAGGTCGGATCGGCGAGCGCGGCGTGCGCGAACAGCAGCTGGCGCGGCGTGAAGTCGCTCGGATTGTCGGTCGCGAACGGCAACCGGCTGCGAAAGAACGTGACCTGGAAGCCGAACTGCTCGCCCGCGGCATTCGCGAGCCATCCGGTGACATACCACCACTCCGTGCGGAAATCCGGGTGCGCACCGTGGTCGCGCGGAAAGCGAAGGATACGGCCGGGAACAACGGGGGGATATTCGATTTCCCTGGACAAAGAATTTCGAATGAATAAGGCCAAGCCCACACCGGCGATGAAGTCCCGTCGCCTCACCAGTCCTCCCGCACCGCACGCACCGGGCCGATGCCCATCGCCTCGCGTCCCGACAGCCACGCGGTGAGCGCGGCCAGAGCGACGAGCAGCGCGGTGAGCGCCGCCAGCAGACCGAGCGGCAGGTGCGTCTCCATGCCCCAGTTGAACGACTGGCGGTTGACCACGTGGATCAGGATCTGGCTGATGGCGCCGCCAACCGCGAGCCCGGCCGCCGCGCCGAGCACCGCCAGCAGCCCGCCCTCCGCCGCGAGCATCGCGCCGATCTGCGCGCGCGTCATGCCGAGGTGGCGCAGCATGCCGAACTCGCGCCGGCGCGCGAGCACGATCGCGCCGAGGCTGGACGACAGCCCGAACAGTCCGACCAGCACGGCCACCGCCTCGATGGCGTAGGTCACCGCGAAGCTGCGGTCGAAGATGCGCAGCGAAACGCTGCGGATCTCGCCCGGCTGGGCGATGTCGAGCCGCTCGCCGCCCGGGAGCGCATGCAGCGCGCGCATCGCCTGCGCAGCGCTCGCGCCCGGCGCGAGCCACAGCGCCGCGTCGTTCGCGCGTCGGTCTCCGGTGAAGCGCTCGTAGTCGCTGCGGTCGATCAGGATCGCACCGTTCTGGCGCGCGTAGTCGCGCCACACGCCGACCACCACGAAAGTGCGCAGCTTGCCCCCGAGCGGCAATTCGATGTGCTTGCCGGGCGTGTAGCCGTAGATGTCCTGCACCGCCTCGTTCACCCAGGCCGCGGGCGGGTCTCCGGGGCGCAGCGCGTAACGCGGGCCGATGAGCGGATAGGTGCGCTCCGCGCCCGCCTCGGGCAGATCGCGCGCCAGCAGCGAAACCGGCGGCCGGGAGGCGTCCAGGCGCAGCAGGTCGGTGCGCATGAACTCGGCGCGCGCGATCTGCGGCAGCGCGCGCACGCTGCGCTCGAACGCCGGATCGAGAAACGCCGTGTCGCCGATCTGCGTCGTGCGGAAGTACAGGTCCGCCGGCAGCACCTTGACCAGCCAGATGTCGAGCGACTGGCGGAAGGACGCCACCATGATCGCCATCGCCACCATGAGCGAGAAGCTGGCGACGATCGCGGCGAGGCTCACCATCGCTTGCCCCGGAGCACCGCGCAGCTGCGCCAGCGCGAGCGCCGCGGGCACGCGGCGCGGCAGCGGCAGCGCGTCGAACGCGAGCCGCGCGAGTCGCGGCATGAGCGCGATCGAGCCGATGAGCAGGCAGGCGATCGCGAGGTAGCCGTAGAGTGGCGTGCCGTCCACCGGGCCGAGCTGCGCGAGCGCCGCGGCGAGCGCGACGAGCGCGATACCCGGCCAGATCGACACGAGCCCGCCGAACATGTCCTGCTCGTCGCCCGCCTTGAGCGCGCGCGCCGGAGGACGCGCCGCCGCGTCGCCCGCCGGCAGCCACGCCCCGGCGAGCGCGATCGCCATGCCCGCGGCGAGGTAAGCGGCTGCGAGCGACGGCGGCACCTCGAGCTGCGGCACGACGCCGCGGAACACGCCGGCGCCGAGGTCGGCGCCTGTGAGGCGCACCGCCAGCCGGGCGAGGCCGTAGCCGAGCGCCAGGCCGAGCGCGCTGCCCACGAACCCGATCGCCGCGGCTTCGGCGAGCACCAGCCGCGCCACGCCGCGCCGCTCCAGCCCCAGCACGCGCAGCAGCGCATGCTCGCCGCGCCGCCGGGCGACTTCCAGCGCCTGCGCCGAGAAGACGAGGAATCCGCCGGTGAACAGCGCCACCAGCGCAAGCACGTTCATGTTGACGCGGTAGGCGCGCGAGGGCTCGGCGCTGCCGCGCTCGACCGACGCGACGCTGGAGACATAGACGCCCGGCGGCAGCAGCCGCGCGACGCGCTCGCGCACCGCCGCGCGATCGACCCCCGGCGCGAGGCGCAGGTCGACGCGGTTCAGCTGGCCGAGGTGTCCGAGGCGCCATTGCGCCGTGGCGATATCGGTGAGCGCCGCGATACCGCGCAGCGCGCCCTCCGGCAGCACGTCCGCGACCTCGAGCTCGACCTGCGACAGGCCCACCACCAGCGGCAGGCGGTCGCCTTTTTTCAGGCCGAGCGCGCGCGCGGCCGACGCCGAGAGCAGCACGCAGTCCGGCTCGAGCAGCGCGTAGCGCAATGCCGCAGGCGCGTCGCCGAGCAGCTGCGGATGCAGCTGCGCCGCCTGCAGGACATCGACGCCGAGCACGCGCAGCCTGCGCCCGCCGCCCGCGACGCCCACCTCGAGGTCGAGCAGAGGGCTCGCCAGGGCAACGCCCGCAACCCGCGCGAGCTGCGCGTACAGCGCCTCGGGAAAGCCGTCGCGTCCGCCGCGCACCTCGAGATCGGCCTGGCCGGCGACGCTGCGCACCGCGGCGGCCAGCTCGTTCACCGCGGCTCGGTTGACGAGTTGCACGCCGAAGCCGAGCGCCACGCCGAGCGCAATGCCGGCAACCGACAACAGGGCGCGGCCGCGCTGGTAGGCGAAGCGGGCGTTCAGCGTGGCGAGCAGGCGCAGCATGGTCCGGTGCGGTTCGCATAACTATACTTGCCGGATGCTTCGCCTTCTGTTCGGTTCGCTCCTGCTGCTCGCCGCACTGCCCGCACGCGCCCAGGTCGTCGCGCCGTACGCGATCGACATCCCGCCCTGGTTCACGGAGAGCTTTCTCGACCTGCCCCGGGACGTGCGCGATGCCGCAAAAGAGAATAAGCGGCTGATGCTCTACTTCGGCCAGGACGGCTGCCCGTACTGCCAGGCGCTCATGCAGACCAACTTCAGCCAGCCGGAAATCGTCGCCAAGACGCGCAAGCACTTCGTCGCCATCGCGCTCAACATCTGGGGCGATCGCGACGTGACCTGGACCGACGGCAGGGTCAGGCGGGAAAAGGACTTCGCAGCCTTCCTGAAAGTCCAGTTCACCCCCACCCTGATGTTCCTCGACGAGCGCGGGACGGTCGTCGCGCGCCTGAACGGCTACTACCCGCCGCATCGCTTCGAGGCGGTGCTCGACTGGGTCGGCGGGCGGATGGAGGACAAGGCCGCGCTCGCCGACTACCTGCGCGAGCACGCGCGCGAGTCCGCGAGCGCAGCGCTGCACGACGAGCCCTTCTTCATGAAGCCGCCGCTCGACCTGCGCCGCGGCAAGCGCGCCAAGCCGCTCGCAGTCGTGTTCGAGACGCCCTACTGCTCGGGCTGCGACGAGATGCACCGCGAAGGTTTCCAGCGGCCCGGGGTGAAGGCGCAGCTCACGAGGTTCGACGTCGCGCGCCTGTCGCTGCTGGAGAACGAGAAGATCATCACACCGGATGGGAAGAGCATGCCGGCGGCAGAATTCGCTCGATTACTGAAGATCACCTACACCCCCAGCATCCTTTTCTTCGACTCGCACGGGCGCGAGGTGTTCAGGATCGAAGCCTACCTCCGGCCGTTCCATCTCGCGGGGTCGTTCGACTACGTGTCCTCCGGCGCCTACGTAAAGCAGCCCTCGTTCCAGCGCTTCCTGCAGGCCAAGGCCGAGCGCATGCGCGAGCGAGGCGAGCCGGTCGAGATCTGGAAATAGGCTAGCGCGGCCTGTCGCCGCCGAGCGTGATGCGGTGCATCAGGCGCCGGTAGCCGTGGTAGTCGTTCACCGGGTTGTGCTGCGTGCAGCGGTTGTCCCACAGCGCGAGCGAGCCCACACGCCAGGAGAAGCGGCAGGTGAACTCCGGACGCGTCTGGTGCCGGTAGAGGTATTCCAGCAGCGGCGCAGACTCCTCCTCGGTCATACCGCCGAAGCGTGCGGTGTGCGCGACGTTCACGTACAGCGCCTTCCTGCCGGTCTCCGGGTGCGTGCGCACCACCGGATGCTCGGCGACGTACTCCTTCTTCGCGGCGCTGCGGCCGTCGGACTTCAGGCGGTCCTCGCGCGTGCGCGTCACGTCGGCGCGCGCCGAGGAATTGATCGCGGTGAGAGGATCGAGCATGCGGCGCATGCCCTCCGAGAGCGTCTCGTAGGCGAGGTACATATTGGCGAACAGCGTGTCCCCGCCGTAGGGCGGCACCTCGCGCGCGAGCAGCATCGAGGCCATCGGCGGCTCCTCGAGGTAGGCGGTGTCGCTGTGCCAGATACCGCCGAAGTTGACCGTCTCGTGCTCGAGCTTCTTCACCTCGATGATCTCGGGGTAGCCCTCGATCCCCCTGACGAACGGGTACTCGACCGGCTGGCCGATGCGCCGCGCGAAGGCCATGTACTGCGCCGGCATGAGCGGCTGGTCGCGGAAGAACAGCACCAGGTGCTCGAGCCAGGCGGCGCGCAGCGCCGCCGCCTGCCCGTCCGTGAGCGGCCGCACCAGGTCGAGGCCGCTCACCTCGGCGCCGAGCGCACCGGCGATGCGCCTCAGCTGCATTGCGGTGGCCATGATTCAATCTATCATACGCGCCGCGCAATTATCGCAGGAGGCTTGCATGGGAGCACACAAGGAGACGCTCGGGTTCCAGGCGGAGGTGAAGCAGCTGCTGCGCCTGATGATCCACTCGCTGTACGCCAACAAGGAGATCTTCCTGCGCGAGCTGGTGAGCAACGCCTCCGACGCCTGCGACCGGCTGCGCTTCGAGGCGATCGCCCGGCCCGAGCTGCTCGAAGGCCGCGCCGAGCCCGCGATCCGCATCGCGTTCGACAAGGAGGAGCGCACGATCACGGTATCGGACGACGGCATCGGCATGTCGCGCGACGACGCGGTCGCGCACCTGGGCACGATCGCGCGCTCCGGCACGCGCGAGTTCCTCGCCAGCCTGAGCGGGGACCAGCAGAAGGACGCGCAGCTGATCGGCCAGTTCGGCGTGGGCTTCTACTCGGCGTTCATCGTCGCCGACCGGGTCACGGTCCTCACGCGCCGCGCCGGGCTGCCGGCCGCCGAGGCGGTGCGCTGGGAAAGCGACGGCGCGGGCGAGTTCAGCGTCGAGCCGGCCGAGCGCGCGGCCCCCGGCACCGACGTCACGCTGCACCTGCGCGCCGACGAGGACGAGCTGCTCTCGGACTGGAAGCTGCGCTCGATCGTCACGCGCTACTCGGACCACATCTCGCTGCCGATCCGCATGCGCAAGGACGGCGGCGACTGGGAGACGGTGAACCAGGCGAGCGCCCTGTGGGCGCGCCCCAAGAGCGAGATCGGCGAGGAGCAGTACAAGGCGTTCTACAAGCACGTGTCGCACGACTTCGGCGAGCCGCTCGCCTGGACGCACAACCGGGTCGAGGGACGCACCGAGTACACGCAGCTCCTGTTCATCCCCGAGCGCGCGCCGTTCGACCTGTGGGACCGCCAGCAGCGCCGCGGCGTGCGCCTGTACGTGCGGCGCGTGTTCATCATGGACGACGCCGAGCAGCTGCTGCCGGCGTACCTGCGCTTCGTGCGCGGCGTGATCGACTCGGCCGACCTGCCGCTCAACGTCTCGCGCGAGATCCTGCAGGAGTCGCGCGACGTGAAGTCGATCCGCGAGGGCTCGACCAAGCGCGTGCTCGCGCTGCTCGAGGACCTGGCCGGGAACCACAAGGAAAAGTACGCCAAATTCTGGAGCGAGTTCGGCCAGGTGCTCAAGGAAGGCCTGGGCGAAGACCACGCCAACCGCGAGGCGCTCGCGCGGTTGCTGCGCTTCGCGAGCACCTCGTCCGACTCCGCGGAGCAGTCGGTCCCGCTCGCCGACTATGTGGCGCGCATGAAGCCCGGGCAGGAGAAGATCTACACCATCACCGCGGACAGCTGGGACGCCGCGCTCTCCAGCCCGCACCTGGAGATCTTCAGCAAGAAGGGCATCGAGGTGCTGCTGCTCTCGGACCGCATTGACGAATGGCTGCTCGGCTTCCTCGCCGAGTTCGAGGGCAAGCCACTGCTGTCGGTCGCGCGCGGCGGCCTGGACCTCGGCGCGCTCGCCGACGCCGACGAGAAGGCCGCGCAGGAGAAGACCGCCGAGGAGCACAAGGCGCTGGTGGAGAGGATCAAGGCCGCGCTCGGCGAGCGCGTCAAGGACGTGCGCGTCACGCTGCGCCTGACCGACTCGCCCTCGTGCCTGGTCGCCGACGAGCACGACCCGAGCGGGCACCTGCAGCGCCTGTTCAAGGCCGCCGGCCAGAAGGCGCCGGCGGCCCAGCCGATCCTCGAGCTGAACCCGCGGCACGCCCTGTTCGCGCGCATGGCAGGCGACGAAGCGCGCCTCGCCGACTGGGCCAACCTGCTGTTCGAGCAGGCGCTGCTCGCCGAAGGCGGCCAACTCGACGACCCCGCCGCGTTCGTCAAGCGGGTCAACCGGCTGCTGCTCGAGCAGTGAGCCCCTCGCAAGGCTGGCTTAAGCCAGCCTGCGCACAATCCGGCCGGACCGGTCACCGATCGAGAGGATGACGTGAATATGCATGGCGGATACCGATTCTCGCTCGCGGCGCTGCTCGGACTGGTGCTGAGCGCGATCACGACGGGCGCGTTCCTGGAGAAGCATGTGCTGGCGGCGAACGCCAGGCCGGACTACGCGGTCATCGCTCTGGCCTGGAATCTCATCGAGGACAATTACGTCGACCGGGCCGCCATCCGGCCGGAGCGCATGACGCATGCCGCGATCCGCGGCATGGTCGACTCGCTCGGCGACACCGGCCACAGCACGTTCCTCACGCCGCAGATGGTGCGCGATGACAACGAGCGGATGCGCGGCCGCTTTCCGGGGATCGGCGCCGAGCTGCAGATGCGCGACAAGCAGGTAGTCATCGTGGCGCCGATCGACGGATCGCCGGCGCAGAAGGCCGGCCTGCGTGCCGGCGACATCGTCATCCGGGTGGACGGCACGGACGTTGCCGGCGAGACGCTCGAGCAGGTGGTGAGCAGGATCCGCGGTCCGGTCGGCACAAGCGTGGTGCTGTCCGTGCGCGACCCGAAGAGCGATCACACGCGCCGCCTGACGATGGTGCGCGCCGTGATCCACGTACAGAGCGTGAGCTGGGGCTTCCTGCCGGGGACGCGCGTTGCGGACCTGCGCATCGCCGAGTTCAGCAAGGGGACCGCAGACGGCCTGCGCAAGGCGCTCGCCGAAGCGCGCGCCGGCGGAGCGCGCGCGCTGGTGCTCGACCTGCGCGACGATCCGGGCGGCCTGCTCGACCAGGCAGTCGCGGCGGCCGGCGAATTCCTGCCGGGCGGCAACGCGCTGCTCGAGAAGGACGCACACGGCAATCTGCAGCCGGTCGCCGTGCATCCGGCGAAGGACGGAACCACCCTGCCGCTCGTCGTGCTGGTCAACGGCGGCACCGCTAGCGCCAGCGAGATCCTGACCGGCGCGCTGCAGGACGCCGGGCGCGCGGTCGTCGTCGGCGAGAAGACCTTCGGTACGGGGACCGTGCTCAACGAATTCCGCCTGACCGACGGCTCGGCGCTGATGCTCGCGGTGCTCGAATGGCTCACGCCGAAGGGACACACGATCTGGCACAAGGGCATCGCGCCGAACGTGCCGGTTGCGCTCGCGAGCGGAATCGTCCCCGTGTTTCCGGAGTCGCTCGCGCGCCTCTCCGCGCAGCAGCTTCACGCGAGCAAGGACGCGCAGCTGCTCGAGGCGCTGTCGCTGCTGCAATCGGATCAGGCGCGTGCTCAGCTCCGCTTAAGAATTCCCGGGTAACCTGCGCGCTCCCTTGAAGACCGTCCACGCCGCCGCGCGCGCCTTGCTGGCCGCGCTCCTCCTCGCCGGCCTGCAAGCCGGCGCGCACGCCGCCGGCGACGGCGACATGCTGCGCGCCACCCTCCCGAACGGGCTGCGCGTGGTCATCGTGCGCAATACGCTCGCGCCGGTGGTGACCACCGAGCTCAACTACCTGGTCGGCTCGAACGAGGCGCCGCGCGGCTTTCCGGGCATGGCGCACGCGCAGGAGCACATGATGTTCCGCGGCAGTCGCGGTCTGAGCAAGGCGCAGCTCGCCGCCATCTCCGCCGGCATCGGCGGCGACTTCGACGCCGATACGCGCCAGACGGTGACGCAGTACTTCTTCACCGTGCCGGCGCCGGACCTCGAGGTTGCGCTGCACCTGGAGGCGCTGCGCATGCGCGGCGTGCTCGATTCCCAGGCCGACTGGGAAAGCGAGCGGCCCGCAATCGAGCAGGAGGTCGCGCAGGACCTGTCGAACCCGCAATACGTGCTGAACACGCGGCTGCTCGCCGCGGCCTTCGCCGGCACGCCGTACGCGCACGACGCGCTCGGCACCCGGGAATCGTTCGAGCGCACGACAGGCGCCATGCTGAAGCGCTTCCACGACACCTGGTACGCGCCCAACAACGCGGTGCTGGTCATCGTCGGCGATGTCGAGCCGCACGCCGCGCTGGCGAGTGTCGAGCGGCTGTTCGGCGCCATCGCGCGCAAGGCGATGCCCGCGCAGCCGCGCGTCGAGCCGCAGCCGCTGGCGGCGCAGATGATGACCGGCCCCACCGACCTGCCCTACGGCATGGCGGTGCTCGCGTTCCGCATGCCCGGCTACCGCTCGCACGACTACGCGACGGCCCAGGTGCTCGCCGACGCGCTGGCGAGCCAGCGTGGCCGGCTCTATCGACTGGCGCTCGAGGGCAAGGCGCTGTCGGCGGGCTTCTCGATCAGCTTCCTGCCGGACGCGGGGCTCGGTTACGCGAGCGCGGCATTCCCGCGCGGCGCCGACGGCGCGCAGCTGCTCGCCGAGATGCGCGGCGTGCTGGCCGATATCGCGGCGCACGGCGTGCCTGAGGATCTGGTGACAGCCGCCAAGCGCGGCGAGCGCGCACAGGCCGAGCTGCAGAAGAACTCGATCCCCGGCCTCGCCGCGGTGTGGTCCGAGGCGGTGGCGGTCGAGGGCCGCAGCTCGCCGGACGAGGACTTGCAGGCGATCGAGCGCGTCACCCCAGCAGACGTCGCGCGCCTCGCGCAGCGCGCGCTCGATCCCGCTCGCGCGCTGGCGGCGATCCTCAGCCCGCAGACCTCGGGCAAGCCGGTATCCGCGAGCCGCTTCGGCGGCAAGGAGTCGTTCACGCCGGCCCGGCCGGCGCCCGCGCCGCTGCCCGGCTGGGCGCGAACCGCCGTCGGGCGCATCGCAGTGCCGAGCTGGACGCTCGACCCGACGAGCATCCAGCTGCCGAACGGCATCCGCCTCATCGTTCAGCCCGAATCGATCAGCGACACGGTGAGCGTCTACGGGCAC
>DASPRB010000057.1:0-3404 GCA_035624675.1 Burkholderiales bacterium
GCCTGGGAAGCGGCGCTCGTCAACACGCTATCGCCCGGCGACGCCGTGCTCATGGCCGAGACGGGTCAGTTTGCCGTGTTGTGGCGCAAGCTCGCCGAACGCCTCGGCCTGAAGCCCGAATTCCTGCCGGGGGATTGGCGCCATGGTGCGGATCCCGCGGCGATCGAGCAGCGGCTGCGTCACGACAGCGATCGGCGCATCAAAGCGGTATGCGTCGTGCACAACGAGACCTCCACGGGGGTCACCTCGCGCATAGCGGACGTACGGCGCGCGATCGACGCTTCCGGCCACCCCGCGCTTTTCATGGTCGATACGATCTCCTCGCTTGCGTCGATCGATTACCGTCATGACGAGTGGGGCGTCGACGTTACCGTGGCCGGATCGCAGAAGGGGCTGATGCTGCCGCCCGGGCTGTCGTTCAACTGCGCGTCGGCCAAGGCGCTGACGGCGGCCCGCGGCGCCACGCTGCCGCGCAGTTACTGGGCCTGGGATGAGATGCTCGCCAGCGGCAAGAGCGGCTTCTTCCCCTATACGCCGGCCACCAACCTCCTATACGGCCTGCGCGAAGCGATCGCGATGCTGGAAGAGGAAGGCCTGGCGAACGTGTTCGCGCGCCACCAGCGCCATGCCGAGGCGACGCGCCGCGCGGTACGCGCGTGGGGCCTGGAGGTGCTGGCGCTCGATCCGACCGAATACTCCGCGTCGCTCACCGCCGTGCTGATGCCGCCCGGTCACGACGCCGACCGGGTGCGCAAGCTGGTGCTCGAGCACTTCGACATGTCGCTCGGCACGGGGCTCGGCAAGCTTGCGGGCAAGGTGTTTCGCATCGGACACCTGGGCGACTTCAACGACCTGACGCTGATCGGCACGCTTGCCGGAGTCGAGATGGGTCTGGCGCTCGCCGGCTGCCCGGTGAAGAAGGAAGGCGTACAGGCGGCGATGCACTATCTCGAGTCGGCACACCGGGACCGGGTGCGCGCCGCGGCATGAGCGCCGGACCGCTTGCCGGACTGAAGGTGCTCGAGCTCGCGCAGATCATGGCCGGGCCGACCTGCGGCATGCTGCTCGCCGATCTCGGCGCCGACGTCATCAAGGTCGAGAAGATGCCGGGCGGCGACGACACGCGCGCCATGAACCGGCCGTCGGTCAACGGCGAGTCGGCCGCCTTCATGGCGATGAACCGCAACAAACGCGGCATGGTGCTCAATCTCAAGCTGCCCGCGGCATGCGACGCGCTCAAGCGCATGGTCGGCCGCGTCGACGTGCTTACCGAGAACTACCGCAAGGGAACGATGGAGAAACTCGGGCTGGGCTACGACGCGCTCAAGGCCTTCAATCCCGCGCTCATCTACTGTTCGATCTCGGGCTACGGCCGCACCGGCCCCTATGCCGACAAAGGCGGCTTCGACCTCGTGGCGCAGGGCATGTCCGGCCTGATGGCGATTACCGGCGAGCCCGGGCGCCCGCCGGTCAAGTCGGGCAACCCGATCTGCGACATCAACGGCGGTATCCTCGCGGCGCTCGGCATCGTTTCGGCGTACGCGCACCGCCTCAAGAGCGGGGAGGGTCAGCTGGTCGACACTTCGCTCTTCGAGGCCGGCATCCAGCAGACCTACTGGCAAGCGGCGATCTTCTTCGCGACGGGTCAGTCGCCCGGTCCGATCGGCTCGGCGCATCTGCTCTCGGCCCCGTACCAGGCCTTCCGGGCGCGCGACGGCTGGCTCACCATCGGCGGTGCCAATCAGCCGAACTGGGAACGGCTGGCACGCGTGCTGGATGCGCCCGAGTGGCTCGCCGACGAGCGCTTTCGCTCGAACAGCGATCGCATGAAGAATCTCGATGCGCTGGCGCCGCTCGTGAACGCCAAGCTCGAGCAGCGCACGGTACGCGACTGGATCGAACGGCTCGAGGCGGAGGGCGTGCCCTGCGGCCCGATCAATTCGATCGGCGAGATGCTCGGCGACCCGCAGACGAAGGCGCGCGACATGGTGGTCGAGCTCGAGCACCCTCGGGCGGGCAAGACGCGCGCGCTCGGGCTGCCGATCAAGCTCTCGGCCACGCCGGGCGCGGTAAGGCGCCCGGCGCCGACCTACGGCCAGCACACGCGCGAGGTGCTCGCCGAATTCGGATTCTCCGCCGGCGAGATCGAGGCGCTAATCGCCTCGGGCGCGGCCGCGTAATCCTCCGGCAGTACCTCAGATCGCGTCGTCGGTTCGCAGCTTGTGTATCTCGACGTCGCTCCTGCCCAGCAGTCCGCGCAGGATTTCGTCGGTGTGTTGGCCCAGCAGGGGCGGGGGAACATTGTGCTCGAGCGGCGTTTCCGAGAAACGCATCGGGCTTCGCACGAGCGAAACCTTTCCGACAAGCGGGTGCGCAATTTCGATCTTCAGTCCCCGTGCGATGGCTTGCGGCTCGCGAAATACCTGCTCGAGCGTGTTGATCGGACCGTTCGGCACACCGGCCATTTCCAGCGCGTCGGTCCAGTCTCGGGTCGTGCGCCCGCGAAAGACTTCGTTCAGGATCTGCGTCAACTCGGCACGGTTCTCGACCCGCTTGCCATTGGTAGCGAAGCGCTCGTCGGTGGCGAGGTGCTGGCACTGCGCAACCTCGCAGAACTTGCGAAACAGATTGTCGTTCCCGCAGGCTAGGATCACGTCGCCGTCGGCAGTCTTGAAGGTCTGGTAGGGCACGATGTTCGGGTGCGCATTGCCCAGCCGCCGCGGCGAGATTCCGGTCGCTAGATAGTTCGCGCCCTGGTTTGCCAGCACTGCCACCTGCGAGTCGAGCAGGGCCAGGTCGAGATGCTGGCCGACGCCGGTTTCCGCGCGATGTGCCAGCGCCGCGCACACTGCGACTGTCGCGTACATCCCGGTTATGAGGTCGGCGATCGGGATGCCCGCTTTTTGCGGCCCGCCCCCTGGCAGATCGTCGCGCTCGCCCGTGACGCTCATCAGCCCGCCCATGCCCTGGATCATGAAGTCGTAGCCGGGTCGGTCCCGATACGGGCCGGAGTGACCGAAGCCGGTAACGGAGCAGTACACCAGCCGCGGATTCACCTGCTTCAAATCGTCGTAGCCCAAGCCGTAGCGCCCGAGGTCGCCGGGCTTGTAGTTCTCCAGCAGCACGTCGCACTTCGCCGCCAGCTCGCGTACGATGCGCTGACCGTCGGCGGCAGCCAGGTTGACGGTGATCGACTTCTTTCCGCGATTGGCGCAGGCGAAGTACGCGGACTCCCCGGTGTCCTTGCCGGCGGCATCTTTCAGCCACGGGGGACCGAAAGCGCGGGAATCATCGCCTTTGTGCGGACGTTCGACTTTGATGACCTCGGCGCCAAGGTCGGCGAGGTTCTGTCCCGCCCACGGCGCCGCGAGCACGCGCGAGAGGTCGAGAACACGGATATGCGA
>DASPRB010000059.1:0-14223 GCA_035624675.1 Burkholderiales bacterium
CATGGCGCAGGAAATCGGCGACCCTGCGAAGGCCGCCGAGTATGTCCGGCGCACGCGCGGCAACCGCGAAGCGGTGATGGGCTTCGGCCACCGGGTATATCGCGCCGAGGACCCGCGCGCGCGCCACATGCGAGAGGGCGTCAAGCGCCTGTCACAGGAAATGGGGCAGCCGAAGTGGTACCAGATTCTCGAGGCGCTCGTCGAGGCGATGAAGCCCTACGCGCGCCACGGCGTAAACGTGAACGTCGACTTCTATGCCGGTGTCGTGTACTACCTGTACGGGATTCCGGAGGATCTGTTCGTGCCGATCTTCGCGATCGGGCGCGTGCCCGGCTGGACGGTGCAGGTGGTGGAACAGTTGGACAACAACATTCTCATCCGGCCGCTCACGCTGTACAGCGGGCCGGCGCCGCGGTCCTACGTACAAATCGACGCACGCTAGCGCTGCGTCGACGGATGCGCGGCCTGCGCAAGCACGACACAGGCCGTGGCTACGATGTCCTCGACGCTCGCCCCGCGCGACAGGTCGCTGATCGGCAGGGCAAAGCCCTGCAGCACCGGCCCGATCGCCTGCGCGCCTGCCATGTATTGTGTCAGCTTATAGCCGATGTTGCCGGAGTCGAGGTCGGGAAACACCAGGACGTTCGCCCGTCCCGCGACCGGGCTCTCGCCGCGCAGCTTCTTTGCTGCCACGCGCGGCGCGAGCGCCGCATCCGCCTGCAGTTCGCCGTCGATCATGAGCTGCGGCGCGCGCTGGCGCGCGATGGCGAGCGCACGCGTGACCTTTTCGACGCGCGCGTGCGTTGCGCTGCCCTTGGTGGAGAATGACAGCAGTGCAACGCGCGGTTCTTCGCCCAATAGACTGCGGCAGCTGCGCGCCGAAGCGAGCGCAATGTCCGCAAGCGCTTGCGCATCCGGCTCGACGTTGACAGCGCAATCCGAGTAGATGAAGGTCCTCTCCGAGGCCCCTTCGAAGTGCGGTACGATCATGATGAAGAAGCTCGACGGCGTGCGAATCCCGTCGGCAAGCCCGATAGTCATCAGCCCCGCCTCGATCACGCGCGCGGTGGTGCTCGCGACCCCCGCGATCATCGCCTCCGCTTCGCCCGACTTCACCATCATTCCGGCGAAGAACAAGGGCTTGCGCACCAAGCGGTGCGCAAGTTTGGCGTTCGCGTTCGGCCTACCCGCGACGTAACGCGCGGCGTAATCCGCGACTCTCGCGTCCCCTTCCGGATCGATGGACGTCAGCCCGTCGAGCGGCACGCCCGCGCGTCCGGCGGCGCCGGTCACCGCTTCTGCGTTGCCAAGGAGCACCGGCGCGGCGATGCCTTCGTCGCGCAGGCGGCGAGCAGCAGCGACAACGCGCTCGTCGTGGCCTTCGGGCAGCACCAGGCGCTGCATTGCCGTACGTGCGCGATTCTTGCATCGCTCAAGTACGTTCATGCTCGCGCCTGCCTGCGGGGATACGGATAGTTTGGCGGAGAGAGAGGGATTCGAACCCTCGATACGGGTTTAGCCCGTATAACGCCTTAGCAGGGCGCCCCCTTCGGCCTCTCGGGCATCTCTCCTGTGGGGCCGATTATCCCCTATTCGCGCTCCAGTTCAAACGCGTCGTGCAGCACGCGCACCGCGAGCTCGAGGTACTTCTCCTCGATGACCACCGAGATCTTGATCTCCGAAGTGGTGATCATCTGAATGTTGATGCCCTCCTCGGCCAGCGTGCGGAACATCTGCGAGGCGATGCCGACGTGCGAGCGCATGCCCAGGCCGACCAGCGAGACCTTGGCGATGCGGTCGTCGCCGGTGACGTCGCGGCACTTGATGTGCGGCTGCACCTGGTCCTTCAGGATCTTGACCGCGCGGGCGTAGTCGTTGCGGTGGACCGTGAACGACAGGTCGGTCATGCCGTCGTGGCCGACGTTCTGCACGATCACGTCGACGTCGATGTTCGCCTCGGCGATCGGGCCCAGGATCGCATAGGCCACACCCGGCCGGTCGGGAACGTCGTGCACCGTGATCTTGGCTTCGTCGCGGCTGAAAGCCACGCCGGAGATGATTGCCTTTTCCATCGCCATGTTCGGGTCGTCCTCGAATGTGATGAGCGTACCGGAGTGCGCCTCCTCGGCGACCGGCAGCATCGGATCGGTCAGGCTGGAGAGCACGCGCAGGCGCACCTTGTACTTGCCGGCGAACTCGACCGAGCGCAGCTGCAGCACCTTCGAGCCCAGGCTCGCCATCTCGAGCATTTCCTCGAAGGTGATAGTCTTCAGGCGCCGCGCCTCGGGCACGATGCGCGGATCCGTCGTGTAGACGCCGTCGACGTCGGTATAGATCTGGCATTCGTCGGCCTTGAGCGCGGCCGCGAGCGCCACGGCCGAGGTGTCCGATCCGCCGCGCCCAAGGGTGGTGACATTCTCCTGCGCGTCCACCCCCTGGAATCCCGCCACCACCGGGATCGTGCCCGCGGCCAAGTCGCGCCGCAGCCGCTCGTCGTCGATCGACAGAATGCGCGCCTTGCCGAAGGTCGAGTCGCAGTGCACCCGAACCTGCCAGCCGGCATAGCTCTTCGCCCTCAGCCCAAGCTCGTTGAGCGCCATGGCGAGCAGCCCGATCGTCACCTGCTCGCCGGTCGAGACCACCACGTCGAGCTCGCGCGCCTCGGGCTGCGGCTGGAGCTCGCGCGCCAGCGCGATCAGGCGGTTCGTCTCGCCCGCCATCGCCGAGGGCACCACCACGACGCTGTGCCCGGCCGCCTTCCACTTCGCGACCCGGCGAGCGACGTTGCGGATGCGCTCGGTCGAGCCGACCGAAGTTCCGCCGAATTTCTGGACGATCAACGCCATTCGAGCTTAGAAGCCGCGAAAAAGCGCGGATTCTACCGGACAATGCCTGCGCTTTCGCGCGGACGGGTGGCGGAGAGTGAGGGATTCGAACCCCCGAGGACCGTAAGGCCCTGCCGGTTTTCAAGACCGGTGCATTCGACCGCTCTGCCAACTCTCCCCTTGCGGCGCGGCGCCGCGCGGCCATTCTAGCGCTTTGGCTAATCGCCCGAATTTAAAAGGGGTTTTCGTATTGAAACTTCGGCGACGTCTGGTAGTCTTAAGCATGTAACCCGTGCCCCTAATACAAGGAGGAGCATCACGATGCAACCCGAACTGCAACCGATCCGGACCGACGAACCGGCATCCGGCGGCCCGCGCTACGCGCCGGGCATGGAACTGCCGGGCGTCGAGAGCAATCGGGTCTTGCGCAACACCTACCTGCTGCTCGCACTCACTATGGTGCCGACGATCGTCGGCGCCTACGTCGGCATCGCGACGGCGGGGGTGATCCTGCAGCACCCGATCGCGGCCACGCTGGTCATGCTGGGCGCAGTCATCGGCCTGCAGTACGCGGTGATCGCCAACCGCAACAGCTCGATCGGCGTCGCGCTGCTGCTCCTCATGACCGGCATCCTCGGCTGGTGGCTCGGGCCCTTGCTGTCGATCGCCCTGACGCTCGCGAATGGCGCGCAGCTGGTCGCGTACGCAGCAGGCGGCACCGGGCTGGTGTTTCTGGTCATGGGCGCGATCGCGACTACCTCGAAGCGCGATTTCAGCTTCATGGGCAAGTTCCTGTTCGTCGGCATGATCGCGCTGCTGCTGGCGATGCTCGCCAACATGTTCCTGCAGATCCCGGCGCTCGCGCTGACGATCTCGACGCTCGTCATCGTGGTGTTCTCGCTCTTTCTGCTGCACGACCTGTCGCGCATCGTGCGCGGCGGCGAGACGAACTACATCGTCGCCACCACCGGCGTGTACATGAGCCTGTTCAACATCTTCGCCAACCTGCTGTCGATCCTGATCATGCTGGCGGGCGATCGCCGCTAAGGCGGTTTTTCGATATACCGGAAAGGGCGCTGCGGCGCCCTTTCCCTTTTCTAGGCACGCTCGAAGAGCGCCACGCTCTCGACGTGCGCGGTGTGCGGGAACATGTTCGCCACGCCCGCGGCCGCGAGCCTGAAACCCTTTACGTGAACGAGAACGCCGGCGTCGCGCGCGAGCGTCCCCGGGTCGCACGACACGTACACGATGCGCCGCGGCCAGCCATCCGGCAGCGCCTTCACCACCTCGAGCGCCCCCTCGCGCGGCGGATCGAGCAGCAGCTTGTCGAATGGCCCGAGCTTTGCCATGCGGGGGGCGTCGATGGCGAACAGATCTTCGACCGCGAAGCGCGCGGCGTCGGCGAGGCCGTTGGCAGCGGCGTTCGCGCGCGCGCGCTCGACCAGCGCCGCGCTGCCCTCCAGCCCCAGGACGCGCGCCCCGAGGCGCGCGAGCGGCAGCGAGAAATTGCCCAGCCCGCAGAAGAAGTCCCCGACCGCTTCCCCCTCGCGCGGATCGAGCAAGCGCACCGCGCGCGCGACCAGCACCCGGTTCACCGCGTGATTGACCTGCGTGAAGTCCGTGGGCTGGAAAGCGATGCGCACGTCGAACTCGGGCAGCGCGTAATCGAGCGGCGGCGCCGGCACGGGATGGAAGGGATGAGCGCTCGCCGGACCGCCAGGCTGCAGCCAGAGCGCAATGCCGTGCGCATCGGCGAACGCGCGCAGGCGCTCTTCGTCATCCGCGGTGAGCGGCTGCAGGATGCGCAGGACCAGCACGTCGCAGGCGTCACCGAGCGCGACTTCGATCTGCGGCAGGCGTTCGCGAACCGACAGTGCCTCGACGAGCTCGCGCAGCGCTGGCAGCAGCGCCGAGATGCGCGTCGGCAGCACTTCGCAGCTCGTCATGTCGGCGACATAGGTCGAGCGCCGCTCGCGAAAGCCCACCAGCACGCCGCCCTTCTTCGCCACACGGCGCACGGACAGGCGCGCGCGCTGGCGGTAGCCCCACTCCTCGCCGTAGACGATCGGAAGCATGGTCTCGGGCCTGACCTTGCCCAGGCGGGCCAGGCAGTCTTCCAGCCAGCGCTGCTTGGCCGCCAGTTGCGTGCGCGCATCGGCGTGCTGCGTGGCGCAGCCGCCGCACACGCCGAAATGCGGGCAGCGCGGTGCGCGCCGCCCGCTCGCCGGGCGCAGTACCGCGCTCGCACGCGCCAGGTCGAACGACGCCTTGCGGCGCAGCGTTTCGGCTTCGACCAGTTCCCCGGGAAGAGCGCCCTCGACGAATACGACCTTGCCCTCGTCGTTGTGCGCCACGCCGCGCCCTTCGGCGTCGAGCGACTCGATGTGCAGCTTCACCGGGCGAGGGGATCGCTCCAGCGCTCGAGAAACTCGCGCCAGTGGGGCTCCTTGAGCTTCTCCAGCGTGGCGCGCACGAGCGCGCACTCGCGCTTGTATTGCGCCCGATCGAGCACGCCGCGCAGCAGCTGGAAGCGCAGGAAGAGCAGGTAGGTGTTCGCGCAGTCGACCTCGCAGTAGTTGCGTATCTGCGCGATGGCGCCGTTCTGGTACTGCTGCCACACCGCGCCGCCCTCCATGCCAATCTTGCCCGGCAGGCCGGCGAGCTGTGCCGCCTCGTCGAGCGGCGCGTTGTTGCGCGGCTGGTACATCGCGAGGACGTCCATCAGGTCCAGGTGCCGCGTGTGATAGCGGCTGACGTAGTTGTTCCACTTGAAGTCGCGGTCCTCGTCGCCCTGCTCCCAGAAGCGCGGAGCAGATATGCCGTTCAGCAGGCCGCGGTAATTGAGCACCGGCAGGTCGAATCCGCCGCCGTTCCAGGACACGAGCTGGGGTACGTAGCGCTCGATGCCGTCGTAGAAGCGCTGGATGGCGGTGCCCTCATCTTCCGACGGCGCGCCGATCGACCAGATGCGCAGCTGCTCGGCGTCGCGCAGCACGCAGGAGATAACCAGCACGCGCTGCAAATGCGGCGGCAGGAAATCACTGCTCGTTTGCGCGCGGCGCTTCTGGAAGGCGACTTCCGCGACCTCGGCGTCGGGAAGCGTGTCTGGCAGCCCGTGCAGGCGCCGGATGCCGGCGACGTCCGGGATCGTCTCAATGTCGAAGGCGAGAACCGGCGCCATGTCAGTCAGGGAACACGCCGCTGGACAGATAGCGATCGCCGCGATCGCACACCACGGTCACGATCATTGCCTTGCTCAGCTCTCGCGCCACGCGCAAGGCAACGTGCATCGCGCCGCCCGAGGAGATGCCTCCAAATATGCCTTCCTCGCGCGCCATGCGGCGCGCCGTCTCCTCCGCATCCGCCTGGCTCACGTACTCGAGGCGGTCGACGCGCGCCCGCTCGTAGATCTTCGGCAGGTAGGCTTCGGGCCACTTGCGGATGCCGGGAATCTGCGAGCCTTCCTCGGGCTGGCAGCCGATCACCTGGATCGCCGGATTCTTCTCCTTCAAGAAGCGCGAGCAGCCCATGATCGTGCCGGTCGTTCCCATGCTGGAGACGAAGTGGGTGATTCTGCCTTCCGTGTCGCGCCAGATCTCGGGACCGGTCGTTTCATAGTGGGCGAGCGGATTGTCCGGATTGGCGAACTGGTCGAGCATCACGCCCTTGCCCTCGCGCACCATCCGCTCGGCGAGGTCGCGCGCGCCTTCCATGCCGCCCGCCCTGGGCGTGAGGATCAGCTCGGCGCCGTAGGCGCGCATGGTGCGCTTGCGCTCAACGGTCTGGCTCTCCGGCATGACGAGCAGCAGCCGGTAGCCGCGCACCGCTGCCGCCATCGCCAGCGCGATCCCGGTGTTGCCCGAAGTCGGCTCGATCAGGGTGTCGCCGGGCTTGATGCGCCCGCGCCGCTCGGCGCGCCGGATCATCGAGATGGCCGGCCTGTCCTTCACCGATCCGGCCGGGTTGTTGCCCTCGAGCTTGGCGAGGATCAGATTGCCGCGCTTTTCAGCCTCTGCGCCCGGCATTCGCTGCAGGCGCACCAGCGGCGTCTCGCCGATGTAGTCCTCGATCGTCCGGCGCACCGGCGTGCCTCAGCCGCGCGCGGCGAGCAGCTCGCGCACGTAGGCATCCACGCCCTGCTCGACGGACATGAAGCCGGCGCCGTAGCCCGCCTCGCGCAGGAGGGTCAGGTCGGCCTCGGTGTAGCTCTGGTACTTGCCGACGAGTTGCGGCGGGAACGGCACGTACTGCACCAGCCCCTGCGCCGCCATGTCGGCCAGCTCGAGCGCCGGCTGGCCGCGCGTCACGCGCACACTGTTCACCACCGCGCGCGCCACGTCGTTGAAGCTCTGTGCGCGTCCGGTGCCGCAGTTGAAGATGCCCGAGAGCTCGCGGTGCTCGAGGAAATAGAGGTTCACGTCGACCACGTCGTCGACATGCACGAAATCGCGCCGCTGCTCGCCGTTTGCGTAGCCGTCGCCGCCGACGAACAGCTTCACGCTGCCTTCCGCCATGAACTGGTTGAACGCGTGCAGCGCGACCGAGGCCATGCGCCCCTTGTGCGTCTCGTTCGGACCGTACACGTTGAAATAGCGGAACCCCGCGATCTGCGCGCTGCGCGTCGGCATGCGCCGGCGCACGTACTGGTCGAACAGGAACTTGGAGTACGCGTAGACGTTCAGCGGCGCCTCGCAGGCGCGCTCCTCGCGGAACTCGCGCCCGGCGCCGTACACCGACGCCGAAGACGCGTACAGCAGCGGCACCTCCTCGTCCTGGCACCAGTCGAGCAGCTCGCGGGAATAGCGGTAGTTGTTGTCCATCATGTAGCGGCCGTCGGACTGCATGGTGTCCGAGCAGGCGCCCTGGTGCAGCACCGCCTCGACCGCGTCGTCGAATTCGTTTGCGACCAGGCGCCGCACGAAGTCGCGCTTGTCCAGATAGTCCTCGATCTCGCAGTCGGCGAGATTGCGGAACTTGCCCGCGTTCTCCAGGTTGTCCACTGCGATGATCTCGCTCACACCCGCGCGGTTCAGCGCGCGCACGAGCCGCGATCCGATGAAGCCGGCCGCGCCGGTCACGATGTAGAGCATGGGCAGCTATCCAAAGAGTTCCTCGAGCGTCGCGACGGCCGTGCCGAGCTTGCCGACCACGATGCCGGCCGCGCGGTTCGCCACGCGCACGGCGTCCTCCAGCTTCATTCCGGACGCCAGCATGACACCGACGGTCGCGATCACCGTGTCGCCTGCGCCGCTCACATCGTACACCTCGCGCTCGACGGCCCTTACCCGCAGGCTGTGGCCGGCGCGAAACAGCGACATGCCCTCCTCGCTGCGCGTCAGCAGCAGCGCCTCGAGGCCGAGCGCGCGCCGCAGGCCTTGCGCACGCCGCTCGAGATCCTTCTCGGTCCTCCAGCTGCCGATCACCTGGCGCAGCTCGGCGCGGTTCGGCGTCACCATCGTCGCGCCCTTGTAGCGCGAGTAATCGTCCCCCTTGGGGTCCACCAGCACGGGCTTGCGCGCCGCCCGCGCGAGCCGGATCATCCGCGCGATGTGCGTCAGCCCCCCTTTGCCGTAGTCCGACAGGATCACCAGGTCGCAGTCGGGCAGCGCCTGCTCGAAGTCCGCGAGCTTGGAGGCGAGCACCTCGCGCGACGGCGCGGTCTCGAAATCGATGCGCAGCAGTTGCTGCTGGCGGCCGATCACGCGAAGTTTCTGCGTAGTCTGCAGCGACGCATCCCGATGCAGCTTGGCGTGCACGCCCTCCTTGGCGACCAGCTGCGCCAGGCGCGCGCCGGATTCGTCGCGTCCGATGACCGACAACAGCTGGACGCGCGCGCCCAGCGCGGCGCAGTTCCGGGCCACGTTCGCCGCGCCCCCCGGACGCTCCTCCTGTGCGCCTACCAGCACCACCGGCACCGGCGCTTCCGGGGAGATGCGCGATACCTCGCCGAACCAGTAGCGGTCCAGCATCACGTCGCCGACCACTAAAATCCGCGCTGCCGAGGTATTGGGCGCCTTCATGCGCGCCGCCCCACGGCGAAGTACTCGATGCCGAGCTCGCGCAGCGCCGCCGGCTCGTACAGGTTCCGGCCGTCGAAGACGGCGGGCGTGCCGAGCTCGGCCTTGATGGCGCCGAAATCGGGGCTGCGGAACTCCTGCCATTCGGTCACGATCGCGAGCGCGTCGGCGCCCTTGAGCGCGGCGCGCGCCGAGTCGACGATCGACACGTGGCGCTCGCCCGCATACAGCCGGGCGGCGGCCGCGCCCGCGGCAGGATCGTAGGCGCGCACCGTCGCCCCCGCCTCGAGCAGGTCGGCGATCAGCACGCGGCTCGGCGCCTCACGCAGGTCGTCGGTATTCGGCTTGAACGCGATTCCCCAGAGCGCGAAGCAGCGTCCCGCGAGCGACGCGCCGAAGCGCGCGCGAATCTTCGCCGACAGCACGTGTTTCTGCCTCTCGTTCACCCCGTCGACCGCGGCGAGCAGCTCGAGCGGCGCGCCCGCCTCGTCCGCGCTGCGCTGCAGCGCCTTCACGTCCTTCGGAAAGCACGAGCCGCCGTAGCCGATGCCGGGATAGAGAAAATGGAAGCCGATCCGAGGGTCGGCGCCGATGCCGCGGCGCACTTCCTCGATGTCGGCGCCGATGCGCTCGGCGAGATTCGCGAGCTCGTTCATGAACGAGATGCGCGTCGCCAGCATCGCGTTCGCGGCGTACTTCGTAAGCTCCGCGGAGCGCACTGCCATCGCCATGAAGCGCTCGCGATTGCGCTGAAACGGGGCGTAGAGGCGGCGCAGCAGCTCGGTCGCGCGCTCGTCCTCCGAGCCGACGACGATGCGGTCGGGGCGCATAAAATCTTCCACCGCCGCTCCCTCCTTCAGGAATTCCGGATTGGACACGACGCTGAAATGCAGTCTGCTGCCGCGCGCCGCGAGCTCCTCGGCCACGGCGTTGCGCACCTTGTCCGCGGTACCGACCGGCACCGTCGACTTGTTGACGATCACGCGGTAATCCGTCATCAGGCGGCCGATGGAGCGGGCTGCCGCGATCACGTGCTGCAGGTCCGCCGAGCCGTCCTCGTCCGGCGGCGTACCGACGGCGATCATCTGCAGCTCGCCGTGCGCGACGCTCGCCGCCACGTCCGTGGAGAAACTGAGCCGGCCGGCATCGCGGTTGCGGCGCACGATCGGTTCCAGTCCCGGCTCGAAGATCGGGATGCGACCTGCCTGCAGCGCCGCGATCTTGCCCGCGTCCACATCGAGGCACAGGACTTCGTTGCCCATGTCCGCCAGGCAGGCGCCCGTAACGAGGCCCACGTAGCCGGTACCGACAATGCTCACCTTCATTCGAATGCTCTCATGGTGCCAGGTCGAACTCCTCCGAGCGCCGCGGCGGATAGGTCTCCCATCCGCCGCACGCAGGGCAGTGCCAGTAGAACTGGCGCGCCTTGAAGCCGCAGTTCTCGCAGCGGTAGCGCGCCAGCCGCCGCGTGTGGCTGTGCACCAGGTTGCGCACCAGCTCCAGGTCGCGTCGCCGGTCCGCGGACTCGGTGCCGATGATCTGGGCCTCGAGCAGACGATCGAGGCCGAGAAGGGTGGGATTGCGGCGCAGCTCGTCGCGCACCAGCCGATAGGCGGCCTCCGCGCCCTTCAGATCGAGCTCCTGCTGGAACACCGAGTCGAGCAGGTCGAGCGAGGGGTAACGTTCCAGGTAGCCCGCGAGCAGGCGCAAGCCCTCCTCGGTGCGACCGGTCTCGCGGTGCGCCTCGAGCAGCCGCTGGGCGACCAGCGCGAGGTAGGCGGGGTTCTGCGATTCGATCCGCTTCCAGTGCTCGATCGCGGCATTCGCGTCGCCGCTCGAGCGTGCCAGGTCGCCGAGCAGCAGGCTGGCACGCACCGACTTGCGGTTCGCCTCGAGCGCCGCCTCGAGCTGCGCGCGCGCCGCATCCTGCCGCGACTGCGTCAGCTCGCTCGCCGCGAGCTCGCAGCGGTATTGCGCCACCTGCTTGGAACGCGGCTCGCCGGAGTCGCGTTCCAGGCGCTGCGCCATCTCGATGGCGCGCGTCCAGTCCTTCTCCTGCTCATAGATCTCGAGCAGGTAGCGCCGCGCCTCCACGCCGTGCGCGCCTTCCGCCAGGCGGCTGAACGCGTCCTCGGCCCGATCGAGGATGCCCGCCTTGAGGTAGTCCTGGCCGAGTTCGAACAGTGCGTTCACCTTCTGCTCGGCGTCCAGGTCGGCGCGCTCGAGCAGGTTCTGATGCATGCGTATCGCGCGGTCGTACTCGCCCCGGCGCCGGAACAGGCTGCCGAGCGCGAAGTGCAGCTCGATCGTCTCGCGGTCGACGCGCACCACTTCGATGAACGCCTCGATCGCCTTGTCGGGCTGCTCATTGAGCAGGAAATTCAGCCCCTTGAAGTACGAGCGCGGCAGCGCGCGCGACTCGGACACCAGGTGCTTGACGTCGATGCGTGCCGCGAGCCAACCCAGACCGAAGAACAGCGGGAAGCCGAGCAGCCACCAGTACTCGAACTCCATCGCGCGCGGCCCCTAGGCGTCTACCGGCGGTGGCCGGGCCGCGTCGGCGCGGCCTTGCGACTCGGCCTCGCTGCGCTGCTGGCGCCGCGCATCGCGCTTGAGACGGGAAATCTCGCGCCGCTGGCGCAACAGTGGGCCGACCATCGCCAGCATGCCGAGCACCGCACCCGCCGCGAAGCACCCGAGGAGCACCACGACCAGCGGCGCCTGCCAGTCATGGTCCAGATAGAAGCGCACCGTGACCGGGTCGAGGTTCTTCGCCGCGAAGGCGAGCAAGAACAGGAAGACGACCAGCCACAGCACCCAGGTGACGATACGCATACTCGGATCCTAGTGCCTGTTTCCGCCGGCGCGCTGCGCGGCTGCGCTGCGCGCCAAGTCGCTACGGTGTGTGGCTCGGCGCTCCGTGCGCCCTTTGCGCGGACTCTTCCTCGGTGCCGTCGACCCGTTCGCGCAGCTCCTTGCCGGCCTTGAAATGCGGCACGTACTTCTCGGGCACCTGCACCTTCTCGCCGGATTTAGGATTGCGACCGACGCGCGGCGGCCGGTAATTCAGCCCGAAGCTGCCGAAGCCGCGAATCTCGATGCGATCGCCCGTTAGCAGCGACTGCGTCATTGCATCGAGGATCATCTTCACCGCGTACTCCGCGTCCTTGGCCACCAGCTGCGGGTAGCGCTGCGCGAGGCGAGCGATCAGTTCCGACTTGGTCATGGACGACCCATCTCCCTGAGCGTTCTCTTTGTCGTTCTCTTTCTTTCGTCCGACGACCCGCCTACTGCTCCTTGCGGGTGTCGAGCTTGGCGCGCAGCAGCGCGCCGAGATTGGTCGCGCCGGCACTCGCCGCGGCGTTCTCGCTGCGCAGCTGCTTCATCGCCTCGGTCTCCTCGGACAGGTCCTTCGCCTTCACCGAGAGATTGACCGAGCGGCTCTTGCGGTCCACGTTGATGATCATCGCGCTCACCTTGTCGCCTTCCTTCAGGAGCGTGCGCAGGTCCTCGACGCGATCGCGCGAGAATTCCGACGCGCGCAGGTAACCCTCGATCTCCGCCGTGATGGCGATCACCGCGCCCTTGGCGTCCACCGACTTCACCGTCCCGCTCACGATGCTGTTCTTGTCGTGGCTGGCGAGGAAATTGGTGAACGGATCGCCTTCGAGCTGCTTGATACCGAGCGAGATGCGCTCGCGCTCGACGTCGATCGACAGCACCACCGCCTCGACGTCGCCGCCCTTCTTGAAGTGCTTGACGGCCTCTTCGCCGGCCTCGCTCCAGGAAAGGTCTGACAGATGCACCAGTCCGTCGATGCCGCCGGGCAGACCGACGAATACGCCGAAATCGGTGATCGACTTGATCTGGCCCTTGACGCGATCGCCCTTCTTGTACTCGCGAGCGAAGTCCTCCCACGGATTGGGCATGCATTGCTTCATGCCGAGCGAGATGCGGCGCCGCTCCTCGTCAATCTCGAGAATCATCACTTCGACTTCGTCGCCCACTTGCACGACCTTCGAGGGATGGACATTCTTGTTGGTCCAGTCCATCTCGGACACGTGCACCAGGCCCTCGATACCGGCCTCGACCTCGACGAATGCACCGTAGTCGGTGAGATTGGTGACCTTGCCGAACAGCCGCGTGCCCTGCGGGTAGCGCCGCGAGATGCCGACCCACGGATCCTCGCCGAGCTGCTTCAGGCCGAGCGATACGCGGTTCTTCTCGGCGTCGAACTTGAGCACCTTGGCGGTCACCTCGTCGCCGACGTTCAGCACCTCAGAGGGATGCTTCACGCGCCGCCAGGCGAGGTCGGTGATATGCAGCAGGCCGTCGATGCCGCCCAGGTCGACGAACGCGCCGTAGTCGGTGATGTTCTTGACAACGCCCTTCACCACCGCGCCTTCCTGCAGGGTGGACAGGAGCTGCTCGCGCTCGGCGCCCACGGTCTCCTCGAGCACCGCACGGCGCGATACGACGACGTTGTTGCGCTTGCGGTCGAGCTTGATGACCTTGAACTCCATCTGCTTGCCCTCGTAGGGCGTGGTGTCCTTGACCGGGCGCAGGTCGACGAGCGAGCCGGGCAGGAACGCGCGGATGCCGTTCACCATGACCGTCAGGCCGCCCTTCACCTTGCCGGTGATGACGCCGTCGATCTTCTCGCCTTTCTCGAGCGCTTTCTCCAGATCGAGCCAGGCCGCCAGGCGCTTTGCCTTCTCGCGCGACAGGCGCGTCTCGCCGTAGCCGTCCTCGAGCGCCTCGATGGAGACCGCGACGAAATCGCCGGGCTTCACCTCGACTTCGCCTGCGTCGTTCTTGAACTCTTCCGTCGCGATCAGGCTTTCCGACTTGAGCCCGGCGTTGACCACCACATAGTTAGGATCGACGCGCACAACCTCGGCGGTGATCACCTCCCCGACGCGCATTTCCTTGCGCGACAGGCTCTCTTCGAACAGTGCGGCGAACGACTCGTTGGATACGGTGGGTTTGGATACGGCGGGCGAAATGCTGGACATGAAAAAGTAGGACCTCTTTGGCCGCGAGCCCTAGGGAGAGCCGCGGGTCAGGTTGCTAAAACGGGCGCGGCCTTCGCCGCAGCCCACCAGATTTCCTTTCCAAATCAGGTGCCCTCGCGCGCTCCGCGATCCCGCCACCAGGCGAGGATCCGGCTCACGACTTCCTCAACCGACAGCTCCGAGGAATCGAGTTGCACCGCGTCGGTCGCCGCAATCAGCGGAGCGACCGCCCGCGCCGCGTCGCGCGCGTCGCGCGCTTCCAGCTCACGGGAAAGGGCGTGCAGGTTAGCATGGATTCCTTTTTCATTCAACTGCTTATACCGGCGCTGAGCGCGCACTTGGGGACTCGCGGTCAGGAACACCTTG
>DASPRB010000068.1:0-13203 GCA_035624675.1 Burkholderiales bacterium
TCAAGGTCGGCCTCAAACCCCGGCTGCTCGACATCGGCGGAGGCTTCCCGGTCAGACACGTGAAGCCTATCCCCTCGATCGAGGTCATCGGCGAGGTGGTGAACGAGGCGCTCAAGGCGTTTCCGGAGGAGGTCAGGGTGATCGCCGAGCCGGGACGCTACATGGTTTCGGACGCGGGGTACTTCGTATGCCGCGTGCTCGGCACGGTGATGCGCGCCGGCAAGCGCTGGATGCACTGGGATGCAGGCATGTTCGGCGGAGTGATCGAGACCACGGAGGGGCTCAAGTACCGCATCCGTACCGACCGCTCCGGCCACGACATTCCGTGGAACGTGGCGGGACCGACCTGCGACTCGGTCGACGTCGTGCTGCGCGATGAGCCGCTTCCCTCCGACCTGCAGGAGGGCGACTTCATCTACCTGCACAACGCGGGCGCGTACACGACGGCCTATGCCAGCCGATTCAACGGTTTTCCGCTTCCGGAAGTGCGAATCTTCGAAAGTAAGCGCTAACAGCTCCGCTCGTAACGCACGAAGTCGAACCGGAGCCCGCCCGCAGCCGTCTGCGGGCGGCGCTCGACCTCCCGCCAGTCATTGCGGTCGAACTCCGGAAAGCGCGCGTCGCCATCGAAAGCGCGCTGAATCTCGGTGAGATCGAGAACGTCGGCGCACTTCAGCGCCTCGGCGTACAGCTCGCCGCCGCCGATGACAAACGCAACCGGTGCGTCCGCGCATAGCGCCAGCGCGGCGCCAAGCGACGATGCAATGCTGGCGCCCGGGGCCTCATAATCGCGGTTGCGGGTCACGACGATGTTCTCTCGCCCGGGGAGCGCCTTGCCCAGGGACTCCCAGGTGCGTCGCCCCATGATGACCGGGTGCCCGGAGGTCAATGCCTTGAAATGCTTCAGATCTTCCGGCAAATGCCACGGTAGCTTGCCGGCCGCCCCGATTACGCGATTGCTCGCGATGGCGGCGATCAGGTGGAGCCGCGCGAGTCTTGGGGCATCATGGCGGGTTCGTGACATCTGTCCTGTCGCTTGCAGAAGTTTGCATGAAATTATAGATATATGAGTGCTAGCGGCTCTTCGAGAGGCCCCGCGCTGCCTTACCCGCGCTCGTTTCTAGGGCTGCTGCTTGCCGGTTTTACGCTGGTGGCCTTGCCGCTCGTCGGAGCGCTCGCCTACTCGGCCTGGCACACCGAGCGCCTCGCCCAGCAGAGCGGCAACGCCGTATTCAATGCCGCACGCGCTGCCCGCGCCAGCCGGGCGCTCGTGAACCGCATCGGATCGATCGAACGCCTGGCGCAGCAGATTGCGCTCACCTCGGACAAGGAACTGATGGACGACTTCACCAAGGTGCACGCGAGCTTCAAGCAAGTCGCGGGCGAGCTGGCACGGCTACCACTGGACCGCGCGCAGCTCAACGCCCTCAATCGGACAGTCGAAGAGGAGCAGGCGCTGTACGAGCAGCTGAGCGCGGACCCGCGACCGGCACTCGATCCGCACGTGGTCGCGGACAAGACGGGCCAGCTCGCCGAAGATGCGTATCAGACGCTCGCCATCAGCTATCTGGTAGCCGACCGCGAGGTCGAGCGGCTGCGTGCCAACGCGGAGGCGGTGCAGCAGCGCCTGGTCCTCCTCGTGATCTTCAGCACCGCACTAGCGCTCAGCATCGCGCTCGCGCTGACGCGCTTCATCGTCAGACCAATCGCCCAGTTGGATGCTTCGATTCGGCAGCTGGGCGGGGCAGATTTTTCGCGTCCGATCAAAGTGCGCGGGCCCGCCGACCTGCAGTTTCTGGGCGAGCGGCTCGACTGGCTGCGCCGGCGGCTCACCGAGCTCGAAGCCGAGAAGAACCGTTTCTTGCGCAACCTGTCTCATGAGCTCAAGACTCCGCTGACAGCACTCCGGGAGGGTGCCGAGCTGCTAAACGACGAAGTGGCCGGGCCATTGGCGCCGGCCCAAAGACAGGTGGTCGCCATCATGCGCGACAACAGCCTGAAGCTGCAGCGCATGATCGAGGACCTGCTCGATTACCAGCGCGCGCTGCGGGCGGCCGCTTCGCTGGATGTAAAGCCCGTGGCGCTACAAGAGCTGGTGCGCGAGGCGGCGCGCGCCCACCAGCTTGCCGCGCGCGCCAAGCACCAGCGCCTGGCGCTCGAGCTTGAGCCCGTGATCCTGCTGGCCGATGCCGAGAAGCTGCGCTCGATCATCGATAACCTGGTGGGCAACGCCGTGAAGTTCACGCCCGAGGGCGGCACCATCTCCGTGCTCGCGCGCGCAGGGGACGGCGAGGTCGCGATCGAGGTGATCGATTCCGGCCCGGGCGTACCGTCCGAAGAGCGTGAATTTATCTTCGACAGCTTCTACCGCGGACGCGCTCAGGCGAGCGGTCGTGTCGAGGGCAGCGGGCTCGGGCTTGCCATCGCGCGCGAGTATGTCGAAGCGCACGGCGGGCACATCGCCGTGGTGGCGGGCGCGCGCGGGGGTCATTTCCGCGTGACGCTGCCGCACAGGACGGCCGCGGCCGTTGCGGAGGCGGCGTGAAGCGGCTCGCTGTCGCGTTCGCGCTGCTGTTCGGCGGCTGCGCGCTGCTGTCGCCGGAGGCGCGCGAATCCGCCGAGGTAGGCCGCATCGCTTCGGAAACGGTCACGGCATCGCGCTCGCCGGTAGACGGCCAGCGCGAGGCGCTTGAGCGCGCGAAGCGTGACTATCGACGCGAATCGAGCGATGCGAACAGGCTGCGGCTCGCGGCCATGCTGGTCACCTTGCCGGACCCGCTGCGCGACGAAGCGCATGCGCTGGCATTGCTCAAACCCTTGGCAGGTCGAGACAGCAGGTCACCGTATTGCAGCTTCGCGATCCTGCTTACCAGCGAGATCGCAGAGCGGCAGCGACTGGCACAGGAGAACGAGCGCCTCGCGCGCGAGGGTCAGAAGCGCGAGGAAGCGCTGCAGAAGCAGCTCGATGCATTCAAGTCCATCGAACGCGGCATAATCCGGCGGGAGGAGGCCGCGCGCCAACCGGAGACGAAACCATGAGTTCCGACGCCCCGAAAATCCTGCTAGTCGACGACGACAAGGACCTGCTGCAACTGATCGCGATGCGTCTTTCCGCGGCGGGTTATGCGGTTGCGACCGCCGATTCGGGCGAGAGCGCGCTCGCCAGCCTTGCCGTGTCGCGTCCCCAGCTGGTGATCACCGACCTGCGCATGCACGGCATGGACGGACTCGCGCTGTTCGACGCGATTCATCGACACGCGCCCTCGCTGCCGGTCGTGATCCTGACCGCGCACGGCACGATCCCCGAGGCCGTCGCCGCGACCCGGCGAGGCGTGTTCAGCTTTCTGACCAAGCCGTTCGACAGCAAGCTGCTGCTCGATACCGTGGCGGACGCGTTGCGGCTGTCCAGTCCGCCTGCCGGCGGCCAGGGAGAGGACTGGCGCGCGGGCATCATTACGCGCTCGCCGGCTATGGAGGACCTGCTGGCGCAGGCGCGGCGGGTCGCCGCGTCGGATGCGAGCGTGTGCATCTACGGTCAGAGCGGCACCGGAAAGGAGCTGCTGGCGCGCGCGATTCATCGTGCGAGTCGACGCTCCGGCGCGCCATTCGTGGCGGTCAACTGCAGCGCAATTCCCGAGGGGTTGCTCGAGTCCGAGCTGTTTGGCCACAGGAAAGGCTCATTCACCGGCGCCACGCAGGACCGCCGCGGACTGTTCCAGGCCGCGCAGAGCGGAACGCTGTTCCTGGACGAGGTCGGCGACATGCCGCTCGCGATCCAGGTCAAGCTGCTGCGTGCGCTCGAGGAGCGCGTCGTAAGGCCGGTCGGCTCGAACGAGGCGGTCGCGGTCGACGTGCGCATCATCTCGGCAACGCATCGGCGGCTGGAGGAGCGCATCGCGGCGGGTGAATTCCGCGAGGATCTGTACTACCGCCTGAACGTCGTCAAGCTTTCCCTGCCGGCCCTGGCCGAACGTCGCGAGGACATCCCGCTGCTCGCCACCCATTTCCTCGAGCGTATGGCCGAGCGCTATGGGCGCCCGCGGCTCGCTTTCTCGCCGGAGGCCATGCAGCGGCTGGTGTCCGCATCCTGGCCCGGCAACGTGCGTCAGCTGCTAAACGTGGTCGAGCAGTCGGTGGCGCTGTCCGCCACGGAAGTGGTGCCGGCGTCGCTCGTCAACCAGGCGCTCGATGCGCGCGACTCGAGCCTCACGCCGCTGGACGAGGCGCGCCGCGCCTTCGAGCGCGACTATCTGGTGCGCATCCTGAAGATCACCAGTGGCAACGTCACCCAGGCAGCCAGGCTCGCCGGGCGCAATCGCACGGAGTTCTACCGCTTGCTCGAGCGCCACGCGCTCGAACCGGGCATGTTCAAGGGCGCTGCGCAGCTGCACTGAAGCGCGCGACGCGCCGGCTGTAAGCCGGATGGGGTGCCGGCCGACCGATAGCCTGCGCTCATGAGATCAAGGCTCGCTATCCATTCGCTGGCGGTGCTGGCCGCCTGCACGCTCGCCGCACCCGCGATGGCCTGGCAGTGCACGGCCCGGTCGCAGAGTCGTACGACGGCCCTGGTCGAGCTGTACACGTCGGAGGGCTGCAGCAGCTGCCCGCGTGCCGACCGATGGCTGTCCACGCTCGGCAGGCCCGGTGCTGCGGGTTCCGTGGTGCCGCTCGCGTTGCACGTGGACTACTGGGACGACCTTGGCTGGCGGGATCCGTTCGCCGGGCACGGCTTCTCGCTGCGCCAACGCGCGCTCGCCGCGCTGGCCCACGCCAGCTTCGTCTACACGCCGCAGGTCCTGTTGCAGGGGCGGGATTTTCGCGCCTGGGGCTCGGCCGCGTTTGACCTGCAGCTGGCCCGCATCAACGTGCAGCCTGCAAAGGCCGCGATCCGGCTGTCGCTCACGCAAGCGCGCCAGGACGCCCTTTTGGTCGACGCGCACGCGGTTCTGGCCGGCGTGCGCGAGGCCTCGGGCGCGGCGCTGTACCTCGCTTCCTATGAGAACCGCCTCGTCTCGCGGGTCCGGCGGGGCGAGAACGAGGGCCGAACGTTAACCCACGACTACGTCGTGGTCGACCTGGCAGGGCCATTCGATTTCGGGACCGACCGCCGCGTGGCGGCAAGGCGCGAACTCGCCCTCCGCCCCGGGGCCGCCGCCTCGAACGCGGGCGTGGCGGCCTTCGTCCAGGACCAGCGCAGCGCCGAGGTGCTTCAGGCCCTCATGTTATCGGCCTGCCCGGGCCGGTAGGGTGGCCCCCGAGGGGCCGTTTCGCCTCAAATTTGCCCCTAGTCGGGTATATTCCCGGGCTACGCTCGCGGTAGAAAGAAAAACCAGGGAGGGACGGTCGTGCATGCGACGCAAATCCGGCAAAAGGACGGGATCTTCTACTTCGCCAGCTACAGGGCGCGCGACCTGCTGTCGAGGGTGCGTTTTATCAGCCGCTTCTACGGCGAGGGGGAGGAAATCACCCCCGGGCGTATCGCGCATGACGACGACGTAGCGCAATTCATCGCCAAGATCGAGCGCACGGACGAGGCCTTCCAGCGCGCACTGTCGCGCGCCAAGGTGAAGGCGTTGCGCAATTTCTACGAAACCGCGGTTACCCAACCCCCGATACCGGGCACGGTGCTCCTGTTCACCTCGGAGCGGCTGGCGTTCCGGCCGGGCGGGGACGGGGGTGTCGGCAGCCTGACGGAGCCCGGCTCAAAGTATCTGATCATCGACGGCCAGCACCGCCTTGCGGCCCTGCACTTCTACTTGCAGGACAGGCCGCAGGAAGCCGAGACGATCCATGTTCCGTGCATCATTTTCGACGGCCGCAGCGAGGACTTCGCCGCCGAGATGTTCGTCATCATCAATTCGACGCCGACGCGCATCAACAAGAGCCACCTCGTCGACCTGTACGAGCAGGTATCCTGGGCGGCACCGGACCGCAAGTTCGCCGCACGCCTGGTCGAGAAGCTGTACAGCGAGGGCGACAGTCCGCTGCGCTACCGCATCAACCGCCTCGGCGGACGCAGCCAGCGCGACAAGTGGATCCTGCAGGCTGAGCTGTTCAACGAACTGCACCGCTGGGTGCGCGGCCGCTGGCGCAGCATCCAGGTCTCGGGCGGGAGCGCTCACGAGGTGCCGCGCTACTACGCGGTGGTACGCGATTTCCTCAAGGCGGCGCGCGCGGTGTGGGCAGATGCCTGGGGCAAGGAAACATTCATGGTCACCAAGCCCGTGACCATCAAGGCGCTCATCCGGGTGTGCGCCGACCTGGCGCGCGAGGATGCCGAGCCCGAGCAGGGACGGGCGGCGCGCTGGGAGCAGCGGCTGGCGCCCTGGAGCGACATGCTGAAAGAGTTTCGCGACGACGGCTTCTACGAGCGCTTCGCGGCCAAGGGCGAGGTGGAGCGCGTGACGCGCATCCACCGCGAGCTCGCGCGCGCGGCGAAGATCGAGGTCAGCCGCCCGAAAGGCTGACGACCCCCGCGGCGGCGAGGCGCGCGACCTGCGTCTCGTCGTAGCCCAACTCGGCCAGCAGGGCGGCGCTGTGTTCGCCGACTCCAGGCACAGGGTCCATGCGCGGCGCGAAATCCGACAGGTTGAACGGTGGCAGCAGCGCGTCGATCGCGCCGCCCGGCGAATCAACCTTCGTCCAGCGATTGCGCGCTGCGAGCTGCGGATGGTTCCAGAACTGCTCCATCGTGTTCAGGCGCGCGTTGGCAATGCCGGCGGCTTCCAGACGCTCGATGACCTGCGCCGCGCTAAGCGTGGCGAACACCCGCTCGATCGCCGCATGGGTCGCCTCGCGGTTGGCGTAGCGCGCCGGCCCGGTCGCGAAGCGCGGGTCGGCCGCAAGCGCCGGCTCGCCGAGCACCGTTTCGCAGAATCGGGCGAATTCACGGTCGTTCTGAATGCTCAGGAAGACCGTGCCGCCGTCGCCGGCCTGGAACGGCCCGTACGGGACGATGGTCGCATGATAGGCCCCGCGGCGCGCAGGGGCGCTGCCCCCGTAGTGACTGAAGTACGCGGGAAAGCCCATCCATTCTCCGAGCGCCTCGAACATCGTGACGTCGATGGTCGCCCCCTCGCCGTCGCGCGTGCGTCGCAACAGCGCCGCAAGGATCGACGCGCAGGCGTACATGCCGGCGGCGATGTCGGCCACCGGGATGCCGGCCTTGGCGGGCGCATCGTCCGTGCCGGTGACCGACAACAGACCGGCTTCGCACTGCACGAGCAGGTCGTAGGCCTTTTTTTCCGCGTACGGACCCGCAGGGCCGTAGCCCGAGATCCCGCACCACACGAGGCGCGGGTGCCGCGCGCGCAGTTCGTTCGCGCCCAGCCCGAGCCGTTCGACCGCGCCCGGTGCGAGGTTCTGCAGGAACACGTCCGCGCGCGCGATCAGCTTGTCGAGAATCGGCGTCGCCTGCGGATGCTTGACGTCGAGGGCGAGGCTCTCCTTGGAGCGGTTCACCCAAACGAAATGCGACGACAGCCCTTTCACGGTCGTGTCGTAGCCGCGCGCCGCGTCGCCGCTGCCCGGGCGCTCGATCTTGATCACGCGCGCGCCGAGTTCGGCGAGCTGCCGGGTGGCGAACGGGCCAGCGATCACCTGCTCGAGCGAGACGACGGTGAAGCCCTCGAGCGGGCGCGTCACGTGAAGTTCACGACCAGGCCTGCGAGCGGCAGGCCCTCGAAGGCGGTGCTCCAGCGCTCGCCGGGAGCGACCGGGTGCGCATCGGTCAGCGTTCCCGTGGTGACGATTTCGCCCGCCGCGAGCGGCGGCGCGGCGGGCTGCCGCGACAGTACCTCGACCAGAAAGGCGAGCGCCTCGAGCGGACTGCCGAGCACGTTCGCGCCGCGGCCGCGCTCCACGACCGTTCCCCCCTTGCGCAGCTCGACCTCGAGCGCCGGCAGCCGTTCGGCGAGTCCGGGCAGCTCGCGCACCGGGACGCGAGTGCCGAGCACCAGGCGTCCGTGCAGGCCGTTATCCGCCGTGCAATCGGCGATCTTGAGCTTCCAGCCGGGGTGATGGCACTGCACGACCTCGACCGCGTGCGCGACCCATTCGATCGCGCCGAGCAGGGCCTCGGCGTCGTGCGTCAGCGGCGGCGACGCGCGCAGGCCGAAGCAGATTTCAGGCTCGATTCGCGGCTGCGCAAGGCCCGCAAGCGGCACCGTGGCGCGATCGCCTTGCGCGAGAATCAGCGTGCGGTCGTAGACCGTGCCCCACATCGCCTCGAAGACGCCGTAGCGCGGCCACAGGGTGCGGTTCGTGAAGCCGATCTTGCGACCTACCGGCCGCCAGCCGCGCGCCAGGCGCAGCGCATGCAGCCTGGCCGCGGCCCGATAGCCGTCGGCGGCGGAGAGCTGCGCGTGCCGTTCGCTGAACGGCGCGACGGTGCCGCCCGTCGCGTGCAGCGCGAGCAGCTCTTCGGCGAGCGCGTCGGTGTCTGGGCCCTTAGCCACGATCTTGTGCGTCGGTCGATTGTACAGGGCGCGACTTGCCGTGATGAGCCGTCCGTGAGAAATTGCGGCCACAGCTTGAATACGCAAAACACTCTGCAGCGCATCCTCGGCGCCATTTTGGGCGTAGCGCTGTTCATCGCTGCCTTCATCTTCACGTCGGTGATCCTCGCGGTCGCGGCCAGCGTGGCGCTCGTCGTCTGGGCGTGGCTGTGGTGGCGCACGCGCGAGCTGCGTCGCGCGGCGCGCGAGGAGGGCTCGGCCGTGATCGAAGGCGAATACCGTGTCGAGCGCGAAACGCGCCGGCTCGACGACGACTAACCGCCGGGACCGGCGGCGCGCGGTTGCTCGTGCAGGCGGCGCTTCTCCAGCAGCTGCGCGGCGAGGACGAGCGCGAGCAGACCGAGCCCGATCAGGTCGCTGAACACGCCGGGCTTGATGAGCAACAGCGCGGCGCAAAACAGCGCCACGCGCTGCCACATCGCGGCGAACGTCAGCAGCCAGCCGTGCAGGCTCGCGGCGAGGCACACCGCGCCCAGAGTTGCCGTGACGACCGACAGCGCCACGAATTCCCACTGCGTAGACCAGTCCTTGACGATCAGGAGCAGCCCCGGCTCGTACACGAACATGAACGGCACGATGTAGGCGGGCGCGGCCACGCGCATCGCGGCAAAGCCCGCTTTCCACATGTTCGCCTTGGCGAGGCCCGCCGCCGCGAAGATCGCGAGCGCGACCGGCGGCGTGATCGCCGACAGGATCGCGAAGTAGAACGCGAACATGTGCGCGGCCGGGGTGGCGGCGCCGAGCTTGATCACGGCGGGTACGAGCAGCGCGACCATCATGATGTAGGCGGGCGTCGTCGGCATGCCCATGCCGAGCACGATGCCGGCGAGCGCGGTCAGAACGAGCGCGAGGATGAGGGAGTTCTGGGCGAGCGCGACCACCATCTGCGTGAACACGATGCCGAGCCCCGTGATCGTCACGCAGCCGATGACGATGCCGGCACAGGCGCAGGCCATCGCCACCGCCAGCGTGTTCCTCGCGCCGTCCTCGAGGGCGTCGATGACCGAGCGCCAGCCGATCCCGGCGCGCGTTGCCTTACGCACAAGCGCCATCGGCAGGCAGCTGAGCGCGCCGACGAGCGCGCACAGAGGCGCCGAATAGCCCGCCATCAGGCCGACTAGCACGATCAGGATCGGAGCGAACAGATGTCCGCGGTCGATCATCACCGAGCCGAGGCGCGGCAGCTCAGCCTTCGGCACGCCCGAAAGGTTGTGCCTCTTGGCCTCGAAATGCACGGCGAAGAACACCGCGGCGTAGTAAAGAAACGACGGGACCACGGCCCACAGCGCGACCTGCGCGTAGGGCACGGCGAGAAACTCGGCCATCACGAAGGCGGCGGCACCCATGATCGGCGGCATGAGCTGGCCGCCGGTCGAAGCGACCGCTTCGACCGCCGCCGCGAAGTGGGGCCGGAAGCCGGTGCGCTTCATGAGCGGGATGGTGATCGGCCCGTCGACCATGACGTTTGCCACGGCGCTTCCGGAGACCGTGCCGAACAGGCTCGAGCTCACCACCGCGACCTTGCCGGGGCCGCCCGCGTACCGACCGGTGATCGACAGCGCGAAGTCCATGAACAGCTGCCCCGTGCCGCTGCGCTCCATGAACGCGCCGAACAGTACGAACAGCATGACGTAGGACGCCGAAACGCCGAGCGTGGAGCCGAAAATGCCCTCGGTCGACAGGTAGACCTGCTCCATCAGCACCTGCGGCGTGACGCGCGTGAAACCGCCCGCGTAGATCAGGAAACATACTGCCGTGAGCGGCAGCGCCCAGCCGATGACGCGCCGCGTCGCCTCCAGCACGACGACGATCGCCACCACGGCGTAGAACTTGTCCCAGGCCGTCAGGTCGTCGATGTAGATGATGCGGTTCTCGAAATAGCCGTAGTTGAGAAAGATGTGCAGCACCAGGCCCCAGCCCCCGGCGAGGAACACGACATCGATGACGCGCCAGGCGCCGCCGCCCTGCGGGCGCAGCGGAAATAGGATGAACACCAGAGTCAGCGTGAACAGCAGGTGCGTGCCGCGAAAGATCATCGCTTCGGGCGGACCGAAGCCTGCGACGTACATGTGATAGAGCGACATCGCGACTGCGATGACGAGCCCCGTCAGGCGCAGTGCGGCGCGCGCCGGCGTCGTGGCCTGCTTTTCTTCCACTCGCTGCTCCTCGCCTCCGCGTGCCGAACCGGATGAAAAACGGGGCGGCCGCGCCGCCCCGTCGGGACCCTGGGCGCCCGGTTGCGCGCTAGAGGGCGCCGACTTCCTTGTAGTACTTCGCGGCGCCCTTGTGGAACGGCACGCCGATGTCGATCGCCATGTCCTTCGCGGTGACGCCTTCGATCGACTTCACGATCGCGGCCATGTCGTTCACGTGCTGGGCCATCACCTTGGTCATCTTGTACACGACGTCTTCGGGCAGGTCGCAGCGTGCGACGATGTGCGTCGAATAGCCGATCGCCGCGACGTCCTTGTCCTGCTTGGGGTACGTGCCCGCCTTGATGACGAGCTTGTTGTATCCCGGGTTCATCTTCTTGAGCGAGGCCATGGTGTGGTCGTCGACCGGCACCAGGTGCACGTCGCGCGCGCTGGCGAGGTCCATCACCGCAGAGGCCGGGGCGGTGGTGCCGAGCGTGAACACTTGCGCGTGGCCGTCCTTCATCAGAGAAACCGCATCGGTGTAACCGGCCTGGAAGTTCACTTTCGACAGCGATTGGTAGCTCATGCCGTTCAGGTCCAGCACGGTGGCGGTCAGGATCTCGGCCGTGTTGCCCTTGGGCTGCGTCACCAGCACCTTGTCCTTCAGGTCCTTGAACGAGGCGATCTTCGCATCGGCCAGCGCGACGACCTGGAAATACTGCGGATAGAGGTTGGCGACCTGGCACACATGCGTGACCTTCTGAGGGTAGGGCTTGCGGCCTTCGAGGCCGTCGACCGTGGTGGCCGAATTCGCGATGCCGATCTGCGCTTTGCCTTCGTCGACGCCGCGCACGTTGGCGATTCCGGCGCCAGGGGTCTGCTGGATCTGCAGTCCGGGTATCTCCTTCTCCCACATCCCCTTAAGCGCGCCGCCGAGCGGGATCCATGAGCCGCCCTGCGGGCCGGTCATGAAGGTCACCTGCTGCGCCGCGGCGGGCAATGCGAAGGCCGCGCCGGCGAACGCCGCGACGACGAGGCGATGGAATGGCTTCATGTGCGTCTCCTCGGGTGGAAAGCCGACTCTCATTGGGACAGCGCACGGTCGGCGTGACGCGATCATACCGACGCGTCAGAGAGACGACAAGGTTACGTCAGGCTGACGCTTAGCGGTCAGGCTGGCGCGGCCATGGACGCAGAACAGCACCAGCGCATCGGCCCGCTGCACGGTCGCCTCCGCGGCCGGCTACACCACGCGGGTGCGCACCGGCTTGCCGGCGAAGTGCAGGCGCAGGTTCTCGATCTGCAGGTCGCCCATCGCGGTGCGCGTCTCGTTGGTCGCGCTGCCGACGTGCGGCAAGACCACCGCATTGTCGAGGGCGAAAAAGGCGGGCGAGATCCTGGGCTCGTTGGCGAACACGTCCAGTCCGGCGCCGGCGATCTTCCCCTGCTGCAGGTATTCGAGCAGCATCGGCTCGTCGATCACCGAGCCGCGCGCGATATTGACCAGGTAGCCGCGCGGGCCGAGCGCGTCGAGCACCTTCGCGCCCACCATCGCTTTGGTGCCCACGCCGCCCGGCGTGGCGACCATCACCACGTCCGAGTTCCTGGCCAGCGCCACCGCGTCGGCATCGTAGTCGTAGGGTACGTCCTTCCGATGGCGGTTGTGGTAGCGGATCTTCATGCCGAAGGCGAGCGCGCGCCTGGCGATCGCCTCGCCGATGCGGCCGAGGCCGAGGACTCCCATGACCTTGCCGCCGAGCGAGGTGGTGAGCGGGTAATCGCCGCGCGTACCCCAGTAGCCCGAGCGCAGGTACCCTTCCGCCTGCGGATACTTGCGCATCACGTTGAGCGTGAGCGCCATGGCGGTGTCGGCGACGCAGTCGTTCAGCACGTCCGGCGTGTTCGTGACGATGATGCCGCGCTTCCTCGCGGCCTCCAGGTCGATCGCGTCGACGCCCACGCCGAAATTCGAGATCAGCTCGAGCTTGGGCAGCGCATCCATCAGCTTGGGATTGGCGCCCGCGGCGCCGAAGGTCGCCAGCGCGCGCACTCTCGGCGCAACCTCCTTGAGCAGTGCCTCGCGGTCGGAGGCCTCGTGCAGCTTGTGGCAGTTGAACTCCTTCTCGAGGATCGCCTGCGTGGGCGGGAAAATCCGCGTGGTGAGCACGATTTCGGGCTTCATATCGCTCTTTCTTCAGGTCTTGAATTTCGCGGCCAGGGTATCCGCGCCGCGCGCCAGGATGCCGACGTCTGCGCCCACCGCGCAGAACAGGCAGCCGGCGGCGAGCATGCGCCTGGCGTCCGCCTCGACCGGCGAGAGGTAGCCGGGCGCCTTGCCCGCTTTGCGGATGCGGCGCATGGCCTCCTCGATGAGCAGCATGACCGCCGGATTGGCGGTTTCGCCCGGATACCCCATCGAGGCGTGCAGGTCGGCGGGGCCGATGAACACGCCGTCGACGCCGTCGACCGCGCAAATCGCCTCGAGCTTGTCCAGGGCGGGCTTGGTTTCCACCTGCACGAGCACGCAGAGCTCGTCCTGCGCGCGCCGCGCG
>DASPRB010000071.1:0-5679 GCA_035624675.1 Burkholderiales bacterium
TTGCCCGAGCCCGCCGGCGCCTGCACGATGTACGAGCGCGCGGTGTCGAGCGCAAGGTCGCGCTCCTTCTGGTCGGCTATCATGTCCACAGGAGGACCCTCCGATGCGGACCCTTCCTGACGACACCATGCCGGCGATCGATGCCGGACTGGCGGGCGGCGGCAACTGGCACATCGCCGAAGAACAGCCGCAGATGCTCGCGCTGCTCGTCTTCTATCACGGCCTGCAATGCCCGATCTGCCGCAAGTGGCTCGGGACCCTCGAGCGCCTGCTGCCCGAGTTCGAGCGCCGCGGCGTTTCGGTGATCGCGCTCTCGACCGACACGCGCGCGCGCGCCGAGCAGGCGAAGCGCGACTGGGGCCTCGCGACCCTGCGCGTCGGCTACGGCGTCGAGCCCGAGGATGCGAGGAAGGCCGGCGTGTACCTCTCCGAGGGCCGCGGCGCGCACCCGGGGACCGGCATCGAGGAGATGACGCTGTTCACCGAGCCGGCGGTGCTCGCGGTCAAGCCCGACGGCATGCTGTACATGGCGTGGACGCAGAGCGGGCCGCACGCGCGCCCGCACTTCTCGGAGCTGCTCTCGGCGATCGAGGGCGCGCTGCTCGACGGGCTGCCGCCGCCCCGCGGCGCGGCCTAGGAAGCGGCTCACTCGCCCTCCTCCTCGAGCGCGCTTAGCGCGCCGAGGCGCTCGTGGACACGACAGAGCGGCTGCAGATCGCAATAGCGGCAGGTAGCGAGGCCGTCCTTCGGGTCGACGCGCGCCTCTCCCGCAGCGAAACCCGCGCCGAGCGCTTCGAGCTCCTTCTTCCAGTCAGCGAGCAGCGCATCCCAGTCCTTCGCCTGCGCGACCAGGTCCTTCGCGCGGCCGAAGCCCATGAACCTCATGCCGCCCGGCTGCAGCCGCGCGTAGGCGACCGCGGCGATGTCCTCGGGCGCGGAAAGCGCGTAGAGCGGCAGCTGCGGGTCGTCGGGCCGCTCGCCGAGCCAGGCGTTCGGCGTCGGGCGCCCGGTCTTGTAGTCGATCATCGCGTGGCCGCCCGAGGCGAGCCGGTCGAGCCGGTCGATGCGGCCATTCAGCTCGAGCCCGGCCACGCCGAGCTTGCGCTTGTCCTCGAGCGCGGCGACCTCGAACGGCGCGCGCGCGCGCTCGAGCTCGAGCCACTCGGCGGCGAGCTTCGCGAGGCGCGTGCGCTCCAGCGCGGCGAAGGGCTCATCGAGGCTGGCTTCGGCCACCGCGGCGGCCGCGGCGCGCCCGATCGCCGCCGCACAGTCGGCTTGCAAGGCGTCGCTCGATTTCAGCTCGCTCCACAGCGCCTTCATGAGCGCGTGCAGCAGGAGCCCGCGCGCGCGCGCATCCGGCCCTTCGGCCGGCGCTTCGAGCGCCTCGGCGGCGAGGCGATGGTGCGCGAAGGCGCGGAACGGGCAAGCCGCCTGGTCGGCGAGGATGCGCGTTCCGCCCCGCGGCGTGCGCGTCGCGAGCGCGGGCGCGCGGCCGTCGGGCGCGGACTCCAGGCGCCGCGCGGCGAACACCAGGTCGCGATAGCGCGCATAGGTCGGCAGTTCTTCTACTTTCCGCGTTGAGATGCCCGCGATGAGCGGCGAAGGCAGCAGCGTGCGCTCGCCGTCCAGCAGGGCGCAGGAGACGACCACCTCCTCCGCCGCGCCGAGCCAGCCGTCGGTGATGCGCCGCGCGCGCGCGAGCGAGGCCTCGGCGGAAGACTCGGGAATGCCCGCCTTCCGCTGCAGCGCCGGCGCGATGAACGGATTCGGGCGCGCCGCGAGCGGCCAGGCCTCGTCGGTGAGGCCGCTCACCCACAGCGCGTCGAACTCGAGGCCCGCGGACTCGAGCGCGCCGAGCACCTGGATCGGTGCGTCCGGCGTCTCAGGCTGAAACAGCGTCTGCGTGCACAGGCTGCGCAGCCGCGCGAGCGCGCGCGCCGGGCTCATCCTGGGCGCGACGCGCTCGAGCTTCGCCAGCTCGGCGAGCGCCTCGTTCAGTTTCGCGCGCGCCTGGAACTCCGCCGAGTCGAGGCTGCGGCCGGGAAAGCCGGCGGCGTCGAGCAGCGCGCTGAAGTGCCGGGCCCACTCGTGCGGTGAAGCCGATTCGAGCCTGGGAACGGAATACATCCTTTCCAGGACCTGGCGCAGTCCCGGGCAAGCTTCGGCCAGGCCGACCAGCTTGCCCAGGCCGATGCGCGCGGGCGCCGTGCGCCGCAGAGAGGCGTCGAGGCGCGCGCGGCGCGCCATCTCCTCCTCGCCGCCGCCGAGGAACGGCGAGCGCACGAGGCGGCTCGCCTGCTCGAACGGGATCTCGCCGCTAGCGAGCTCGAGGATCGAGAGCGCGGCGCGCACCAGCGGAAAATCGCCGAGCGGCGCGCCGAGCGACACGTTGAACGCGGGGGCCTTGGCCTGCGCGCCCGGCAGCTTGCCGCCGGGATCGAGCGCGCGCGCGAAGATGCGCAGCACCTCCTTGCGGCGCTGGCCCAGCTCGGGCACCACGACGCCGATGCGCCCCGCGCCCGCCTCCAGCCGCGCGCGCGCCCACTGCGCGGCGGCCTCGAGCTCGTCGCGCGCGGCGGGGAACGCGTGCCGCGCCGCCTGCGACTGGCGCGCCTGCGGCGCGCAGGCAGCGAGCGCGACGCCGCCCGCCGCGCAGGCGTCGAGAAAATCCTTCTCCTGCAGCGTGAGCTGGTCGAAGCCGTAGGCGACGAGCAACCGCGGCTTTCTCAGCGCGCTCTCGCCGATCAGCGGCGCGACGACATCGGGCAGGCGCGCGGCGTCGGTGTGGCCGCCCGCCGCGCAGCGGCGCGCGTAGTCCTGCGCCCACTCGGCGAAGGCGCGCGCGTCGTCGTTGCCGGGAAAGCTCTCGAGCGCGCCCGCGATGCGCCAGGCCTGCGCGAGCTCCCAGGCGCGCGCGCAGTCGCGCGCGGCCTGCGGCACCGCGAGCAGCGCCGCGCCCCAGCGGCTCGCGCGGATCGCCGCCTCCCACAGCTCGTCGGCCTGGGCGTCGGCAAGGAGCAGCGGCAGGCGCGCCGCGAGCTCCGAGTAGAGCGCGTCCTCGTACAGCCGCTCGACGAATGCGCCGAAGGGCAGGATGTCGGCCGCCTCCCACACCGCCAGGCCCTGGTCAGCCTGCGCGGCGTCGAACTCGCGCGCGAGCGCCTGCGCAAGGCGGCGGTTAGGCGTGACGACTGTGGTCGGCGCCGCGTGCCCTTGCGCAAGGCGGACGAAAAGTTCGGCCTTCGCGATTGTCTCGAGGGACATGCGCCGGGATAATAAGTCATGCACGCGAGCCAGGCGCTCGACCTTGCGCGGGCGCAGTTCGGCATCAACATCGGCTTCCACATCCTGTTCCCGTCGATCACGATCGGGCTGGCGTGGCTGCTGGTGTATTTCCGCGTGCGCTACGCGCGCTCGGGCGATCCGGCCTGGCTCGCCACCTACCGGCTGTGGACGCGCATCTTCGCGCTCACCTTCGCGATGGGCGTGGTCACCGGCATCGTGATGTCGTTCCAGTTCGGCACCAACTGGCCGGGCTACATGAACAAGGTGGGCAACGTCGCGGGCCCGCTGCTCGGCTACGAGGTGCTCACCGCGTTCTTCCTCGAGGCGACCTTCCTCGGCGTGATGCTGTTCGGCATGAATCGCGTGCCCGGCTGGGTGCACGTCCTGTCCGCCGCGCTGGTCGCGCTCGGCACCACGCTGTCGGCGTTCTGGATCCTGGCGCTCGACTCGTGGATGCAGACGCCGGCGGGCGTCGCGGTCCGGCCCGACGGCGCGCTGATCGCCGGCGACTGGTGGCAGGTGATCTTCAATCCTTCGCTGCCCTACCGGCTCGTGCACATGCTGCTCGCATCGGGCCTCACCGCGGCGTTCCTGGTGGCGGGGCTTTCGGCCTGGCGCCTGCTCAAGGCGGGCGGCGACGCCGCCGCGCGCGGCACGCTGCGCACCGGCGTGCTGATCGCCGCGCTGCTCGCGCCGCTGCAGATCGCGGCCGGAGATATGCACGGGCTGAACACCCTCGAGCACCAGCCGGAGAAGATCGCCGCGATCGAGGCGATCTGGCACGGCGGCCGGGGCATTCCGCTCGAGCTGTTCGCGATCCCGAACCGGGCGACGCGCAGCAACGACTACGCGATCGGCATCCCGAAGGGCGCGAGCCTCGTGCTGCGCCACGACCCCGACGGCGAGCTGCCCGGGCTCGACCAGTTCGGCGACGACCTCCCGCCGGTGGCGCCGGTGTTCTTCGCCTTCCGCATCATGGTGGGGCTCGGCGTCGCGATGCTGGCGCTCGCCTGGTTCGGCGCCTGGCGCACGCACCGCGGCCGGACTGCGCCGCGCTGGCTGCTGTGGACCTTCGCCGGCGCGACCTTCATCGGCTGGCCGGCGGTGCTCGCGGGCTGGATCGTCACCGAGATGGGCCGCCAGCCGTGGCTGGTGACCGGGATCCTGAAGACGCGCGACGCGCTCGGCGACGTGCCCGACGCCGCGATCGGTGCGAGCCTCACCGGCTACATCCTCACCTACGGCCTGTTGCTGCTCGCCTACATCGTGGTGCTCACGCACCTCGCGGGCGAAGGCGGCGGCGAGACAGGCGGAGAACGGGCATGAGCGTCGACTTGCCGCTGATATTCACCGCGCTGATGGGCCTGGCGATCCTGATCTACGTGGTGCTGGACGGCTACGATCTCGGCGTCGGCATGCTCATGCCGGCGGGCAGCGCCGAGGAGCAGGACGTCATGGTGTCCTCGATCGGTCCCTTCTGGGACGCGAACGAGACCTGGCTCGTGCTCGGCATCGGGCTACTGCTGATCGCGTTTCCTCCCGCCTACGGCATGATCCTCGGCGCGCTGTACATCCCCGTCGCGATCATGCTGGTCGGGCTGATGCTGCGCGGCGCGGCGTTCGAGTTCCGCGTCAAGGCGCTCGGCTGGCACCGCGAGCTGTGGAACTGGCTGTTCTGGTTTGGCTCGTTCCTCGCCGCGCTCGCTCAGGGGCTGATGCTCGGGCGCACGATCACCGGCTACGCCGGCGGCTTCGGCTACTGGCTGTTTTCGCTGGTGGTGGCTGGCGGGCTGTGCGGCGGCTACGTGCTGCTCGGCTCGACCTGGCTGGTGCTGCGCACCGAGGGCGCGCTGCAGCACAAGGCGATCGTGTGGGCGCGCTGGGGCCTTGCCTGGGTGGCGCTCGGCGTGGCGCTCGTCAGCCTCGCCACGCCGCTCGCGAGCGCCACCGTGCGCGCGAAGTGGTTCGACTTCCCGCACACCCTCGGGCTGATGCTGCTGCCGCTCGCGACGATCGCCGCCGGCGCGTGGGTGTGGCGCACGCTCGGGCGCTCGGACTGGAAGCCCTTCGCCGGCGCGGTGGCGATCTTCGCGCTCGCCTTTGCCGGGCTCGCCTACAGCCTGTTTCCCTACCTGATCATCGACCGGATGACGATCTGGCAGGCGGCGGCCGATCCCTCGTCGCTCGAGTTCGTGCTCGTCGGCGCGCTCATCGTGCTGCCGTTCATCCTCGGCTACACGGCGTTCTCGTACCGCGTGTTCCGCGGCAAGGCGCGCGCGGGGCTGTACGAGCACTGACGCCGGCGCGGCGTCAGTCCTCGCGCGCGGGATCGCCGGCGGGCAGCACCTCGCGGAACTCCGGATAGCGCTTCCAGTTCGGCACCGGCGGCACCTT
>DASPRB010000084.1:0-5211 GCA_035624675.1 Burkholderiales bacterium
GGCGCGGCGAAACAAGGCCGCGATGCGCGCCATGAGATGCGGCAGGCTCACGTCCTTGGTGAGATAGTCGTCGGCGCCCAGCCGAAGGCCGGCTACCACGTCGAAGTCGCTGTCGCGCGCGGTCAGGAAGATGATCGGCAGCGCGGCCGAGAGCGCGCGCAGCTCGCGACACAGCGCGAAGCCGCCATCCGCGTCCTGCCCCAGGCCGATGTCGATGACGGCGAGGTCCGGCAAGCGCGACTTCATCGCGGCGAGCGCCTCCGCGCGGCCGCCGTAGGCCGCCACCTCGTAGCCATAGCGGCCGAGCGCGGCGGCGTAATTGGCGCGTATTGCGGGGTCGTCCTCGACGATGGTGATGCGGCGCGTCATGACGTCGACTATAGCCGATCGCTGCGCGCTCTCCGTCGGCTGCCACCGGATTGCCACAATTGCTCACCGGCTTGCCCTTAGCGCGCCGCGCACCGGCCAGCCCCGCAATCTGTAATCGGCCTCCGGGAAGAACAAACGACGGAGGCGACGTGAGCAAGCCCGAAAAAAGAACCCTGGCAGGACGGATCGCGCTCGATCTCATCGCTTCGGTGGCGCTCGCGGCCGCATTGGGCATCGCGGCCGCGGTCGCGCTTGCCGGCGTGACGCTGCTATTCGCGAGCCAGGCGCGCGCGGCCGAAGCGCCGGGCGAGGGCTTGCTGCTCCTGCGCCCGCGCGCAGGGGGCGAGGCGCTCGAAGCGCCGCTGCAGTCGACCACCGTGGCGTTCCAGGTCTCCGGGATCGTGACGCGCGCCCGCGTGGTGCAGACCTTTCGCAATCCGGGCGACGGCTGGTGCGAGGGCGTGTACGTGTTTCCGCTGCCCGAGAACTCGGCTGTCGACCGGCTGCGCCTGCGAGTCGGCGAGCGCACCATCGAAGGAGAGATCCGCGAGCGCGAGGCCGCCCAGCGCAGCTACGCCGCTGCGCGCGCGCAGGGCAGCCGCGCCGCGCTGCTCGAGCAGGAACGGCCCAATATCTTCACGACCAGCGTCGCGAACATCGGCCCGCACGAGACGATCGTGGTCGAGCTGGAGTATGTGGAGACGCTGCGCTTCCACGACGGCCGCTTCTCGCTGCGCTTCCCGATGGTGGTCGGGCCGCGCTACATCCCGCACGGGGTAGCGGACGCCGCGCGCGTCACGCCCGTCGTGCTGCGTCCGCAGGAAGGGCGCGCTCCCGTCAACCCGGTGTCGATACGCGTCGAGCTGGATGCCGGCGTGCCGCTCGCCGACGTTTCCAGCCCCTATCACCAGGTGGACGTGAAGACGCTCGGCGAGGGACGGCGCGAGATCACGCTTGCCGAGGGCAGCACTCCGGCCAACCGCGATTTCGTGCTGCGCTGGGCGCCGCGCCGGGAGGCCGCACCGCGGCTCGCCTGGTTTACACAGTCGGAGGGCGGGCGCCACTACGCGTTGCTGATGCTGATGCCTCCGGCCGCAACGCAGGAGGCGCGTCTGCCGCGCGAAGTGATCTTCGTGCTCGACACATCGGGCTCGATGGCCGGCGCGTCGATTCGCCAGGCGCGCGACGCGCTCGCGCTGGCGCTCGAACGTCTGACACCGCAAGATCGCTTCAACGTCATCGAGTTCAACTCCACCGCAAGGGCGCTGTTCGCCGAGGCGCGCGAGGCTGCGCCAGCCCGGGTGCAGCGCGCGATCGATTGGGTGCGTAACCTTCAGGCACGGGGCGGCACCGAGATGGCCTCCGCCCTGAAGCTCGCATTGAACGGCAGCGATGCGGACACCGAAGTGCGGCAGGTGATCTTCCTCACCGACGGCGCCGTCGGCAATGAAGAGGAGCTGTTTCGCCTGATCCAGGCGCGGCTGGGCGACTCGCGCCTGTTTACCGTGGGGATCGGCTCGGCGCCCAACAGCCACTTCATGCGCAAGGCGGCCGAGCTCGGGCGCGGCACGTTCGCCTACATCGGCCGCGTCGATGAGGTGGGGGCGAGGATGTCCGAGCTGTTCGGCAAGCTCGAAGCGCCCGTACTGAAAGGAATCACCCTGCAATGGCCCGAGGCGGCGCACGCCGAGGCTTGGCCGGCGCGCGTGCCAGACCTGTACGCCGGAGAGCCGCTGGTGGTAAGCGCCTCGCTCGAGAGCCTCGAAGGCGAGTTGCGCGTAAGCGGCGTACGCGCCGGCCGCGTCTGGGAGGCGCGCGTTCCGCTCGCCGGCGGCGCCCAGGGCAGCGGCGTGGACTCGCTCTGGGCGCGCGCGAAGGTCGGCTCGCTCATGGATTCGCTGCGCGACGGCGCACCGCCCGAGGCCGTGCGCGAGCAGGTGATCGCGCTAGCCACGGCGCACCGTCTGGTGACCCGCTACACGAGCTTCGTCGCGGTCGATCGGACGCCGGTGCGGCCCGCAGATGCACCGCTCGCGCGCGCCGATCTGCCGACCAATCTTCCGGAAGGCTGGGAGTACGACAAGGTGTTCGGCGAGCTGCCGCAGACCGGCACCGACAGCCGCTGGGCGCTGCTCTCCGGAATTCTCTTCCTGCTCCTCGCAGTCTGGCTGTTGCCGCGGCGCAGGAGGCTTGCGTGAATCCCGACCAGGAGCTCTGCCTTGGCGTGGAATGCGCGTGGCCGGAGTCCGATGCCGCGACCCGGCAGCGCGGCATAAGGCGCGCAAGGCTGCTGATCGCTGCAGTTCTCATGGTGCTCGGTGGTTGGCAGTTCGCGCGCGGTGCTTGGATCCAGGCGAAGACCTGGGTCGCCCAGGTGCTGATCACGCAGGCCTGGCAGCGCACGCTTGCGGGCGAGACGCAGGTGAAGCCCTGGCCCTGGGCCGACACCTGGCCGGTCGCGCGGCTGTCGGTGCCATCGCTCGGCGTCGAGCGCTACGTCCTGGAAGGTGCCGACGGCGCCACGATGGCGTTCGGCCCCGGGCACCTGCGCGGCACCGCCCTCCCCGGGGCAGCCGGCAACAGCGTCATCACCGGGCACCGTGACACGCATTTCGCATTCCTACGCGAGCTCGTGGCCGGGACCACGATCGTCATCGAAACGCCGGACGGGGCCCATCACCTGTACGCCGTGCGCCGAACGCGCGTACTCGACCGAAGCGACGGCTGGGTCGCGGCGCAGGAAGGCCCCGCCCGGCTAACGCTCGTGACCTGCTTTCCGTTCGACGCCCTGCGCGCGGGCGGCGCCGAGCGCTACGTGGTGTGGGCTGATGCCATCGACGAACACAAGGACCGCGGCGGCGAGCGCGCGGATTGGACTAGCCACCTCCTCTAGTGCCGATCCCCGCTCGCGCGCTTCGGCAGGCGCTCAGGCGCCGTAACTACCGACGATCGTGACCGATGAGACGTTCTGGCTCGGGAAGCCGCCGAGGTTGTGCGTCATGCCGAGCACTGGCTCGGGCCGTTGGCGCTCGCCGGCGCGGCCGGTCAGCTGCAGGTACATCTCGTAGAGCATGCGCAGACCCGAGGCGCCGATCGGATGGCCGAAACACTTCAGGCCGCCGTCGATCTGGCAGGGGATCTTGCCCGAAGCGTCGTAGAAGCCGTCCAGCACGTCCTTGATCGCCTCGCCCTCGTCGGAAATCCCCAGGTCTTCCATGGTGACCAGCTCGGTGACCGAGAAGCAGTCGTGCACGTCGAACATCGAGATGCGCTTTCGCGGGTCGTCGATGCCGGCCTCACGGTAAGCACGTTTGGCCGCCACGCGCGTGGTGGCGAAATACGAGCCGTCCCATTCGCCGTACTGCACTTCCTGGCCGTTCGAGACCGCGAGCTGCAGCGCCTTCACTGCGACGAGGTTCTTCTTGCCCAGCCCGCGCGCGATGTCGGGCGTGGTGACGATCGCGCACGCCGAGCCGTCGGACACGCCGCAGCAGTCGTACAGGCCGAGCGGATCCGCGATCATGGGCGCGTTCAGCACGTCGTCCTCGGTGATGCGGTTCCTCAAGTGGGCCTTCGGATTCCTGGCGCCGTTGTCGTGGCTCTTCACCGAGATGTGCGCCATGGCACGCTTGAGGTCCTTCGGGTCGACACGGTGCTTGGCGCGGTAGGCCGCCGCGAGCTGAGCGAACGAGCCGGGCGCCGAGATGTTGGCCCAGAAGAAGTTGTTCAGGCCGCCGCGGCCGCGCTGCGGCAGCCCTCCGTAGCCGGTGTCCTTGAGCTTTTCCACGCCGAGCGCAAGCGCGATGTCGACCGCGCCCGAGGCCACGGCATACACCGCGCCGCGGAACGCCTCGGTGCCGGTGGCGCAGTAGTTCTCGACGCGCGTCACCGGAATGTAGGGCAGGCGCAGCGTCATCGCGAGCGGCACGCCCGACTTGCCGACGTGCTGCTCCTCGATCGCGGTGCCGAACCACGCCGCCTCGATCTGATTGCGCTCGATGCCCGCGTCCTTCAGACCCTCCTCGAAGGCCTCGACCATCAGGTCCTCGGCATTGCGGTCCCAGCGCTCGCCGAACTTCGAGCAGCCCATGCCGAGAACCACCACCTTGTCGCGGATTCCGCTTGCCATGTCGGACCTCCTACGGCCTTGCCGCGGGGGCGGCCTTCCAAAAGTATCGCACGAAGCCGCGCGTAGCATCGTGCTCCTTGACGCGGAACATCATGCGCATCGGCATACCGACCTCGACCTTGCCGTCGTCGACGTCGGCGAAGTCGGCCATCATGCGCCCGCCGCCGTCGAACTGGATCATGCCGTAGTAGGCCGGTGGATCGGGACTGTAGGTGAGCACGTCGGCGGTGTACGACATCACCTTCGCACTCACCTCGGAGAAAGGGTGATCGTCCTGTGAATCGAGCGCGTTGCAATGCGGATTGACGCAATAGCGCCCGCGCGGGAACTGCAGCGTGCCGCACTTGCGACAGCGCCCGCCCACGAGGCCGGTGACCATGTCGCGGTTGCGGTACAGCGTCGAGAGCGGCGTGGCGTGATCGACCTCGGCGCGCATGCCGCGATCGAGCGCGATGTGATCGTTGAAGGCGAGGAACCGCTCGTAGTTCGTCTCCTCCTTGCGCCGCGCGAGCGCCCCCTTCACCCCGCTGCGCTCCGGCAGCTCGCGCACGGCATCGGTCACCTCGAACAGCAGTGCGTCGCAGCCCTGGCCGAACGCGGCGACGAGGATCCGGTCGCCGGGCTTCGACTCTTCGAGCGCATGCGCGAGCATGAGCAGCGGATGCGCGACGCCGGTGTCGCCGCACACCGCGGCGAGGTTGTCGCGCAGCGCA
>DASPRB010000103.1:0-16795 GCA_035624675.1 Burkholderiales bacterium
GCGAAGCTTACTTTCGATTCCATGCCTGCTCGCGCGCGGCGCGGCCGCGCGGCCCGTGGAAGTACTCGCGGATCAGCGCATCGTCCGACTTGGAGAGCTCGTTCATCGTGCCGATTCCCAGGATGCGCCCGTCGCCCAGCACCGCGACCCGGTCGGCGGCGCGCCACAGCAGGTCCAGATCGTGCGTCACCATCATGATAGTCAAGCCGAGCGCATCGCGCAGGTGGCGCACCAGCTCGTCGATGCCCGTGGCGCTCAGGGGGTCGAGGCCCGCGGTCGGCTCGTCCAGGAACAGCAGCTCCGGGTCGAGCGCCATCGCGCGCGCCAGCGCGGCGCGCTTGCGCATGCCGCCGGAGAGCTCGCTCGGGTACTTCGGCCCGGCGTCCGGCGGCAGGCCGGTCAGCGCGATCTTGAGCGCCGCCACCTCGGCCCGCAGCGCCGGGCCCAGGTCGGTGTGCTCCTCGAGCACCATCGACACGTTCTCGCTCACGGTGAGCGCGCTGAACAGCGCGCCGCGCTCGAACATCACGCCCCAGCGGCGCCGCAGCGCGAGCGCGGTCTCGTCGTCCATGCCGACCACCTCCTGGCCGAAGACGCGGATCGAGCCCGATTGCGGACGCTGCAGCACGATCGCCTCGCGCAGCAGCGTCGACTTGCCGCAGCCGCTCGCGCCGACCAGCGCGAAGATCTCGCCGCGCCCCACCGAGAATCCGACGTCGCGATGCACCACCGCGTCGCCGAAGCGCGTGTTGAGGCGCTCGATCTCGATGACCGCATCGCTCACAGCTTGAGCCGGTTGAACACGATCGAGAACAGCGCGTCGACCAGGATCACCAGGAAGATCGACTGCACGACGCTCACCGTGGTGCGCCGCCCGACGCTCTCCGCGCTGCCGGTGACCTGGAAGCCCTGGTAGCAGCCCACCAGCGCGATGATCGCCGCGAACACCGGCGCCTTGCCGACGCCGATGAGGTAGGACGACAGGCTCACCGCGTAGCCGAGCCGCTCGACGAAGGTGCCGAAGCTGATGCCGAGCTTGGGCTCCGCGATCACCATGCCGCCGAACACGCCCATCACGTCCGTGTACACGGTGAGCAGCGGCAGCGCGATCATGAGGGCGATCACCTTCGGCAGCACCAGCAGGTCGAGCGGGGCGACGCCGACGGTGCGCAGCGCGTCGATCTCCTCGGTGACCTTCATGGTGCCGATCTGCGCCGCGTAGGCCGAGCCCGAGCGCCCGGCGACGATGATCGCGGTGATGAGTGGCGAGAGCTCGCGCACCATCGACAGGCCGACCAGGTCGACGACGTAGATGTTGGCGCCGAAGCGCTCCAGCTGCGTGGCGCCCTGGTAGGCGATCACGATGCCCATCAGGAATGACAGCAGCCCGGTGATCGGCAGCGCCTCGAAGCCCGCGGTCTGGATGTTGTACAGGATCGGCCGCCAGCGGATGCGGCGCGGATCGGCGAGCGCGCGCCCCAGCGCGAGCGCGCCCTCGCCGACGAAGGCGAGCAGGCCGAAGGCGCTCACCGTCTCCTCCCAGGTCCTGCGGCCGATGCGCTCGAGCATGCCCGGCGCGCGCGCCCGCACGGGTCCTTCCGCGCGCACGCGCGCGGAGATCAGCTTGATGAGCGCGTCGAACTCCGGGCGCAGGCCCTCGAGCCGAGCCGCGGCGCCGCGCGCCTCGAGCGCGCGCAGGGTGCGCACCAGCAGCCAGGCGCCGGCGGTATCCATCGCCGTCACTGCCGAGGCGTCGATGCGCAACTCGCGCTCGCGCGGCGCGGGCAGCGCGGCGATGCGCCGCTCGAGCGCGGTGACCGCGTGCAGCACCCAGGCGCCGGAGCAGCGCAGCTCGCCGGGCGAGGCGCCCGGTGCGATGTCCGAGCGCTCGGCGACCTGCGGTGTCGGTGTGGGCGTCATCGTGCGGCGGCAAATCAGGGGGAATCGTACATGCGTATACTGCCGGAATGAAGCCACGGATCTCTGCGGCCTCGGCGGGCGAAATTCGGCTCGGCGGGCTGCAGGTGCGCCGCATGGGCTTCGGCGCGATGCGCGTGTGCGGCCCGGGCGTGTGGGGCGCGCCGCGCGATCGCGCGGCCGCGCACCGGGTGTTCCGCCGTGCGATCGAGCTCGGGGTGAACTTCTTCGATACCGCCGACAGCTACGGACCGGAGGTCGACGAGACGCTGATCGCCGAAGCGCTGCATCCCTATCCTGATGGGCTGGTGATCGCCACGAAGGGCGGCCTGCTGCGGCCGCACCGCAATGCCTGGGACCCCGACGGCCGGCCCGAGCATCTGCGCCGGGCGCTCGAGGGAAGCCTGAAGCGCCTGCGGCTCGAGTGCATCGACCTGTACCAGCTGCACGCGCCCGATCCGCGCGTGCCGCTCGCCGAATCGGTCGGCGCGCTCGCCGACATGCAGCGCGCGGGCAAGATCCGCCACATCGGCGTGTCGAACGTCTCGCTCGCGGAGCTGGACACGGCGCGCCGCATCGCGACGATCGTCTCGGTGCAGAACGAGTACAACGTCGGCGAGCGCTCGTCGGACGACGTGCTCGCCGCCTGCCGGCGGCTCGGCATCGCGTTCCTGCCGTGGTATCCGCTCGGCGCCGGCGCGGCGCTGCGCTCCGCGGGCGTGAAGCAGATCGCCAGGCGCCACGGCGCGAGCCCCGCGCAGGTGGCGCTCGCCTGGCTGCTCGCGCGCTCGCCGGTCATGCTGCCGATCCCGGGCACCGCCTCGCTCGAGCACCTCGAGGAGAACGTCGCCGCGGCGGCGCTCGGGATTCCCGCCGAGGAGCTCGGGCAGCTCTGATCCGGCCCGCTAGCCGCGGCCCACGAACGGCATCTTGGTCGCCATGATGGTCATGAATTGCACGTTCGACTCGAGCGGCAGCTTGGCCATGTGCAATATCGCGGCTCCGACGTGCGCGACGTCCATGCGCGGCTCGACCAGGGTGCTGCCGTTCGCCTGCGGCACGCCCTTGGTCATGCGGTCCGTCATCTCGGTGGCCGCGTTGCCGATGTCGATCTGCCCGCAGGCGATGTCGTGCGCGCGCCCGTCGAGCGAGATGCACTTGGTGAGGCCGGTCACGGCGTGCTTGGTCGCGGTGTAGGGCGCGGAGAACGGCCGCGGCGCGTGCGCCGAGATCGAGCCGTTGTTGATGATGCGGCCGCCGCGCGGCGACTGCGCCTTCATGATGCGGATCGCTTCCTGCGAGCACAGGAACATTCCGGTGAGGTTGACGTTCACCACGGCCTGCCACTGCTCGAAGCTCAAGTCCTCCATCGGGATCGCGGGTGCGCCCATGCCCGCGTTGTTGAACAGCAGGTCGAGGCGGCCCCAGGCCTGCTTCACCTTCGCGAACAGCGCCTTGACGGTCTCCGGCTTGCCGATATCGCCCGCGAGCGCGAGCGCGCGTCCGCCGGCGCCCGCGTCCGCGGCGGTCTTGTCGAGCAGCTCCTTGCGCCGGCCGACCAGCGCGACGCTCCATCCGTCGCCGAGCAGCGCGAGCGCCGCCGCCTTGCCGATTCCTGTCCCCGCGCCCGTGACGAGCGCGACCTTGCCTTGCGTAGCCATGTGACGAGCTCCTTTGACGCCGCGTGCCGTCTCGCGTACAAGAAATCTTAACGTAACCGGGCGACGAGGGCGGCATGCAGTTCACGATCAACGGCAAGAGCGTGCAGGCCGACGCCGATGCGGCGATGCCGCTGCTGTGGGTGCTGCGCGACCTGCTCGACCTGACCGGCACCAAGTTCGGCTGCGGCATCGGTGCCTGCGGCGCGTGCACGGTGCTGGTCGACGGCCGCGCCGTGCGCAGCTGCGTGATGATGGCGCGCGACGCCGCGGGCCGCGATATCCGCACCATCGAAGGCGTCGCCGGCGACACGCTGCACGTGCTGCAGCAGGCCTGGATCGACAGGCAGGTGCCGCAGTGCGGCTACTGCCAGTCCGGCATGCTGATGGCGGCGGCCGGGCTGCTCGCGCAGACCGCGAGCCCGAGCGACGCGCAGATCGACGCGGCGATGACAAACATCTGCCGCTGCGGAACCTACCAGCGCGTGCGCGAGGCGATCAAGCTCGCCGCGCGCTCCGGGCGGCGCAGCCCGTGAAGCGGCGGGCGTTTCTCCTCGGCGCGCTCGGCGCGAGCGGTGCGCTGATCGTCGGCTGGAGCTTCCTGCCGCCGCGCAGCCGCATGGGCGATCGCGGCACGCTGCCGCCGCTCGACGGAGCGGTGTCGCTGAACGGCTGGCTGCGCATCGAGCCGGACGGCGCGGTCGTCGTGGCGATGCCGCGCTCGGAGATGGGGCAGGGGGTGTACACCGGACTCGCGATGCTGGCCGCCGAGGAGCTCGACGTGCCGCTCGCGCGCGTGCGCATCGAGCAGGCGCCCATCGACTCCATCTACGGCAACGTCGCCATGCTGGTGATGAGCCTGCCGTTCCATCCCGACGATGCGAAGACCACCGAGGCGCGTGCGAGCGCGTGGTTCGTCGCCAAGGTCGCGCGCGAGCTCGGCTTGCAGGTCACGGGCGGGAGCTCGAGCCTGCGCGACGCCTGGCAGCCGATGCGCCGCGCGGGCGCCGCCGCGCGCGCCATGCTGCTCGAGGCCGCGGCGCGCATCTGGCGCGTGCCGGCGGGCGAATGCAGCATGGTCGAGGGCGACGTGCGCCACGCGGGCGGCAGGCGCCTGCAGCTCGGCGACCTGGTCGGCGCGCTGCGCGAGGTGCCTCTGCCCTCCGAGGTGCGGCTCAAGGACCCGAAGCGCTTCCGTCTCATCGGCACGCCAGCCGCGCGGCTCGACGTGCCGGACAAGGTGACCGGGCGCGCGCGCTTCGGCATCGACGTGCGGCTGCCCGGCATGCTGTACGCGGCGCTGCTTCCGTGCCCGACGCTCGGCGGCACACTGCTCGGCTTCGACGGCGACGCCGCGCTCGCCCAGCCGGGCGTGGTGCGCGTCTCGGCGCTCGCCGCGGCGGCGGGCTGCGCGCCCGCGGTGGCGGTGGTCGCGAACAGCTGGTGGCGCGCATCGCAGGCGCTCGCCGCGGTGCGCGCCGACTGGGATCCCGGCCCGCACGCGCACTTCGACAGCGCGCGCCTGCTCGCCGAGATGCGCGCGGCGCTGCAGAACGGCGGCGGCTTCACCTACTACAAGCGCGGCCGCGGCGAGGCCGCGCTGCTCGACGCGGTGCAGGTGTACGGCGCCGACTACGGCGCGCCGTACCTGGCGCACGCGACCATGGAGCCGATGAACTGCACCGCGCAGTTCGAGCGCGGGCGGCTCAGGATCTGGGCGCCGACGCAGGTGCCGAGCATTTTGCGCGACGTCGCGGCACGCGCCGCGGGCCTCGACACGGCGCGCGTCGAAGTGAACGTGACGCTGCTCGGCGGCGGATTCGGCCGGCGCCTCGAAACCGACTTCGTGCCGCAGGCGGTGTGGCTCGCGCGCGACGTGTCGCCGGCGCCGGTGCAGGTCATCTGGACGCGCGAGCAGGACATGACGCACGACTTCTACCGGCCGGCCGCGGTGGCGCGCCTGCGCGCCGGGCTGGACGGCAAGCGCATGCCGTTTTCCTGGGTGACACGCTCGGTGAGCGACGCGATCGTGCCGCAATACGTGTCGCGCGCCTACCCGGCGCTCGCCGTGGACATGCCCGACCGAACCACGGTGGAGGGGCTGTTCGACCAGAGCTACGAGTTCGCGCACCGACAGTGCACGCACCTCGTCTTGAAGTCGCCGGTGCCGGTCGGCTTCTGGCGCAGCGTCGGACATTCGCACAACGCCTTCTTCACCGAAAGCTTCATCGACGAGCTGGCGCACAACGCGAACAGCGACCCGTACGACTTCCGCCGGCTGCTGCTCGCGCGCCACACGCGCTACCGCACGCTGCTCGAGTACGCGGCGGTGAAGGCGGGCTGGGGCCGGGTGCCGAACGGGCGTGCGCAGGGCATCGCGCTGCACGAGTGCTTCGGCACGATCGTCGCGCAGGTGGCCGAGGTGTCGGTCGCGCGCGGCGCGATCCGCGTGCATCGCGTGGTATGCGCGGTGGATTGCGGCACCGTCGTCAACCCGGAGCTGGTCGCGCAGCAGATTGAAAGTGCGGTCGTGTTCGGTCTGTCCGCGGCGCTGTACGGTGAGATCAGCTTGCGCAACGGCGCGGTCGAGCAGCGCAACTTCCCGCAGTACCCGGTGCTCGGCATGGCCGAGGCGCCGGTGGTGGAGACCTATCTGCTGCCGAACGGCGGCACGCCGGGCGGCATCGGCGAGGTCGGCACGCCGCCGGTCGCGCCCGCGGTGGCGAACGCGGTGTTCCGCCTCACCGGCCAGCGCCTGCGCTCGCTGCCGCTGCGGCTCGAGTCCTAGCGCGGGACCGCGAGCTGCCGCGCGCGCTCGACCAGCGCCGCGGTCTGCTTGGCGGCCTCCTGTGCCTGCTTGCGCGCGTCGATCGCGAGCTGCTCGTCGACCAGGGCGTGCGCGCCGAGCAGCGGCGCGAGGCGCTTGCGGCTGTCCAGGTAGGTGCGCGCCAGGTCGGCGAAGCCGTCGCTCGCCATGCGGTAGTCGAAGAACTTCTTCTCGAGCACGTCCTTTCTGCGCATCGCCTCGCCGATCCATCCGTGCGCGCGGCGGTCGGCGCTGCGCATGTGCTCGTCCAGCGCCTGCGCTGCGCCGTCCACGTCGAAGCGCAGCCGGTGCATGCGCGCCTGGTACACGGTGAGCTGGTGCGCCGTGCCGAGGTAGTCGTCGGCAGCGTCGGCGAGCGCAGCGTCGCGGCCGGTGTCGAGCGCGTGCAGCGCGCCGAGCTGCTTGTCGAAGGCGGCGCTATCCTGCTCGAGCTGCGCCACGCCTTTGGCGGTGTTGGCGGCCTTCTGGTCGGCCTCCATGGCGAGCGTGCGGCGCAGCCGCGCGCTCGCGTCGACGACCAGCGCGGCGATGTCGCCGCGCAGCTGCGCCTTCTTGTGCTGGCTCCAGTAGAGGGCCCCGCCCGCGGCGATCACGAGCACGGCGGCGATCGCGGCGACGATCTTGAGCGACTTGCTCATGGGGCCATTGTCGCCCGCGAGGCGGGACGTGTATATATGAGATATTTCCGCTTCCGCCGGAGAAACCGATGCCCTGGGAATGCTTCGAAGTCGCAGTCGAGAACAAGGTGGCGCACGTCAGGCTGTCGCGCCCGGAGCGCATGAATGCGATGACGCTCGCGTTCTGGCGCGAGCTGCCGGCGATCGTGCGCGAGCTCGATGCGGGCGGCGGCGTGCGCGCCGCCGTCATCTCCTCGACCGGCAAGCACTTCAGCGCCGGCATGGACCTGTCGGTGTTCCAGGGCGGCGCGCTGCTCGACACCTCGACGGTGGCCGCGCGCCGGCGCTTCGCGGCGAAGCTTGCCGAGCTGCAAGGCTCGCTCAATGCGCTCGCCCAGGCTCGCTTCCCGGTGATCGCCGCGCTGCACGGCGCCTGCATCGGCGGCGCGGTCGATCTCGCCACCGCCTGCTGCCTGCGCTACGCCACGCGCGACGCGTACTTCGTCATCCAGGAGATCAACATCGGCATGATGGCCGACGTCGGCACGCTGAACCGCATGCCCAGCCAGCTGCCGGAGGCGGTGGTGCGCGAGCTCGGCTACACCGGCGAGCGGCTCGGCGCCGAGCGCGCCGAGCGCCTGGGATTCGTGAACGGACTGTTCGGGTCGCACGAGGAGCTGGTCGCGGGCGCGCTCGCGGTCGCGGCGAAGATCGCCGCCAAGGCGCCGGTCGCGATCGCGGCCACCAAGCAGATGATCTCCTACGCGCGCGACCACGGCGTGGCCGAGAGCTTCGCTTTCCTGAACGCGCTGCAGCCCGGCATCTTCGATCCGGAGGACATCAAGCGCGCGCTGGCCGCCGCGAAGCAGGGCGGGGCGCCGGCGTTCGACGACCTGCCGCCCGCCTGAGCGCGCTGCGCAAAAGCCAATGCGCACGAGCGAAGCGCGCATCCTCACGACGCACGCGGGCAGCCTGCCGCGGCCGCGCGGGCTGGTCGAGCTGCAGCTGCGCGCAGCGCGCGGCGAGGCACTGGACGCGGCGCAGCTCGGGCAGGCAGCCTCGTGCGCGGTGCGCCGCGCGGTGGCGTGCCAGCTCGAGTGCGGCATCGACGTCGGCAACGACGGCGAGCAGCCGCGCGAGAGCTTCTTCACCTACGTGCGCGGGCGCATGAGCGGCTTCGCCGGTGCGAGCCGCCGGCCGCCGGTCGCCGACCTGGTGCGCTTTCCGAGCTACCGCGCGATCGCCGAGGCGCGCCCGCAGGCGAGCCTGCTCGGCGCGCCGCCGCGCGCCGTGGGCGAGGTGCGCTATGTCGACCCGGCGCCGCTCGAGCGCGAGCTCGCGGACTTCGCGCGCGCGCAGGACGAGCAGGGCGCGCGCTTCGCCGAGACCTTCTGGACCGCGCCTTCGCCCGGCATCGTCGCCTGCGCGATGCAGAACGACCATTACGCCACGCTCGCCGAGTACGTCGAGGCGCTGGCGCAGGCGCTCGCGGTCGAGTACCGCGCGATCGTCGCCGCCGGGCACGTGCTGCAGATCGACGCGCCCGACCTGGCGATGGAACGCCACCGCCTGTTCGCCGAGCGGCCGCTCGCGGAATTCCTCGGCTTCGTGCGGCTCACGGTCGCCGCGATCAACCGCGCGCTCGCGGGCCTCGACCCGGGGCGCGTGCGGCTGCACGTGTGCTGGGGCAACTACCCGGGGCCGCACGTGTTCGACGTGCCGCTCGAGGAGCTGCTGCCCGAGCTCGCCGGGGCGCGCGTCGGCGCGCTGGTGCTATCGATGGCCAACCCGCGCCATGCGCACGAGCACCGCGTGCTCGCGCGCCGGCCGCTGCCCGCAGGATGGCTGCTGTGCGCCGGCGTGATCGACACCACCACCAATTACGTCGAGCACCCCGAGGTGGTCGCCGAGCGCATCGAGCTGGCGGCGCGCGCCGTGGGCGACCCGCGCCGCGTGCTCGCCTGCACCGACTGCGGCTTCGACACGTCGACCGGCTTCGGCATGGTGGCCGAGGAGCTGGTGTGGGAGAAGCTCAAGGCGCTGCGCGCGGGCGCCGAGCTCGCGAGCGCGCGGCTGTTCTGAAGGGCGGCCTCAGTACACTTCGCAGATGTCGCAGCCGGCGCCGAGCAGGTGGCGCAGCTGGCCGCCGATCGAGCCCAGGCCGAGGCTCGGCAGCAGGCCCGCGCGGCGCGGCAGCACGATCTGAGCGCAGCGCACCTTGCGCGCGAACTCGACGATCGCCTCGGCCTTGCGGCCGACGAGCACCCGGTCCTCGTGCGGGATGCCGGCCTCGTCCAGGCGCGCAATCGCGCGCGCGAGCGCGCGCATGCCGTTCTCGCGCTGGAAGTCCTCGAGCTCGTTTCTCGCGATGAAGCGCGCCACGTATCGCGGCATCGGCGGCTGCACGTTAAGCAGGTAGACGCGCAGCGGCTCCTGGCGGCAAAGGCCGATCACGTGCTCGACGGCCCAGTCGCCGGCGCGTCCTTCCTCGATGGGCACCACGACGCATCTCATGAGGACCTCCTAGGAGGAAGCGGCGTCGAGCGCCGCCCCGTTGCGCCGGCGGGCGAGCAGCGTCCCGATCACCACCACCGAGGCCGCGCCGATCGCCGGCGCGACGAAGTCCAGGTAGCGGGCATACGCCGCGATCGCGCCGTTGAACGCGGGGTCCGCGATCGCCATCTCGCCCGCCACCCAGCCGAGCAGCCCTGCGCCCAGCTTGATGAACACCGGGAAGCGCTCCATCAGCTTCATGATGAGCGCGCTGCCGAACAGGATAATCGGGATCGTGATCACCATGCCGACGAACAGCATGCCGAGATGGCCGCGCGCCGCGCCGGCCATGCCGAGCACGTTGTCCAGGCTCATCACGATGTCGGCGACGATGATGGTCTTCACCGCGCCCCAGAAGTGGTCGCTCGCGCCGACCTCGGCTTCTTCGTCCTCGGGCGCGAGCAGCTTGACGCCGATCCACAGCAGCAGCACCGAGCCGATCATTTCGATGTAGGGCAGGCTGAGAAGGTACGCGGCGCTCGCCGTGAGGATCGTCATCAGCACCACGATGCCGGCCGCGCCGATGATGAACGCGTTGCGCGCCTGCTTCGCAGGCAGCGAGCGGCAGGCGAGCGCGATCACCACCGCGTTGTCGCCGCTCAGCAGGATGTTGATGACGGCGATCTGGAACAGCGCCACCCAGATGTCGGGATTGGCGAGGGACTCGAGCATGCCCCCACTATGCTGGCCCGGCCTTCCGGGCCCCTTGCGGGCGCATTACCGGCGGCTTGCGCCAGGATTACGGCGCTGTAATCTGCTCGCCGGGCGGGAAGCTCACCGTGAAGGTGTTGCCGATGCCGTCGGTGTCGTCCTCGAGCGTGATCGAGGCCTGGTGCAGCGTGGCGATGTCGCGCACGATCGCGAGCCCAAGGCCGCTGCCTTCGGCCTGCGTACCGAGCAGGCGATGAAAGCGCTCGAACACGCGCTCGCGCTCCTCGGGCGGGATCTTCGGTCCGTCGTCGCTCACCGAGACGTTCGGGCGGCCCTCGGGCGCGACGCGCACCGTGACGCGCCCCCCGCGCTGCGTGTAGCGGATCGCGTTGTCGACCAGATTGTTGAGCAGCTCGGTCAGCCGCACGCGGTCGCCGCGGATCATCGTCGGACGCTCGGTGCCCTCGAAGCCGAGGTCGATGTCCCTGGCGTAGGCCTGCGATACCCATTCCATCGTGGTGTCGAAGGCGAGCTTGTTCAGGTCGAGCGGCGCGAAGGCGCGCGTGGTGGCCACGTGCGGCTCGTTGCGTGCGAGGGAGAGCAGCTGCGCCACCAGGTGCGCCAGGCGCTCGGCGCTCACGTACAGGTGCGCGAGCGCGCGGCGCGTCTGCGCCAGGTCCTCCTCGCGCAGCGCCACCTCGATGTGCGCCTTCAGGCCGGCGACCGGCGTGCGCAGCTGGTGTGCGGTGTCGGCGATGAAGCGCCCCTGCGACTCGAGCACGCCGTTCAGGCGCTGCATCAGCTCGTTCACCGCGGCGACGAGCGGCCGCACCTCGGCCGGTGCGTCGCCCGCGGCGACCGGGCTCATGTCCAGGTGCGAGCGCGCCGCCACGTCGGCGCGCAGCCGCTCGAGCGGCGCCAGGCCGCGCGCCACGCCCCACCACAGGAGCAGCCCGGCGGCGGCGATCAGCACGATCTGCGGCAGCGCGAAGCCGAGCAGCAGCTCCTCGGCGAGGCGCCGGCGCTTGACGCGCGTCTCGGCGACCTGGACGAGCACGCCCCCGGGAGCGTGCAGGGAGGCGATGCGAACGGGTCGTCCAGCGACTTCCCCGCTGCCGAATACCGTCTCCCCGGCCGCGGGCGTGCGCGGCGGGAGCGGCAACGCCGCGGAGCCGGCGAGCGTCGCGCCGCCGGGCGCACGCACCGCGTAGCTCACCTGGTCGTACTCGTCGAGCAGCAGCGTGCGCTCGGCCTCGGGCGAAAGGTCGAAGCGCGCGCCCGCGGCGTCCTGCCGCACGTGCAGCAGGAGTTCCCGGCCGATCTCCGCCAGCTCGCCATCGTACAAGTGGTCCGCCACGGCGCGCGCGGCGACATAGGCGCCGGCCATGCCGGCGAGCAGCAGCAGCGTGAGCGGGGCGAGCAGTCCGCGCAGCAGGCGCGCGCGCAGGCTCGCCGGCTCAGCCTGCACGCGCCTTCTCGAGCAGGTAGCCCATGCCGCGCACCGTGCGGATATCGATGTCGAAGGGCTCGAGCTTCTTGCGCACGCGGTGCACGTATACCTCGATCGCGTTGCTGGTCACGTCCTCGCCCCAGCCGAACAGCCGGTCGACGAGCTGCTCCTTGGTCACCACGCGGCCCTGGCGCGCCATCAGCAGCTCGATTACGCCGAGCTCGCGCGCCGAGAGCTCGATCGGCTGGTCGCCGTGGAACACACGCCGCGCGGCGAGGTCGAGCCGCAGTTGGCCGTGCGTCAGGCTGTCGCCCGCCTGGTACTGGCCGCGGCGCAGCAGCGCGCGCACGCGCGCCTCGAACTCGGGCAGGTCGAAGGGCTTGGTGAGGTAGTCGTCCGCGCCCTCGTCGAGGCCCGCCACCCGGTCCTCGAGCGCGTCGCGCGCGCTCAGCACCAGCACCGGAATGCGCGAGCGCCGGTCGCGCAGGCGCCGCAGCACGCGCAGGCCATCGACGCCCGGGAGCGCCAGGTCGAGCACCACCAGGTCGTAGCTGTCCGAGGCGAGCGCCGAATTCGCGTCCTCGCCGGTGGCGACGTGGTCGACCGCGTAGGCGGACTGGGTCAGCGCCCGGGTCAGGGCGGCGGCGAGTACGAGGTCGTCTTCGACTACCAGGATGCGCATGGCCTAGCTTACTGCAGCGCGCGGCACGCCGCGGGCGCGCAGCAGCAGCCCGCTGGCGATCGCGAGGTTGAGCAGGTTCCAGCCGATGCCGTTCAGGAAGGCCGCGCGGTAGGAGCCGGTGAGGTCGAAGATCTCGCCCGACATCCAGCCGCCGAGCGCCATGCCGAACAGCGTCGCCATCAGCACGGCGCCGGTGCGCGCGCCGGCCTCGCGCGGCGCGAAGTACTCGCGCACGATGATCGCGTAGGAGGGCACGATGCCGCCCTGGAACAGGCCGAACAGCGCCGAGACGACATACAGGGAAACGAGGCCATTGAACGGCAGGAACAGCGCGAGCGCGATCGCCTGCAGCGCCGAGCCGAGCAGCAGCGTCCTGAGGCCGCCGATGCGGTCGCAGATCCAGCCGGAGGCGAGCCGGCTGACGATGCCGCAGCCGAGCATGAGCGAGAGCATCTGCGCGCCGCGCGCCGGGCCGAAGCCGAGGTCGCCGCAGTAAGCGACGATGTGCACCTGCGGCATCGACATGGCGACGCAGCAGGCGACTCCGGCGACGCACAGCAGCGCGGTGAGCTGGTTGGGCGTGAAGCCGAGCGGCAGCGCCGGCCGCAGCACGCTCTTCGGCGGCGCGCCGGCGGGCGAGGCGCCGAGCGTCGGCGGGCGCCGGCGCAGCATCAGCGCGAGCGGCAGCATCGCCGCGAAGCACACGATGCCGACGCCCGCGTAGGTCGCGCGCCAGCCGACCGTGTCGAAGAAATGCTGCATCAGCGGCGGCCACAGCGCGCCGGCGACGTAGTTGCCGCTGATCACGATCGCGACCGCGATGCCGCGCCGGCGCGTGAACCACAGCGAGGTGTCGGCCACCAGCGGCGCGAAGGTCGCGGCGGTGCCGAGCATGCCGATCACCAGCCCCTGCGCCAGGCTGAACTCGAGCAGGCTGCCCGCGTGGCCCGCGGCGACGAAGCCGACGCCGAGCGCGGCGGCGCCCACGAGCACCGGAACCATCACGCCGAAGCGGTCGGCGAGCCGCCCCATCAGCACGCCGCCGATGCCGAAGCCGAGCATGGTGAGCGTGTAGGGCAGCGAGGCGGCCGAGCGCGCCACGCCGAACTCGGCCTGGATCTCGGGCAGAACGACGGTCACGCCGTACATGCCCGCGCCGCCGAGCGTCATCAACCCGAGCGCGGCGAGCATGCGGGCCCAGGCGTATCGGGATTCTGCTTCCTGCATGGGTAGAATCGCATTATGCCCGAGCACATCGGCATCGTTGCCTGCTCCGCCGAGGGTGCGGCGCTGTGCTACCGCACGATCTGCGTCGAGGGCGCGGCGCTGCTCGGGCGGCCGCACGCGCATCCCGAGGTGACGATGCACACGCATTCGCTCGCCGACTACATGGACTGCATCTACCGCGGCGACTGGCAGGGGGTGGCCGAGCTGATGCTCGCCTCGGCGCGCAAGCTCGCCGGCGCAGGCGCGGACTTCCTGATCTGCCCCGACAACACGATCCACCAGGCGCTGCCGCGCGTCGAGCCGCGCTCGCCCCTGCCCTGGCTGCACATCGCCGGCGAGGTGGCCGAAGAGGCCGCGCGCCGCGGCTTGCGGCAGCTCGGCCTCACCGGCACGCGCTGGCTGGTCGAGAGCGAGGTCTACCCGGAGAAGCTCGGCGCGCGCGGCATCGCCTGGCGGCGCCCGGCCGCGGCCGAGCGCGACGAGATGAACCGCATCATCATGGACGAGCTGGTGTGCAGCGCTTTCCGTCCCGAGTCGGTCGCCTTCCTGCAGCGCGTGATCGCGGGCCTGAAGGCCGAGGGCTGCGACGGCGTGGTGCTCGGCTGCACCGAGCTCCCGCTCGTCATCGGCGAGCTCAACTCGCCGCTGCCGACGCTCGACTCGACGAGGCTGCTGGCGCGCGCGGCGCTGCGCCGGGCGGCAGGCGGCGCGCCCGCAGCCGCATCGTCAGCCCGACCGGCGTCATCGTGAACGACAGGCGCTCGCGCGCCTCGCCGCCACCGGGGGCGTCCACGCTCTCGATCTCGAAGCGGCCGAGCAGCGTCGCCATCGCCACCTTCATCTCGAGCAGCGCGAGGTAGCGGCCCGGGCAGATGCGCGGCCCGGCGCCGAAGGGCATCGCGATGCGCTTGGCGGAGCTCGCCGCCTGCCCGGGCGCGCCGTCCGCCAGCCAGCGACCGGGCTGGAACTCGGCGGCCTGCGGCACGTGCGCCTCGCTCACGCTGTCGCGCCGCATCAGGTTCATGACCACGATGCCCGCGGGCACGCGCACGTCGCCGATCGTCGTCTCGCGCAGCGTCTCGAGGGGCAGCAGCGGTGCGACCGGCTTGAGGCGCATCGTCTCGTGCGCGCAGGCCTCGACGTACTCGAGCCGGCCGATGTCCTCGAGCGTCGGCGCGGCGGGGTCCGGCAGCGCGGCGCGCACTTCCGCGACGGCGCGCGCGAGCGCCTGCGGGTGGCGCCACAGCAGGTGGATCATCCAGGCGATCGTGTTGGCGGTGGTGTCTTCGCCCGCGAGCAGCATGGTGAGCACGTTGCCCGCGACCTGGTGGTCGTCCATGCCGCTGCCGGGCTCGTCGGCCGCGACCAGCATCGCCTCGAGCAGGTTCGGAGGATGCGCGGCGCGCGCCGGGTCGGCGGCGAGGCGCGCGCGCGCCTGCGCGATGAAGCGCTCGACCGCCGCGTTCACTTCCGCGATGGCACGCGCGAGCTCGCGGTCGGCGCGCGAGGGCAGGAGGCGCCACAGCGGGATCGCGGCGCCGATGCGCCGCGACAGCGCCGGGAAGATCTTGTCCAGGTGTCTCTGGATCACGTCCTCGTCCGAGCCGAGCGTGTCGACCTCGGCGCCGAAGGCGAGGCCGGCGATCGTGTCCACCGTGTAGCGCATCAGGTCGGACTGCAGGTCGATCGCGCGCGCTTCGTCCGCGCAGCGCTGCCAGCGCGCCGCGAGGCGCGTGGCCACGCCGCGCAGCGCCGGGTAGTAGCTCTTCACGTGCGCCGGGTCGAAGCCGGCCATCACCATGCGCCGCTGGCGGCGCCAGGTCTCGCCGTTCGCGCCGAACACGCCGGGCGTGAGCCCCATCTCGGTCCAGATCTCCTCGAAGCGGGTGGTGCGCCGGAAGCCCTCGGGCCGGTCGCGCAGCACCGCGGCCACCGCCTCGTGCTCGCCGACGACGAGGATGCGGCGCCGGCCGACCCTGAACCGGAAGTAGGGGCCGTACTCGCGGCACCACTGCTCGAGCCTCAGGTGCAAGCCGCCGCTCTCGATCTGGAACACGTTGCCGAACACCGGCAGCCCGCGCGGGCCGGGGAGATCTTCGTAGCGGCGCAAGTCCATGGCTGCGGCACCGTACCACCGCCCCTGCCTGCCGGCAACATGCTCTTGTATTGGGCGGCGGCGAGCGTACAGTTCACGCACGGCTCATTGCGAAGGGAGAGGAGCGTGGGCCAGATCGGACGCAGGCGGTTCCTTATCGCGGCGACGGCGTCGGTCGCCGCGACGCCGCTCGCCCTGCGCGCGCAGCCTGCCGGCCGGACGGTGCGCGTCGGCATCTTGGTTTACGCAACGCCCTCCATACACGCGCCGTATATTGAAGGTTTGCGGGCCGAGCTGCGCACGCTGGGCTGGGAGGAAGGGCGCAATCTGGCGTTCGAGACGCGCTATGCGAGAGGACGCGCCGACCACCTTCCAGCCCTAGCTGCCGAGTTGGTAGCCGCGGGCGTCGACGTCATCATTGCTAGCGGAACCCAATCGGTCGAGGCTGCGCGCGCTGCGACGCGCAGCGTCCCGATCGTCATGATCGGAATTCCGGATCCGGTCGCGCAGGGCTACGTCGCGTCGTTGTCGCGGCCGGGCGGAAACGTCACCGGGTTGTCCAACATGCAATCGCGCGAGATCCCGCTCAAGAACCTCGAACTTGCGCTCGAGATCGTGCCAGGCGCGAAGACGATGGGGATCCTCTGGTCCCCTGAAAACAAGGGGTCGGCCGACACCTTCGCGTACGAGCAGCCGAAGGCGGAGAAGATCGGGCTGCGCTGCGTGTCGCTGGCAGTGTCCGCGCCGGAGGACATCGACGGGGCGCTCGAACTCGCGCTGCGCGAGCGGATCCATTTCTTGCAGGTGCATGGAACGCCGGCCATCGTCGTGATGATCGGCAAAGTGGCGGACTGGGCGATTGAACACCGCCTGCCGATCATCGGCGGCTCGCAGCTGTTCGTACAGGCGGGAACACTGGCGTCGTACAACCCGGACTACCTGGACATGTACCGCAAGGCAGCACGCTACGTCGACCGCATCCTGCGCGGTGAGAAACCCGGTGAGATGCCCATCGAGCGGCCGAGCAGGTTCCTCCTGGTCGTCAACCTGAAGACCGCGCAGCGAATCGGGATCACGATCCCGCAGTCGGTGCTGGCACGCGCGGACGAGGTCATTCA
>DASPRB010000139.1:0-4799 GCA_035624675.1 Burkholderiales bacterium
GGAGAACGAGCAGTCCTCCGACGCCAGCCAGCCGACGAGCGCCGCGATCTCCTCGACCTGCACGAAGCGCCCCATCGGGATCTTGGACAGCATGAACTTGACGAACTCGGGCGACACCTGGTCCAGGATCGCGGTCTGCGCTGCGGCGGGGGCCACGCAGTTGACGAGCACGCCGGTCTGCGCGAGCTCCTTGCCGAGCGCTTTGGTGAACGCGATCAGCCCGCCCTTGGCGGCGGCGTAGGCCGCGGCATTCGGATTGCCCTCCTTGCCGGCGATCGACGCGATGTTGACGATTCGGCCATAGCCCGCCTTCGTCATTTGCGGCACCAGCGCGCGGCAGCAAAGGAAGGGGCCTCCCAGGTCGATGTCGATCACGCGCTTCCAGTCCTCGATCGGGTAGTCGACCACCGGAAAGGTCGGGCCGGCGATGCCCGCGTTGTTGACGAGCACGTCGATCTTGCCCAACGCCTTGAGCGCGCTTTTCGTGGCGCGCTCGAGCGCGCCGGCGTCGGTGACGTCGAGCGCTTCGCCGCTCGCGCTCGCGCCGAGCGCCGCGAGCGCAGAGGCGAGCAGCCTCTCGTCGCGATCCCAGATGCGAACGTTCGCGCCGGAGGCGAGCAGCCTTCGGGCGATGGCGAGGCCGATGCCCTGGGCGCCGCCGGTGACCACCGCGGTTCGACCTGCGAAATCGAGCTTGTTCATCTGCCTCCCCGGCGAGCGCGGAGCCGGAAGTGTACCGCTTCGCGCGGCGGCGAACCGCTATAATTCCTGCCCCGCCATAGAGGAGGATCCACACGTGTCAGGGAGGCTTGCCGGCAAGACCGCGTTCATCACGGCGGCTGGACAGGGCATCGGGCGCGGCGCGGCGCTCGCCTTCGCGCGCGAAGGCGCGAGAGTCTGGGCGACCGACGTGAACGCCAAGACGCTCGCGGAGATAGAAGGCAAGGACGGCATCCGTACGCGGGTGCTCGATGCGACCGACGAGGCGGCGATCGGGAAACTTGCCGCCGAGGTCGGGCAGATCGACGTGCTGTTCAACTGCGCGGGCTTCGTGCACCACGGCACGATCCTCGATTGCGCGCCCAAGGACTGGGACTTCAGCTTCAACCTCAACGTGAAGTCCATGTACCTGGTCACGCGCGCTTTCCTGCCGGGAATGCTGAAAAAGGGCGGCGGATCGATCATCAACGTCTCGTCGATCGCCTCTTCGATCAAGGGGCTGCCCAACCGCTTCGTCTACGGCACGACCAAGGCCGCGGTGATCGGGCTCACCAAGTCGATCGCAGCGGACTACGTCAGGCAGGGCATTCGCTGCAACGCGATCTGCCCGGGCACGGTCGACACGCCGTCGCTGCACGACCGCATCGCGGCGTTCGCCGACCCGGTCAAGGCGAGGGCCGATTTCATCGCGCGCCAGCCCATGGGGAGGCTCGGCACGGTGGACGATATCACCGGCATTCTGGTTTTCCTGGCGTCCGACGAGTCGCTGTTCGCGACCGGCAACGCCTATTCAATCGATGGGGGGATGACAATATGAAGCTGTGCCGTTACGGCAAGTCCGGATTCGAGAAGCCGGGGGTGATCGACGGCGAGGGGCGCCTGCGCGACCTCTCCAAGGTGGTCGCCAACATCGGCCCGAACGAACTCTCGCCGCGCGGTCTCAAGATGCTGTCCAAGGTCAAGCCCGAGTCGCTCGCTCTGGTGAACGGCAACCCGCGCCTCGGCGTGCCCTACGTGGGGATCGGAAAGTTCGTGGCGATCGGCCTGAACTACTCCGACCACGCGAAGGAGGCGGGCATGCCGATCCCTACCGAGCCGGTCGTCTTCATGAAGGCGACCACCTGCATCAACGGGCCGTCGGACGACATCGTCCAGCCCAGAGGCTCGACCAAGCTCGACTGGGAGGTCGAGCTCGGCATCGTGATCGGCAGCAAGGCGCAGTACGTCTCGCAGGACAGGGCGCTCGAGCACGTCGCCGGGTACTGCGTGGTGAACGACGTCTCTGAGCGCGCGTTTCAGCTGCAGTCCTCGCAGTGGGACAAGGGCAAGGGCTGCGATACCTTCGGTCCGATCGGACCGTGGCTCGTCACCACCGACGAGATCACCGATCCGCAGACGCTCGACATGTGGCTCGACGTGAACGGCAAGCGCATGCAAACCGGCAACACCCGCACCATGATCTTCGGCGCGGCGTTCCTGGTGTCCTACGTGAGCCAGTACATGACGCTGCTGCCCGGCGACATCATCACTACCGGCACGCCGCCTGGGGTCGGCATGGGCATGAAGCCCGCCCCCATGTTCCTTAAGCCGGGCGACGTGATGACGCTCGGCATCCAGGGCCTGGGCGAGCAGCGCCAGAAAGTGGTGACGTATTCCGGCTGACATGCGCGCGCTGGGCATCAACGGCGAGCGCTTGTGGCAGTCGTTGATGGAGCTCGCACGCATCGGCGCGACTCCCAAGGGCGGGGTGAAGCGCCTCACGCTCACGCAAGTCGACCGAGAGGCGCGCGACCTGTTCGCGCGCTGGGCGCGCGAGGCCGGGCTCGAAGTGCGCGTCGACGCGATCGGCAATATGTTCGCGCGCCGCGCGGGCGCGGATCCGTCGGCCGCGCCGGTGGCGATGGGCAGCCACCTCGACAGCCAGCCCTCGGGCGGCAAGTTCGACGGCGCCTACGGCGTGATGGCGGGGCTCGAAGTGCTGCGCACGCTGAACGACGCCGGCATCAGGACGCGCGCGCCGCTCGAGGTGGTGTCCTGGACGAACGAGGAAGGCTCGCGCTTCACGCCGGTGATGATGGGCTCGGGCGTGTTCGCCGGCATGTTCCCGCTCGAGCACGTTCTGGTGCAGAAGGACGCCGACGACGTCACCGTGGGCCAGGCGCTGAGGTCGATCGGCTACGCGGGCGAGTCGCCCGCGCACCGGCTGGGCGCGTACTTCGAGGCGCACATCGAGCAGGGCCCCGTGCTCGACGATACGAAGACGACGATCGGCGTCGTTCAGGGCGCGCTGGGCCAGCGCTGGTTCGACTGCGTGATCGCGGGGCAGGATGCGCACGCCGGCCCGACGCCGATGGAGCTGAGGAAGGACGCGCTGCTCGCCGCTAGCCGAGTGGTGCTCGAGGTGAACCGCATCGCGCGCGAATTTCCGGATTACGCGCGCGGCACGGTGGGCTACATGCAGGTCAAGCCGAACTCGCGCAACGTGGTGCCGGGCGAGGTGCGCATGTCGGTCGAGTTCCGCAACCAGAAGGACGAGAATCTCGGGACGATGGTCGCGGCGCTGCGCCAAAGCCTGGAGACCATCGAGGCCGAGTGCCGCGTAGCGATCGAATTGAAGGAAGTTACCTATTTTCCCCCCTGCCATTTCGATCCCGCGCTGGTCGGAGCCGTGCGCGACGCGGCGCGCTCGCTCGGCTACACGCATCGCGATATCGTATCGGGCGCGGGGCACGACGCGGTGTACGTGGCGCGCGTGGCGCCGACTGCGATGATCTTCGTGCCCTGCGAGGGCGGCATCAGCCACAACGAGACCGAGAGCGCGACGCCGCAGGACCTCGCGGCGGGCTGCAATGTCCTGCTGCAGGCGGCGCTGGCGCGCGCGGCCCCGGCAACTTGACGGAGGAACGACCATGAACGAACGCGCACGCGCCGAAGCCATCGCACACTCGCTCGAGAACTCGGCCTTCTTCATGCCGTTTTCGGCGAACCGCCAGTTCAAGAAGGCGCCGCGCCTGCTCGCGCGCGCCGAGGGCATCCATTACTACACGCCCGAAGGGCGCAAGGTCATCGACGGCACCTCCGGCCTGTGGTGCGTGAACGCCGGGCACTGCCGCAAGAAAATCGTCGAGGCGGTGCAGAAGCAGGTCGCGACCATGGAGTTCGCGCCGCCGTTCCAGATGGGCCATCCGGCGGCGTTCGAGTTCGCCGACCGGCTCGCGGCGCTCGCGCCGAAGGGCCTGTCGCGCGTGTTCTTCACCAACTCGGGCTCGGAGTCGGTCGACACGGCCTTGAAGCTCGCGCTTGCCTACCACCGCGTGCGCGGCGAAGGCCACCGCGTGCGGCTGATCGGTCGCGAGCGCGGCTACCACGGCGTCAACTTCGGCGGCACCGCGGTCGGCGGGATCTCGGGCAACCGCAAGATCTTCGGCGCGCTGGTGGCCGGCGTCGACCATCTGCGCCACACGCACGACCCGGCGAAGAATGCCTTCTCGCGTGGCCAGCCCAGGCACGGCGCCGAGCTCGCCGACGACCTGGAGCGGCTCGCGCAGCTGCACGATCCCTCCACGATCGCGGCGGTGATCGTCGAGCCGGTGGCCTGCTCGACCGGCGTGCTGGTGCCGCCGGTGGGCTACCTGGAGCGCCTGCGGGAGATCTGCGACCGGCACGGCATCCTGCTCATCTTCGACGAGGTGATCACGGCCTGGGGGCGCCTCGGCAAGCCGTTCGGCTCGCAGTACTTCGGCGTCACGCCCGACCTCATCACCACCGCCAAGGGCATCACCAACGCCACCGTGCCCATGGGCGCCGTGTTCATGAAGGAAAACATCTACCAGGCGTTCATGACGGGGCCGGAGGGCGCGATCGAGATGCCGCACGGCTACACCTACTCGTCGCACCCGCTCGCCTGCGCCGCGGGCCTCGCGACGCTCGACGTGTATGCCGAGGAAGGGCTGCTCACGCGCGTCGGCGAGCTCGCCGGCTACTGGGAGGAGCAGGCGCACGGCTTCAAGGGGCTGCCGAACCTCGTCGATATCCGCAACATCGGCCTGATCGCGGCGTTCGAGCTCGCGCCGCGGCCG
>DASPRB010000140.1:0-12006 GCA_035624675.1 Burkholderiales bacterium
ACCCAGTTGCGGTGCAGGTTGGCGCCGGAGAGCTTCTGGATGCGCGACAGCGGCTTCGCCTCCACCGGCCCGAACTTGGCGAAGTCGACTTCCGGCCAGGCCGGCAGGTTGAACGGCAGCGCGGCGCCGCGCGGCGCCGCCGCCTGCGGCGCACCGCCCTGCGCCATGACGCCCTTGACGAAGGCCTGCACGTCCTCGTGCAGCACGCGCCCCTTGGGTCCGCTGCCGTGCACCTGGGCGAGGTCGACGCCCAGCTCGCGCGCGAACCTGCGCACCGACGGGCTCGCGTGCGGCTTGGCCACGGCCGCCTCCTGTGGCTCCGTCGGCACCGGCTCGGGCCGTGACATCGTCATCTGCCGCGGTGCGGGTACGGGCGCGGGCGCCGCCGGGGCCGGCGCGGGTGCGCTCGCCTTGGGCTGCGCGGGAGCCCGGGCCGCCGGCGCCGCTTCCGCCTGCGCCGCGTCGAGCACCAGCACGGGCGAGCCCTGCGACACCTTGTCGCCGACTTTGACCTTGAGCTCCTTCACCACGCCTGCCTCGGGCGACGGAATCTCCATGGTCGCCTTGTCCGATTCCAGCGTAACGAGCGACTGCTCGGCGCTGATCGCGTCCCCGGGCTTGACCAGGACTTCGATGACTTCGACGTCCTTGAAGTCGCCGATATCCGGTACCAGGACCTCCTTCATACGGTGGTCGGATCCGGTTTCTCGGGGTCGAGCCTGTACTTCCTGAGCGCCTCGGCCGCAACGTTGGCCGTACCGGTGCCCTGCTCCGCGAGCGCCTTGAGCGCGGCCACCGCGACGAAGTAGCGATTGACCTCGAAGAAGTGGCGCAGCATGGCGCGCGAGTCCGAGCGCCCGAAGCCGTCGGTGCCGAGCACGCGGTACACGCGGTCTCTCGGGATGAACGCTCGGATCTGGTCGGCGAACGCCTTCATGTAGTCGCTCGCCGCAACCACCGGGCCCGGGCGCTGCGCGAGGCATTGCGCAACGTAAGGCGCGCGCGGCGCGGCCTCGGGATGAAGCATGTTCCAGCGATCGGCCGCCATGCCCTCGCGCCGCAGCTCGGTGAAGCTGGTCGCGCTCCACACATCGGCGGCCACGTTCCAGTCCTGCTCGAGCAGCTCGGCCGCGGCGAGCACTTCGCGCAGGATCGTTCCCGAGCCCAGCAGCTGCACGCGCGCCTTCGCCTTGGACTGCGACGCGCGCAGCAGGTACATGCCCTTGAGGATGCCTTCCTCGGTCCCCGCCGGCATCGCCGGGTGCTCGTAGTTCTCGTTCATCACGGTGATGTAGTAGTACACGTCCTCCTGCTCGGCGAGCATGCGCCGCAGGCCGTCGTGAACGATCACCGCGATCTCGTAGCCGTAGGTCGGATCGTAGGAAACGCAGTTTGGCACCACCGAAGAGAGGATGTGCGAGTGCCCGTCCTCGTGCTGCAGACCTTCGCCGTTCAGCGTGGTGCGTCCGGCCGTGCCGCCGATGAGAAACCCGCGCGCGCGCTGATCGGCGGCGGCCCACACCAGGTCCCCGACGCGCTGGAAACCGAACATCGAGTAGAAGATGTAGAACGGCGCCATCGCCAGGTTCGAGTGGCTGTACGAGGTGGCCGCGGCGATCCAGGAAGAGAATGCGCCCGCCTCGTTGATGCCCTCCTCGAGGATCTGGCCGTGCTTGTCCTCGCGGTAGTACATCACCTGGTCGCGGTCGACCGGCTCGTACTTCTGCCCTTCCGCGGCGTAGATGCCGAGCTGGCGGAACATGCCCTCCATTCCGAACGTGCGCGCTTCGTCCGGCACGATCGGCACCACGTGCTTGCCCAGGCCCTTGTCGCGGATGAGCGCGGTGAGCGCGCGCACGAACGCCATGGTGGTCGAGATCTCCCGCCCCTCCGACCCCTTCAGCAAAGACTCGAATACCGCGAGCGGCGGCACCGGCGGCGGGGCGTCGGCCTTGCGCCGCCGCTGCGGCAAGTAGCCCCCGAGCGCCTGGCGGCGCTCGTGCAGGTACTTCATCTCGGGGGAGTCCGCCGGCGGGACGTAGAACGGCAGCTTCTCGAGCTGGTCGTCGGGGATCGGGATGTTCATGCGGTCGCGCATGCCGCGGATCGTCTCGACGTCAACCTTCTTCAGCTGGTGCGTCGGGTTCTTCGCCTGGCCCTGCTTGCCCAGGCCGTAGCCCTTGATCGTCTTGGCGAGGATCACGGTGGGCTGATCCTTGTGCTTCATCGCCGAGGCGTAGGCCGCGTAGATCTTGTGCGGATCGTGCCCGCCCCGGTTCAGGCGCCAGATGTCCTCGTCGGTCATGCGCGAGACCATCTCGAGCAGCTTCGGATACTTGCCGAAGAAGTGCTTGCGCACGAAGGCGCCGTCGTTCGCCTTGTAGTTCTGGTATTCGCCGTCGATCGTCTCCTGCATCAGACGCAGCAGCAGGCCGTCCTTGTCGCGCGCGAGCAGCGGATCCCAGTACGAGCCCCAGATCAGCTTGATCACGTTCCAGCCGGCGCCGCGGAAATCGGACTCGAGCTCCTGGATGATCTTGCCGTTGCCGCGCACCGGGCCGTCGAGTCGCTGCAGGTTGCAATTGACGATGAAGATCAGGTTGTCGAGCTTCTCGCGCACCGCCATGCCGATCGCCCCGAGCGACTCGGGCTCGTCCATCTCGCCGTCGCCGCAGAAGCACCACACTTTCCGGTTGGCGGTGTCGGCCAGGCCGCGCGCATGCAGGTACTTGAGGAACCGCGCCATGTAGATCGCCTGGATCGGTCCCAGACCCATCGACACGGTGGGGAACTGCCAGAAGTCGGGCATCAGCCACGGGTGCGGATACGACGAGATGCCCTTGCCTTCGACTTCCCGGCGGAAGTTGAGCAGCCGCTCCTCCGAGATTCGCCCCTCCAGGAAGGCGCGCGCGTAGATGCCGGGCGAGGAGTGCCCCTGGAAATAGATCAGGTCGCCGCCGTGTTTCTCCGAGGGCGCATGCCAGAAGTGGTTGAAGCCCTGGCCGAACAGCGTGCCGACCGAGGCGAAGCTGGCGATATGGCCGCCGAGTTCGTCCTCGTTCTTGTTGGCGCGCGCCACCGTCACCATCGCGTTCCAGCGGCAATACGAGCGAATGCGCTCCTCCAGCGCGTGATCGCCGGGCGAGCGCTCCTCCAGGTGCGGCGGGATTGTGTTGATGTAGGCGGTGGTGGCCGAGAACGGTATGTAGGCGCCGGAGCGGCGCGCCTTGTCGACCAGCTGCTCGAGCAGGTAGTGCGCGCGCTCGGGGCCCTCGCGCTCGAGCACGGCTTCCAGCGCGTCAAGCCATTCCTGCGTCTCGAGTGCGTCGGGATCGTTGGCCGCGGGCAATTGCGGAACGGCGGACATCTGTACCTCCAAGCTTGTGGCTTCGTGCGTTCGACGCGTCTTTTGGACGCGGGTGGCAGCGATGAAGCTTAATACGAGCCTCGCAAGGGCTCAAAGCTCTGTTTCGCATTATAAAATGTCATCCCGTATCGCGCAATACGGCACGGTGGACGCGATGTTAGACTGCCGCCCCTTCGTCCCTTGCCGCACCGTATGAGCGCCAGGATCATCGACGGAAAATCACTCGCCGCCGCGCTGCGCACCGCGCTGCGTACCGAGGTCGAGCGGCTCGCCGCGCTCGGACGGCGTCCGGGCCTCGCCGTGATCCTGGTGGGCGACGACGCAGCCTCGCGCGTATACGTGAGGAACAAGGTGCGTGCCTGCGAGGAGACAGGGCTGCGCTGGGAGCTGCACGAGTTCCCGGCGAGCGTCGACGACGAGACGTTGCTCGCGCGGCTCGCGGCGCTCGACCGCGACGATCGCGTGCACGGGGTACTGGTGCAGCTGCCGCTGCCGCAGCACATCGACGCGCAGCGCGTCCTGAGCGCGGTGTCTGCAGCGAAGGACGTCGACGGCTTCCATGTGCACAGCCTCGGCGCGCTGCTCGCGGGGCGGCCGGGCTTCGTGCCCTGCACGCCGGCGGGCATCATGCACATGCTGGAGCGCGAGCGCGTACCGCTCGCGGGCCGCCGCGCGGTGGTCGTCGGGCGCTCGAACATCGTCGGCAAGCCGACGGCGCTGCTGCTCTTGCAAACGGACGCCACGGTCACCATATGCCACTCGAAGAGCGGCGATCTCGCGGCGATCACGCGCGAAGCCGACGTTCTCGTGGCCGCCGTCGGCCGCCCGCGCCTGATCACGGCGGAGATGGTCAAGCCCGGCGCCTGCGTGATCGACGTCGGCACCAACCGGCTCGCCGACGGCAAGCTATGCGGCGACGTCGATTTCGACCGCGTCAAGGAAGTCGCTGGCTGGATTACGCCGGTTCCGGGAGGCGTCGGGCCGATGACGATTGCCATGCTGATATCGAACACCGTGCGCGCCGCGCTGCAATCGGATCGATCAGCATGAACCCTCTGTTGGATTTTTCCGGCCTGCCGCGCTTCTCCGAGATCCGCCCCGAGCACGTCGCGCCCGCAATCGACCGGCTGCTCGCCGAAGGGCGCGCGGTGATAGCGCAGGTCACCGCCATGCAGGTGCCGGACGCCTGGGAGGCGTTCATCACGCCTCTCGAGGACGCCAACGAGCGCCTGTCGCGCGCCTGGGGGCAGGTCTCGCACCTGCACGCCGTGCTCGACAGCCCGGCGCTGCGCGAGGCTTACAACGCGAGCCTGCCCCGCGTCACCCAGTACTGGACCGAGCTCGGCCATAACGAGCGCCTGTTCGAGAAGTACCGCCGGCTGCGCGCCTCGGCGGCATACGCGGCGCTGCCTCAGGCGCGGCGCAAGCAGGTGCAAGACGCCCTGCGCGATTTCCGTCTCGGCGGGGCGGAGCTGCCGCCGGCGGAGAAGACGCGCTTCGCTGCGATCCAGGACGAACTCGCGCAGCTCGGCGCGAAGTTCTCGGAGAACCTGCTCGATGCGACCAACGCCTTCACCCTCGTCGTCGGGGACCGCGCGCGCCTCTCCGGGCTGCACGATGACGCGCTCGAGGCGGCGCGCCAGGCCGCCGAAAAGGACGGCCGCGACGGCTGGAAGTTCACGCTGCACGCGCCTTCGTACCTGGCGGTGATGCAGTACGCAGACGACCGGACATTGCGCGAGACGATGTACCGTGCGAGCGTCACGCGCGCCTCCGAGTTCGGCAAGCCCGGGTGGGACAACACGCCGCTCATCACGCGCATCCTCAAGCTGCGCAAGGCGGAGGCACGGCTGCTCGGCTACGCGAACTTCGCCGAAGTCTCGCTCGTGCCCAAGATGGCGCGCTCGGCCGCGCAGGTGCTCGAGTTCCTGCAGGATCTCGCGCTGCGCGCGCGGCCGTTCGCCGAGCACGACGCAGCCGAGCTGCGCGAGTTCGCGCGCAGCGAGCTGGGCATCCAGTCGCTGGAAGCCTGGGACGTCGCCTATGCCTCGGAGAAGCTGCGCGCCCGGCGCTACGACTTCTCGGACAACGAGGTGAAGCGATATTTTCCGGAGGACGCCGTGCTGGCGGGCCTGTTCCGGCTCGTCGAAACGCTGTACGGCGTGCGCATCGCGCGGGCCTCGGCGCCGACCTGGCACCCGGATGTGCGCTTCTTCGAGATGCGCGACGCCGGCAGCGCGCTCGTCGGACAGTTCTACATGGACCTGTACGCGCGCGAGACCAAGCGGGGCGGCGCCTGGATGGACGACGCGATCACACGCCGGCGCAGGGACGGGCGCTTGCAGACCCCGGTCGCCTATCTCAACTGCAACTTCGCGCACCCGGTCGGCGACCGGCCCGCATTGTTCACCCACGACGAGGTGATCACGCTGTTCCACGAATTCGGCCACGGGCTGCACCATCTGCTCACGCAAGTGGACGACCTCGCCATCGCCGGCCTCGGCGGCGTGGAGTGGGATGCGGTCGAATTGCCGAGCCAGTTCATGGAGAACTTCTGCTGGGAATGGGGCGTGCTTTCACGCATGACGCGCAACGTCGACACGGGCGCAGCGCTGCCGCGCGCGCTGTTCGACAAAATGCTCGCGGCGAGGAATTTCCACGCTGGCCTCATGATGCTGCGGCAGATCGAGTACGCGCTGTTCGACATGCGCCTGCATTCGGAGTTCGACCCCGAATCGGGCGCTGGCGTGCAGCACCTGCTCGACGAGGTGCGCGCGCGCGTTGCGGTGTTATTGCCGCCTGCTTACAACCGCTTTCCGAACGGCTTCTCGCACATCTTCGGCGGCGGCTACGCGGCGGGCTATTACAGCTACAAGTGGGCCGAAGTGCTGTCGGCAGACGCGTACAGCCTGTTCGAGCAGAACGGCGTGCTCGATCCCGCCACCGGCGCGCGCTTCCGTGACGAAATTCTCGCCGTCGGCGGGAGCCGGCCTGCGGCCGAATCGTTTCGCGCCTTTCGCGGCCGAGAGCCGACGGTCGATGCGCTGCTGCGTCACAATGGTATGATTTCCGGATGAAGCTTCGCCTCGGTGCGCTGGCCTTCATCCTGTCGCTCGCTTGCGGCGCGACGCAGGCACAGCCGTACCGCTGGACCGACGCAGAGGGCAACATTCACTACAGCGACACGCCGCCTCCGGCCTCGGCGACGAACGTGAGCAAGCCCGAGCAGCGCGCGAGCGTGACCGCGGGCGAGCGCAAGCCCTTCGAGCTCGAGAAGGCGATGAAGGAATCGCCGGTCACCCTCTATACCGCGCCGTCTTGCACGGAAGCCTGCGCACAGGCACGCGCCGCGCTCAACCGCCGCGGGGTGCCGTTCCGCGAAATTCAGGTATGGAACGAGCAGACCAACGATGAGCTCAAGCGCGTCTCCGGCGGCACCCAGGTCCCAGTGCTGATCGTCGGCCGGCTCAAGCAGGTCGGCTTCGCACAAAGCGCGTTCGACGACGCGCTCGACATCGCCGGCTACCCGGCGGCCGGCATCCTGTCACCTCGCGACCAGACGAGACCCGCAGCGCCCGAGGGTTACCTCACTCCGGGGGAGGCTCCCGAAAGCGCGGCGCAGGCGCCCGCGGAAGAGGAGCCGACGAAACTCGGTCCCTACGCGCCTCGCTTCGGGTCCGGATCGAATCGCTAGGCAGCGCGGGGAATGCGCTTCGCGGCGTGGTGCAAGCCGCGCACATGATGCTCAGTGGGTCTGGGCATCGGCTCTCAGAAGATGAACTTGAACAACCGCGCGAAAAAGATCCTCTCCGTTTTCGTTCCTTTGGCCGTCGCGTCCGCTATGGGGGCGGCCTGGGGATTATTCGCCGGCAAGGACCTGAATTGGGACCAGCTCAACTACCACTACTACGTCGCGCATGCATTGCTTTCGGGGCGCCTGGATCAGGACTTCTTCGCCGCAAGCGTACAGAGCTACCTGAATCCTCTCGGGTACGTTCCGTTTTACGTCGGCGTCTCATCCGGAACTCACAGCGTGCTCGTATCCATGGCGCTTGCGGGGATCCACGGCCTGAGCATTGCACTTCTCTATTTCATCGCAAGACGATGTCTGGGAGCAGACGGATCCAGCGGCGGCATACGCCTTGCGGTGATCGTGGCTGTCCTGGGATGCAGCACCCCGGTCTTCTGGGCGATCCTCGGAACCTCGTTTCTCGACCCGCTCCTGGTGATTCCGATGCTCGGCGGATTCCTGTTGCTGCTCGGCAAGAGCGATCAGGAGATCCGCCTGGCTCACGCGTGGTGGGCCGGAATCTTGTTCGGCATCGCCGCCGGCCTCAAGTATTCGAACGCGTTTTTCGCAATTGCAGCGGTTCCGCTGTTCTTCGCATCGACTCAGTCGCGCTGGTCCGCAGGTATTCGGCCACTGGCGTCCTATATCGCAGGCGGGCTCGTCGCGGTCGGGTTGTTGGCTGGGCCGTGGATGTGGTTGCTCTACCGGAAATTCGGCAACCCGCTCTTTCCCTTCCTGAATGCCTGGTTCCGATCGCCCTACTTCCCGCCGCTCAACGTCGCCGCGGGGCGATTCGCGCCTCACAGTGTCGCGGACATTCTTGCGCTGCCGTTCCGCATGGTTTTCCCGGTCCCTTGGGTATACGTGGAATTCACGGCTCCGGACGTGCGCTTCGCGGCCGCCGTAGTGGTTCTCTTGTCGCTTGCGGCCCTTGCGCTTCGGCGCAGGTCGAGCGGCGTCTGGATGTCGCAACTGCAGGCGACCGACCGAAAATTGTTCGCGTTTTTCGCTGCCTCCCTGGCGCTGTGGCTGTACAGCTCCGCGAACGGCCGTTACGGCCTGCTCGTACTGCTCCTGGCGGGGGTTTGCCTTGCGCGTCTTGTGATGCTGCTACTACCGCCAAAGGCAGCGCGCAACGCGCTTATTGTGATCGCGGCGCTTCAAGTCTCCGTGTGCGTCGTGGCGGCGCCAGTCCGGGGTTGGATCACAGGCCCCTGGAGCCACGACTGGTATCCGCTGTCGGTGCCGGAAGCGGGCAAGACCGATCCCGCAGTTTACTTTACGGTCGAGACGCTTTCGCTATCGGCGCTCATACCGTTCCTGAACCCGGGTGCGTCCTTTGTCAATCTGCGCGGTCAATACAGCATTCGACCCGGTGGGCCGGCCTGGCAGCGCGTGGAAGCCATGCTCGCGAAACAAGGCGGGCACGCGCGCGCGCTTGGACGCGCGATATCGAATGATTCGAATGGAGTACCGTCGCCCGAACTGGTCCAGACCTACGATTCGACGTTCGCTCGATACGGCTTTCGCATGGATCCGCACGACTGTTACCTTATTCAGTGGCGCAAGGATGATGCGGACCCGCTGTCCCGCGCCGCGAACCTGGTTGCCGGACATATCCAAGCGGTGCCGCGACAATTCGCCTTCAGTTGCGCCCTGCGGCGGGTCCCGCCGGATCCGCGCGAGATCGAAGAAGAGGAGCGGATTTCGAGGGTGTTTGACCGGATCGAACGCGCCTGCCCCAATATATTCCACGGCGAGAATGGCTTTACAGAGCGGCTCGGCAGCGACTGGTCGCGCACTTACGTTTCGGTGGAGGGGCGCCTGGAGACGCACGGAGAGCGGATCATTTTTGCCCCGGTGCACTCGCTCCAGTACCTCAGCCTCGGAACGCTGGACGACTGGAATCGGGCCGCCGCGCCGCAATTGGCAACCTGCCGCCACTGACGGTGAAACTGGCAACCTGGAACGTCAATTCGCTAAAGGTCAGGCTGGAGCAGCTGACGGGCTGGCTCCGACAGACTGCACCCGACGTGGTCTGCTTGCAGGAAACGAAGGTCGAGGACGCGAATTTCCCTGTCGCGGCGCTCGAGGCGGCGGGATACCGCGCAACCTTCACGGGGCAGAAAACCTACAATGGCGTTGCGATCCTCGCCAGGGGGCCGCTCGCCGACGTGGGGGCGGGCATCCCCGGGTTCGATGACGAGCAGAAGCGCGTGCTCGCGGCCAGCTTCGGCGACCTACGCGTCGTGTGCCTTTATGCGCCCAACGGCCAGTCGGTCGGCTCGGACAAGTACGAGTACAAGCTGAGGTGGTACGGCGCGCTGCACGCCTGGCTCGCCGCTGAGCTCGCTCGTCACGCGAAGCTTGCGGTGCTCGGCGACCTGAACGTCGCACCCGAGGACCGCGACGTGCACGATCCGAAGGTCTGGGAGGGCCAGGTGCACGTGTCCGCTCCCGAGCGCGACGCACTGCGTGGCGTGCTCGCGATCGGGCTGAAGGATGCCTTCCGTCTGTTCGAGCAGCCCGAGAAGTCCTTCTCGTGGTGGGACTACCGCATGATGGCGTTCCGGCGCAATGCCGGGCTGCGCATCGACCACATCCTGCTCTCCGAGGTTCTCGCCGCGCGCTGCAGCGCGTGCACGATCGACAAGGCGCCGCGCAAGCTGGAACGACCTTCCGACCACGCGCCGGTGCTTGCCGACATCTCCTAGGGCCGCATGCCCTTTTGAACGCCGGGGCGCGCTGCCATGCGCTCGCCCCAGCGCTTGAGCGCCTCCATGCCGCCGGCTTCGTCCAGCACAGCCTTGCGCGCAGCGTAGACCGGATACAAGGCGAGATCTGACACCGAGACTTCGTCGGCAAGATACTCCCGGCCGGCGAGCCGCGCATCCGCGTTGCGAAAGAACGTGATCAGGCGCTTCTTGAAGAAATCCACGATCGCCGGCGACTTCTCCGGCGCGGTGTTCTCGAGTTGGAAGATCGCTCCGCTGGTCGGCGCCACGTCGCTCATCGCATACATGAGCCACTGGTACGCCAGCGCGCGCCGCGCGGCGTCCCGCGGCATGAACTTGCCCGACTTCTCGCTCACGTACAGCAAGATCGCTCCGGACTGCGCGAGCGTGAGCGGTGCGCCTCCGGGACCGTCGCTGTCGACCATGACCGGAATCTGTCCGGAAGGATTGAGCTTGAGATATTCCGGCCGCTTGTGCTCGCCCTTCGTCAGGTCGACCTTGTGGATGCGGTGCTCGAGCCCGGTCTCGGCCAGCGCCACGCTCGCGCGCAGCCCGTTGGCGGTGCCCCACATGTACAGCTCGATCATCGTGCGTCTCCCGACTCGTGTTGATCCGCGGCTTCATCAATCCAGGCCTCGAGCAGCTTGAACCCCACCGCGAGCACCACCGGACCGATGAAGATGCCGACCACGCCGTAGGCGAGCAATCCGCCGATCACGCCGGCGAAGATCAGTAGTAGCGGCAGGTCCGCGCCGCGCCGAATGAGCAGCGGGCGCACGATGTTGTCCATGCCGCTGACCGCAACCGACCATACCAGCAGCGCGGTGGCCCAGCCGTTGTGGCCCTGCCAATAGAGCCAGCCAACCGACAGCGCAAGCACCGGTGCCGGTCCGATCTGCGCGATCGCCAGCATGAACATGAGCGCGGTCAGCACCGCGGCAAACGGCACGCCCGCGATCGCCACGCCGACGCCGCCGAGGAGCGATTGAATGACCGCGGTCACCACGACGCCGAGGGCGACGCCACGGATCGCCTGCCCGGCCAGAACGACCGAGCCCTCGCCGCGCGTACCCGCAAGGCGACGCCCGAAGCGCAGCGTGCGCGCAGCGGCGTATTCGCCCTTGGAGAAGAGGATTGCCGAGATGATCACGGTGAGCAGCAGCTGGAGAAACACCGCGCCCGCGCTGCCGGCGTGCCCGACGATCCATTTGCCCACGTCTTTGACGTACGGCGCCGCACGCGCGGCGAGATCGCTGTAGCCCTCTACGGCGACTTGCTGCCAGACGGATGCTAGGCGCTCGCCGACCAGCGGAATTCCGGCGACCCAGTGCGGCGGCGGCGGCACCTGCATGCCGGCGAGCGTCTTGAGCCAGCCCGTGATGCGCTCCGCATTTTCGGCGACCGTAACGACCGCGAGTAGAAGCGGGACGACGAACACGCACAGCAGCGCGAGCGTCATCGCTGTGACGGCGAGTGCCCTGCGGCCCCAAAGGTAAGCTTGCAGCTTGAGCATGAGCGGCCAGGTCGCCACCACGACCATCACGGCCCAAATGAGCGCGGGCAGGAACGGCTTGAGAATCCAGATCGAGATCGCGATGATGCCGCCGAGCGACAGCACGGCGAGCACGGTGCGGGCCAGGTCCTGCGGCGGCCGGGCGGTCGGCGGCGGGTTCATGCTCGCGCGATGGTACCCGCCGTACAGCGCTCAGTCGATCAGCCGATACGCCGGTAGCGTAAGGAATTCGACGTAGTCACCGGTGGTGATGTCGTCAAACAGCTTCGCCGCCTGCTCGTACTTGCCAGCCCTCCAGGCGGTTTCGCCGACGGTCGCCTTCACCTTCGGCAGCTCCTCGGCGAGCAGCTTGCGAAACAGCTCGACCGTGACCTTGCGGCCGTCATCGAGCTTGCCTTTCTCGCTGCGGATCCACTGCCAGATCTGCGAGCGCGAGATCTCGGCCGTGGCGGCGTCCTCCATAAGATTGAATACCGGCACGCAGCCGTTGCCCGCGAGCCAGGCGCCCAGGTACTGGATGCCGACCGAGATGTTGTTGCGCAACCCTGCCTCGGTGATGGGGGTCTCCGGACGGAAGTCGAGCAAGTCGCGCGCAGACACT
>DASPRB010000150.1:0-8497 GCA_035624675.1 Burkholderiales bacterium
CCCGGGCCGGAGAATGCTATATATCGGGTGCCCTCACAAGCGAAATCTGGGTGTGCGCTGCGGCACCGGGGCCGATATGCGAGACAATTGCTGCAGCGCATTGTGGCAAGAAAGGGAGATGCAAACCGCATGAGCGGGACACACGACGAGTTCGCCCGGCGCAGGGTATGAGCGAGGCGAGCGTCAAAGAGAAGAATGTGCTCGGCGGCGAGCTGCTCGCCTGCAGCTACGCGCCGCTCACCGGCTACTTCCGCGACGGCTGCTGCGCCACGCACGGCGAGGCCGGCGTCGCGCACCTGGTGTGCGTGCGCGTCACCGCGGAGTTCCTCGACTTCAGCGTGTCGCGCGGCAACGACCTGGTGACGCCGAATCCGGCGATGCGCTTCCGCGGCCTAAAGCCCGGCGACCGCTGGTGCCTGCACGTGCTGCGCTGGCGCGAGGCCTGGGAGGCGGGCTGCGCGCCGCGCGTGGTGCTCGAATCGACCAACGAAAAAGTGCTCGAGCACGTGCCGCTCACGGTGCTCAAGCGCTACGCACTGGATCTGCATTGAGGGAATGAACGCACCATGAAGAAAAAACCATCCGCCACCCCGGCAACCAAGCACGCCAAGCTGCCCGGCAAGCTCGTGATCGTCGGCTTCGGCTCGGTCGGCCAGGGCGTGCTGCCGCTGATCCTGCGCCACCTGAAGGTCAGGCGCTCCGACATCATGATCGTCACGAGCGACGAGCGTGGCGCGCGCGAGGCGGCGCGCTTCGGGGTCAAGTTCACCGTGAACCCGCTCAACCGCGGAAACTACCGCGCGGTGCTCGAGCCGCTGCTCGGCGCGGGCGACTTCCTGCTGAACGTGTCGGTCGACGTCTCGAGCGTGAACCTGATCGAGCTGTGCGCGAAGCGCGGCGCGCTGTACCTGGACACCTGCATCGAGCCCTGGGCGGGCGGCTACGTCGACCGGCGGCTGTCGCCCTCGCAGCGCTCCAACTACGCGCTGCGCGAGGCCGCGCGCGCGGTGCGCGAGAAGCATCCCGAAGGCCCGACCGCGGTGCTCACGCACGGCGCCAATCCCGGCCTCGTGTCGCACTTCGTCAAGCGCGCGCTGCTCGACATCGCGCGCGATACGCGCGTCAGGGTGCCGCGCCCGGAAACGCGCGAGCAGTGGGCGGCGCTCGCCGAGAAGCTCGGCGTGAAGGTGATCCACATCGCCGAGCGCGACACGCAGAAGGCGGTGCCCGACAAGCGCCGCGGCGAGTTCGTCAATACCTGGTCGGTGGACGGCTTCACCGGCGAGGGCTGCCAGCCCGCCGAGCTAGGCTGGGGCAGCCACGAGAAGTACCTCCCGCACGACGGGCGGCGCCACAAGTTCGGCTCGGGCTGCGCGATCTACCTGCAGCGCCCGGGCGCCTCGACGCGCGTGCGCACCTGGACGCCGCTCGAGGGGCCGTTGCACGGCTTTCTCATCACGCACGGCGAGTCGATCTCGATCGCCGACTACTTCACCGTGCAGAACGGCGAGAACCTGCGCTACCGGCCGACGGTGCACTACGCCTACCATCCCTGCGACGACGCGGTCAGCTCGGTGCACGAGCTGGCGGGCAAGAACTGGAAGCTGCAGGAGCGCCAGCGCGTGCTGATGGACGAGATCACGGACGGTACCGACGAGCTCGGCGTGCTGCTGATGGGCCATGCCAAGGGCGCCTACTGGTACGGCTCGCGCCTGTCGATCGAGGAGGCGCGCCGGCTCGCGCCGTACAACAATGCCACCACGCTGCAGGTGTCCTGCTCGGTGCTCGCCGCCATGGTGTGGGCCATCGAGAACCCGCGCCGCGGCGTCGTCGACCCGGACGAGATGGACTTCGAGCGGGTGCTCGAGATCGCGGCGCCGTACCTCGGCGAGGTCGTCGGCGCCTACAGCAACTGGACGCCGCTCGTCGACCGGGGGCTGCTGTTTCCCGAGGACCTGGACGTCGACGACCCGTGGCAGTTCAAGAATTTCAGGGTCGTCTAGAGCCCGCACGCTGGCGCGCGGTCGTCGTCTACGCGATCGCGATGGCGCTGCTCGAGGCCGCCGTCGTGACCTACCTGCGCACCCTGCTCGGCAGCCTCGACCCGTACCGCGCGGGCGCGGTGCTGCCGCAGCCCCGGCTCGGGGCGATCGAGCTCGCGCGCGAGGCGGCGACGCTGGCGATGCTCGGCGCGGTGGCCTGGCTCGCGGGGCGCGACGGGCGCACGCGCTTCGCTTACTTCCTGCTCGCTTTCGGGGTGTGGGACATCTTCTACTACGTCTTCCTCGTGCCGATGACCGGCTGGCCGCGCACGCTCCTCGACTGGGACGTGCTGTTCCTCATCCCGCTGCCCTGGTGGGGGCCGGTCATCGCGCCGGCGTCGATCGCCGCGCTCATGGTGGCGCTCGCAACGGTGCTCACGCAGTGCGCGCGCGGCGGCCGGCGGCCCTGGCCCGCGCGCTGGGGCTGGGCGGCCGCGGCCGCGGGCGCGGCCCTCGCGCTGTACGTGTTCATGTCCGACGCGCTGCACGCGCCGCAATGGAGCGCGCAGGCGCTCGGCCGGCTGCGGCCGGTCGCCTTCGACTGGCCGCTGTTCCTCGCCGCGCTGGCCCTGATGTGCGTGCCGCTCGGCGACGCGCTGCGCCAGCTGCGCGCGTGATGACCGCTGCCGCCTTCGGCCCCTGGAATCCCGGCATCGAGTCGACGCTGCCGCGCCGCCTGCTGCCGCTGGTGACCCTGTACCGCCCGGAGAACGCCCTCGGCGGTCCGGCCGAGGCGCTCGAGCTCGCCGGCCTCACCGGCCTGCCGGCCGAGGAGCTGGTCGCGTTGCGGCCGCGCCGCCTTGTTCTGCACGAGCTGCTGGTGCGCGTCACCGCCGACCTGTCGGTGCCCGACGGCGCACGCCAGGAGGATCTGGGGATCAACTTCCGCGCCATGACCTCGAACATCCTCGCACGCTACATCGAGCCGCGCATGGCGGAGCTCGAGCGCGCCTACGCGCAGCTGGAGCGCGAGGTGGCGGCGCTCGCCGCGTCCGAGTTCGCCGCTGTATTCGCCGCACGATCGATCGAGGGCCTCGAAGCGCGCGCGGCCGCAGAAGGGCGTCCGCTCGCGCGCGCCGCGCTGCGCGCCGTCGCGCGCGTGGCGGGCGCGGTGTGCGCGCGCCACGGTCGCCTGTGGGGCGAGCCCGCGCTGCTCGCCAGGATCGCCACACGCCTGGCGATGAACGAGCACGGCAGCGTCGCGCTCGGCCGGCAGATCGAGCCCCTGCTCGCCGAGGCGGTGCGCGCCGAGGGCTACGCGCCGTTGCCGGCGCAGCGCCGGCCGGTGGTGATGAACACCAAGGGCGCCTCCGCCTCGGGCAAGAGCAGCATGCGCCCGCTGCAGAAGGCGCTCGCCGGCGAGATCGGCGCCGCGTGGAGCGACTTCGCGCTCATCAGCCCCGACATCTGGAGGAAGCAATTGCTCGACTACGGCTCGCTCGGCGAGGCCCACAAGTACGCGGGCAGCTTCACCGGCCAGGAGCTGCGCATGGTCGACCAGAAGCTCGACCGCTATATGGCGCACAAGGCCGAGCGCGGCGGCATGTCGCACCTGCTGATCGACCGCTTCCGCTTCGACAGCTTCGCGCCGCAATCGGACGAGGCGGGCAGCAACCTGCTCACCCGCTTCGGGCATTTCCTGTACCTGTTTTTCATGATCACCCCGCCGCACGCCACCGTCGAGCGCTCCTGGCAGCGCGGACTGGACGTCGGGCGCTACAAGGCGGTCGACGACCTGCTCGCGCACAACGTCGAGGCCTACGCGGGCATGCCCGAGCTCTTCTTCACCTGGGCGCTGCGCAGCGACAAGTGGGTGCACTACGAATTCCTCGACAACGGCGTGCCGGCCGGCGAGCGCCCGCGCACGGTGGCGTTCGGCCTGAACGGCGAGCTGAACGTGCTCGACGTGAAGGGCATGCTGGACATCGAGCGCTACGCGAGGATCAACGTCGGCGCGAGCTGCGCGGCCGAGGTCTATCCCGGCGGCGAGGCGGCCGCGCCCGGGCGCAATACCGGCTTTCTCGTGCAGTGCGCCCGCCGCCTGCGCGCGCTCAACTTCGCCGAGCGCGACACCGGCCGCATCTACGCGCGCGTCGAGGCGGGCGCGCTCGCCTGGACCGACGCGCCCGCGCTCGAGCATGCGCTCGCCGACCCGGAGACGCGTGCCGGAGTGCTGGCGGTGGCGCCGGGGGCGCTCGGCGCCGCTGTGCAGCGCAGCAGCCAGCTGCTGCCCGCGGGGCGCGCCCACACGCTCGGCAGCTGGCGCGCCGGCTGAGGGCGGTTGCGGGAGGGCCTGTCCGGGTGCTCTAATCGTCCGATGCGCCGTTTGCCTGCCCGTCTGCTGCTCGGCGCCGCGCTCGCCGCCAGCGCGGCGGGGGGCGCGTCGGCCGAGGCGCCGAACTGGGAGGTGGCGCGCGATGCCGGCTGCGCGCTGCGTTCGGCGCCGCAATCGGTGAACGACGGCTACCAGACCGTGCAGGCGCGCATCGAAGTCGACGCCACCAAGGTGGTGGTCGAGTCGCCCTCGGACCTGGATGCCGGCTTCTCCGACATCGGCCTCGCGCTGCCCGGCCACGGCTTCATCCGCATGGACCGCGTCGACGGCAAGAAGCGCGCGGTGTTCGAGTCGCGCTACGCGGATCTCGTGCAGGGCTTCAAGGCGGGCAGGGAGGTGGAGGCGCGGCTGCGCTTCTGGCCCGAGTTCCCGGTCACCGGCGTGCACGACGCGCGCTTCAGCCTGATGGGCTTCACCAAGGCGTACGACGCGGCGCAGGGCTGCAAGTAGGCGGAGGCTTTATGGGCATACGCACCAAGTTCAACCTCGTGCTGCTCGCGGTGTTCGCCGCCGGGCTCGGGGTCACCGGCTGGATCTCCTGGGGCCTGCTGCAGGCGAACGCCAAAGACGAGGTGGTGCGCAACGCGCGCCTGATGCTCGAATCGGCGCTCGCCATCCGCGGCTACACCGTCAAGCAGGTCAAGCCGCACCTCGAGCTGCAGCTGATGCGCGTGTTCCTGCCGCAGAGCGTGCCCGCCTACGCTGCCACCGAGACGGTGAACGAGCTGCGCAAGGCGCACCCGGACTACTCGTACAAGGAGGCGACGCTCAACCCCACGAATCCGCGCGACCGCGCGGTCGACTGGGAGGCCGACCTGGTGCGCGACTTCCGCGATCACGCCGATACCAAGGAGCTGGTCGGCGAGCGCGACACGCCGACGGGCCGCTCGCTGTTCATCGCGCGGCCGATCAAGATCGTCGACCCGGCCTGCCTTGCCTGCCACAGCGTGCCGCAGGCCGCGCCTGCGTCGATGATCAAGCTGTACGGCGAGTCGAACGGCTTCGGCTGGAAGTGGAACGAGATCGTCGGCGCGCAGATCGTCTCGGTGCCGATGGCGCTGCCGATCCGCAATGCCGAGCGCGCTTTCCGCGCGTTCATGGGGTCGCTCGCCGCGGTGTTCGTCGCGGTATTCGTGGTGCTCAACCTGATGCTCGGCATGATGATCGTGCGGCCGATCCGGCGCATGTCGGACACCGCCGACAAGGTGAGCACGGGGGACTTCTCGCGCGCCGAGCTGCCCGCGCAGGGCAAGGACGAGATCTCGGTGCTGGCGGCCTCGTTCAACCGCATGCGGCGCAGCCTGCAGAAGGCGATGCAGATGATCGAGCCCTAGCGCATGCACAATCCGCAGCTCGGCAGCGTCGGCCGCACCTTCATCTGCAGCGTGGTGTTCGTCGACATCGTCGCGTATTCCAAGAAGACGGTGGCCAAGCAGGTCGCGCAGCGCGGCTGGTTCAACGGCATGCTTTCCGAGGCGCTGCAGGGCATCTCGCAGGACGACCGCATCGTGATCGATGCCGGCGACGGCGCGGCGATCTGCCTGCTCGGCGACCCGGAGGAGGCGGTGTTCATCACCAACGCGCTGCGCGTGGCGATCGCCGAGCACGCCTACCCCGAGTTCGCGCTGCGCATGGGCATCAACCTCGGCCCGGTGAAGATGGCCAAGGACATCCACGGCCAGCCGAACATCATCGGCGACGGCATAAACGTCGCGCAGCGCATCATGAGCTTCGCGCAGCCGAACCAGATCCTCGTGTCGCGCAGCTACTACGACATCGTGTCGCGCATCTCGGACGAGTACGAGCGGCTGTTCCGCTATCAGGGCGAGCACACGGACAAGCACGTGCGCGCGCACCAGGTCTACGAGGTCATGGTGCGCGGCCCGAGCGAGGCGAAGTCGGCGCCACCCCCCGAGCCGGCTGGCGCGGTCGTCGCGCAGCCGAGCGCGAGCGCGCTCGACGCAGCGCTCGTCGATGCGCTCGGCATCCGGCTGACCGGCTACCTTGGGCCGATCGCGCCGCTGCTCGCGAAGAAGACCGCGCGCAAGGCGGGCTCGGTCACCGAGCTGATCGGCCTGCTCGCCGACTGCGTGCCGGTGCCCGCCCAGCGCGAGCAGTTCATGCTCGAGGCGAGGAAGAGCCTGCCCGCGGCCGCGCGCGAGGAGCCGCCGGCGTCGCGCGAGGCGCCGTCGCGCGAGGCCGCCGAAGCGCCGCCGGCGAGCTTCGACGGGGCGGCGCTCGCGCGCGTCGAGAAGCTGCTCGCGCGGCAAGTCGGCCCGATGGCTGCGGTGATCGTCAAGCGCGCGGCCAGGGGCGCGCGCGGCCGGCGCGAGCTGGTGGCGGCGCTCGCCGCCTCGATCGACGATGCCGCCGAGCGGGGAAGGTTCGAGGACGAAGCCTGGAGCGCGCTAGGGGCCGGCGGGCGCGACCTCTAGCCGGCCCGGCTAGATGCCGTAGGCCTTGCGCACCAGCGTGATGGGGTGCGCCTTCGCCGCCCCGCCCGCCTCGCCGCCTTCGCGCATGCCCTGCAGGATGTGGCGCCCCGCGATCGGGCAGTCCGAGCTCACGTAGTCGGGCTGCGTTGCCGCCATCTGGCGGAACACCGGGCGCCCGATCTTCATCGAGTTGGCGTAGTACTCGCGCTTCACGCCCCAGGTGCCGTCGTGGCCGGCGCAGCGCTCGACGGTATTGACCTCGGTGCCCGGCACCAGCTCGAGCACCTCGCGCGTCTTCTGGCCCATGTTCTGCACGCGCGAGTGGCAGGGGATGTGGTAGGAGACTTTTCCGAGCCGCTCCTTGAAGTCGGTCTTGAGCAGCCCGTCGCGCTTCCTCATCACCAGGTACTCGAACGGGTCGAACATCGCTTCCTGCACGGCCTTCACCTCCGCGTCGTCCGGGAACATGAGCGGCAGCTCCTGCTTGAACATCAGCGTGCAGGAGGGAACCGGCGTGAGGATCGCGTAGCCCTCGCGCGCCAGCCTGGCGAGCGGCGGGATGTTGGCCGCCTTGTGCGCGGCCACCGTCTCGAGATCGCCCAGCTCGAGCTTGGGCATGCCGCAGCAGGCCTCCTTGTCGACGATCACGTACGGGATCTCGTTGTGCTCGAGGATCGCGAGCAGGTCGTGGCCGATGCCGGGCTCGTTGTAGTTCACGTAGCAGGTCGAGAAGATCGCCGCCTTGCCCGGCGCGTTCTTGCCGTCCTTCACCGGGAAGTCCTTGGCGCGCGCGGCGTTCGGGCGGAACTTGTGCGCCGCGTACGGCGGCAGCTCGCGCTCCTTCGCCACGCCGAGCGTCTTTTCCATCAGCGCGCGCGCCGCGCCGTTCTTGTTGAGTGCGTTCACCGTCTGCACCACCACCGGGATGGTGGCGAGCTTGCCGAGCGCGTCGGTCGAGCTGAGCAGCCGGTCGCGCGCGCGCGCGCCGCTTTGCTTGAACTTGACCGCCTTGGCGCGCAGCATGAGGTGGGGAAAGTCGACGTTCCAGGGATGCGGCGGCACGTACGGACACTTGGTCATGTAGCACATGTCGCACAGGTAGCACTGGTCGACGACCTTCCAGTAGTCCTGCTTCTCGACGCCGTCGATCTCCATCGTCTTGCCCTGGTCGATGAGATCGAACAGCGTCGGGAACGCGGTGCACAGGTTGACGCACCGGCGGCAGCCGTGGCAGATCTCGTACACCCGCTCGAGCTCCTTGTAGAGCGCGCCCTCGTCGTAGAAGGACGCGCTCTGCCAGTCGAGCGGGTGCCGGGTCGGCGCTTCGAGGCTGCCTTCGCGCTGGGTCATATGCCGGCTAAGGCTAGCGATCGCCCGGGGCGCCGGCAAATCGATTTTGGCAATTCGAACGATTGGACCTCGCTATCGCCGGGTTATTCTTGACTTGCGTCAAAAGCGCGCGCGGCCGGACCGTTAGCATGGACGCGCGAATTCCCGCAGGAAAAGGAGACGAGCATGGCAAACATCCAGCGTTACGGCGGGCTGCTAGACGACGTGTTCGGCGATCTCGCCAAGGGGTTCTGGCTCAAGCCGGTCGCGATGCCGGGCGACGGCGAGCTGAAGATGAAGGTCGACGTGCGCGAGGACGAGAAGTCCTACAACGTGAAGGCGGAGATCCCCGGTGT
>DASPRB010000153.1:0-4748 GCA_035624675.1 Burkholderiales bacterium
CCTTGGCGCGGCCTGGCCGCCCGGCGCCGATGCGGCGTGGGACGCGGCCTTCCGGCAGGTCCTGATTCCGCTGATGCGCGAGGGCGGCGGCTGAGGCCGCGCCGCACGCGGCAACGGCCTTCATGGCAGCCAACCGTCAGATCGTGGTGCGCGCGCTCCCCGAGGGGACGCTGAGCGAAGCGAATTTCGAGATATGCGATGCCTCCCGCCCCGCGCCTGCGGAGGGCGAGGTCCTGATCCGCACGATCCTGATGTCGATCGACGCGGCGAACCGCGCCTGGATGCAGGGCGCGACCTACCGCGACGCGGTCAAGGCGGGCGACGTCATGCCGACCTATGCGATCGGCGAGGTCGTGGCGTCGCGCGACGCGTCGCTCGCGCCGGGCGACATCGTTGCGGGTGAATCGGTCTGGGCCGAGTTCGCGGCGGTCAAGGCGCGGCGCGCGCGCAAGCTGCCGCGCGCGCGGCCGCTGTCGCATCTGCTGTCGGTGTACGGCATCGCCGGCAAGACCGCGTACCACGGCCTGCTCGGCGTCGGGCGCGCGCGGGCGGGCGAGACGGTTGCGGTGTCGGCCGCGGCCGGCTCGGTCGGCATGTACGTCGGGCAGATCGCCAAGGCGCTCGGTTGCCGCGCGGTGGGCATCGCCGGCGGCGCGGACAAGTGCGCGTGGGTGAAGGATGCCCTCGGCTTCGACGCCTGCGTCGACTACCGGGCGGGGAATCTCTTCAAAGACCTGAAGGCCGCGTGCCCCGCGGGCGTCGACGTCTACTTCGACAACGTGGGCGGCAGCGTCCTCGAGACCGCGCTCTTCCAGATGAACCAGAAGGGCCGCGTCGTGTGCTGCGGCGCGGTCAGCCAGTACGACAGCGCCGCGCCGGCCGGGCCGCGCAACGTGCCCGGCATGATCGTGGTGAAGCGCCTGCGCATGGAAGGGTTCATCGTGATGGACTTCGCCGCCCAGGACGCGCAGGCCGAGGCCGATCTGCGGCGTTGGGTCGCGCAGGGGGCGATCAAGGTGTTCGACGACGTCGTCGAGGGCCTCGAGCACGCGCCTGCGGCGCTCGTCGGCCTGCTCGCCGGCAGGAACCGCGGCAAGCGCATGGTGCGCGTGGCACCGGATCCGGTGTAAGGGCGGGTGCCGTGCCCGTCAGGATGACGGCCGAACTCGTGCGCCTGCATCCCGTGGCGACGGTCTGGGAAACCAGCCGCACCGGGCTGTCCGACGTGGAGCTGTCGCGTCTGACGAGGCGGGTGGGGCCGCGAGAAGTGCGCCGGCAGCTGGATCAATCGACCGACGACGCGGCCGGCGAACTGGTGTCCGACCTGTTGTCCGGACTCCAGGCTTCGGTCGCCGTCAGGCCACCTTCCGAGCGGGATTGGCGCTGACGCCCGCAGCGCCGGCTGTCTTTAATCGTCGTCGTCCTCGTGTTCGTGCTCGTGCCGCCACTCGCGCCTCTCGTGGTACCGCCGGTACGACGGACCGTAGTGGTGCGAATAGCCGGGCGCGGCGTCGTAGTACGCCGGGTCAGGCGCGCTGTAGTACACCTGCGGCGGCGGGGGCGCATCGTAGCTCGCCGGAGGGACTGCGTAATATCCCGGAGGCGGGTAATACGCCGGCGCGGGGGCGACATAGACCGGAGCGACGGGAATCCCGATCGATAAGCCGAAGTGCACGTCGCTGTGGGCGAGCGCGCTTCCGCTCATCAACGCGAGCAGCGCGCTTCCCGCGATCAGTTTGTGGTGAATTTTCATGGCTCGTCTCCTTTCGCTGCCTATCGTGCCTGCTCCCATCGCAGACAGCTGTGGCAATAAGTAACAAGAGGTTTCCGCCGCGCCCGCGCGCGCACGTGAACGTGATCGATTTCCCGGGCTGAACTGTCCCCGTTGTCAGGAGCGGTTCACGCGCCTTTCGGGACGCTGTCTGCATTGCCCCATAGCCGTGGGATGGCCGTCGCCGATTCGCCGCTCTAGGATGGATTGCCGAGGAGCCGCAATGCGCCGCCGCGATCTGCTTCCGATGTGCTTGGGGAGAATGGACGATTCAATGCCGCGCGCGCTGCGCGCGATCGCAGCCGTGTTGTCGATTTCGTCCTTGATAGGCTGCGTGACCGGCACTCAGTACCCTGCCGGTTGGCCGCCTACCGAGCAGGCCATGAGGGGTTCGTGTCCACTGATCGAAGGTCGATACGATAACGTCGGCCAGACGGCGCGCCCTTGCGAGCGTTGGCACATCCATTATGCCTACGACTGGTACTGCGAATCCGATTTGACTTCAAACATCCTGGCGTGGCGCACGCCAGGGATCATCCAGGGCCACGGTTGGGTAGCCATCAAACAGCCCGACGACAACACCCTCGTTATCACGGCGGAGGATGGAACCGCGCCCATCACTCTAAAACGGGACCAGGGGGATTTCAGCTGCGACAGCGATGGAGTCGATATTTCCCGTACCGGGTCAGGACTTCGCAACGCATCTCAGTCCGACGCGCAGGCGATCGGATTGACGACATTGGAAGCGGGTCTGGGCAACTGGAGCATCGCAAGGCTCTCCCGGCACTTCCTGCGGGCCGACGACGGCTCACTCGTCATGAGAGTATCCGAGTCCACGGTGATCACGTTTCTGTACGTCGTTCCGGCCTTCGGCGGGCGCCACGACAATTTTGTTCGCTGGCCCGCTTTCGTCGCCAACGGACAGGACGAGCCGGCGGTCCGTTGAAGCGGCGGTCCCGGGCAATACCGATCTGCGCGGCGCTCAGGTCTTCAGCCGGTAGCCGGTCCTGAAGATCCAGGCCACGATGGCCAGCGAGGCGGCGAGAAAGGCGAGTGTCATCCCCAGGCTCACCGCGACGCTCACGTCGGCGAGGCCGTAGAAGCTCCAGCGGAAGCCGCTCACCAGGTACACGACCGGGTTGAACAGCGTCACCGTCTGCCAGAGCGGCGGCAGCATGTGGATCGAGTAGAAGCTGCCGCCGAGGAAGGTGAGCGGCGTGACGATCAGCAGCGGGACGAGCTGCAACTTCTCGAAGCCGTCGGCCCAGATGCCGATGATGAAGCCCAACAGGCTGAAGGTCACGGCGGTGAGCACGAGGAACAGGATCATCCACAGCGGGTGCTCGATACGCAGCGGCACGAACAGCGCCGCGGTGGCGAGGATGATCAGGCCGAGCATGATCGACTTGGTGGCCGCTGCGCCGACGTAGCTGAGCACGATCTCGAGCGTGGACACGGGCGCCGACAGCAGCTCGTAGATCGTGCCCGTGAAGCGCGGGAAGTAGATGGCAAACGAGGCGTTCGAGATGCTCTGCGTGAGCAGCGAGAGCATGATCAGGCCGGGCACCAGGAAGGCGCCGTAGCTCACCCCTTCGACGTGCTGGATGCGCGAGCCGATCGCCGCGCCGAACACGACGAAGTAGAGCGAGGTCGAGATCACCGGCGAGACGATGCTCTGCATGAGCGTGCGGCGGGTGCGCGCCATCTCGAAGCGGTAGATCGCGCGGATCGCGTGCAGGTTCACGGCCGCTCGCTCACCAGGTCGACGAAGATGTCCTCGAGCGAGCTCTGCGTGGTGTGCAGATCGCGGAACGCGATGCCCGAGCCGGCGAGCGTCTCGAGCAGGGCGGCGATGCCCTCCCGGCCGGCGTCCGCGTCGTAGGTGTAGATCATCTCGCTGCCGCCGGCGGCGAGCTCCAGGCCGTAGCCGGCGAGTGCGGGCGGGATGCGCTCGAGCGGCGCGGCGAGCTGCAGCGTAAGCTGCTTCCTGCCGAGCTTGCGCATCAGCTCGGCCTTGTCCTCGACCAGGATCAGCTCGCCCTTGTGGATCACGCCGATCCGGTCCGCCATCTCCTCGGCCTCGTCGATGTAGTGCGTGGTGAGGATGATCGTCACGCCGCCGTCGCGCAGCCGACGCACGAGCTGCCACATGTCGCGCCGCAGCTCGACGTCCACGCCCGCCGTCGGCTCGTCCAGGAACAGGATCCTCGGCTCGTGCGACAGCGCCTTGGCGATCAGCAGGCGCCGCTTCATGCCGCCCGACAGGGTGATGATCTTGTTGTCTTTCTTGTCCCACAGCGAGAGGTCCCTGAGGACGTTCTCGATGTGCGCGGGATCGGGCGCCTTGCCGAACAGGCCGCGGCTGAAGGACACTGCGTTCCAGACCGACTCGAAGGCGTCGGTGGTCAGCTCCTGCGGCACCAGGCCGATGAGCGAGCGCGCCGCGCGGTACTCGCGCGCGATGTCGTGGCCGTCGACCAGGATCTGCCCCTCGCTCGGCGTGACGATGCCGCAGATGATGCCGATCAGGGTCGTCTTGCCCGCGCCGTTCGGCCCGAGCAGCGAGAAGATCTCGCCGCGGCGGATCTGCAGGTTCACGCGCTTGAGCGCGCGGAAGCCGCCCGTGTAGGTTTTCGACAGGTCGGTGACGGATATGACGGCGGACATCGATGCAAAGATAACCGATCAGCCGAGCAGCTCGCCGAGCAGGTTCGCGAGCGCGCGGCGCTCGGCCTCGGGGGAGAACAGGCGACGGCGCGCGCGCATGGCCCGCTTGAGCCTCTCGTAGTAGACGCGGTCGCGCGCGGCACGTTCGATCAGGCGCGCGAGCGCGCGGTCGTCGCCGAGCGGGAAATAGCCGGGATAGCCGCGTCCGAGCATGCCGATGTTGCCCGCGATGCGCGAGGCGAGCACCGGGGTGCCGATGCGCGTCGCCTCGGAGATCACGTTGGCGCCGCCCTCCATCACCGAGCTGACC
>DASPRB010000182.1:0-4785 GCA_035624675.1 Burkholderiales bacterium
TCGGGTCGTCGGCGTGCTCGGTGATCGGCAGCGCGAGCTTGAACTTGCTGCCCGCCGGCGCCTTCACCCACTGGCAGCCGATGATCGGGGTCGCCGACACGTTCGGCACGGGACCGCTAGTGAAGTCGATCGGGCCGACCGGCGTGACGACCTTGAGCATGCTCATCGCCTTGGCGACGCCCGCCTTGTTCTTCGGATTGCCGCTCTTCACGAGCGTCGCGAATCCGGCGTCGAGCAGCGCCACGCTGGCGCCGAGCTGCTGGTTCCACTGGCGGCCGGTCGCCTTCTCGTAGCCCTCGCCGAGCGCCTTGGACGAAAGCCCCGTCAGCGGCGACTTGTAGGGCCAGGTCGGGTGCCAGTAGCAGCCGGTGGCGAGCTTGTAGCCGAGCGAGCCGAGCGCCTCGACCTGAGAGGGGAACAGGCCCGTCTTGGCGATCTGCGCGATCTTCACCATGCGCGTGTAGCCCTGCTGCGCCGCCTGGCGCCAGAAGGTCGCGAAGTCCGGGGGGATCGGGAAAGTGTTGAAGATCTCGCATTGCTCGCTCTTGAACTTCGCGATCTGCGCGGAATAGTCGGTCGTGCCGTCCTCGTAGCCGCCGGGATCGACGATGGTGAAGCCCGCCTTCGCCAGCTCGGGCGCGAGGTGCTCGCGCACCGCGTTGCCGTCTGCGTCGTTCGGATACAGGATGCCGACCTTCTTGTTGGTCTTGACCGGACCGTTCCACTGCGAGTTGTAGCACTTGAAGAAGTCGCCGCCGCCGAAGCAGAAGTGGTAGGTCCAGTGGAACGGCGAGGGCTGGCCCGGCTTCGCGCCGCGGCCGAAATACCAGGCTTCCCAGGGCACGATCGTCGACAGGCACGGAACGCCCGCCGCCTCGCAGGCGTCGGACACCGGGTTGACCGTCTCCGGCGTCGAGGTGGTGAGCATCAGGTCGACGTGCGCCTCGTCGATCAGGCTCTTGGCGAGCTGGCTGGCGCGCGTGGGATTGGACTGCGTGTCGCGGTCCAGGATTTCCACCTTGTAGTGCTTGCCGTCGACGCGCAGTCCCTTGGCGAGCGCCTTGCGCGCGAGCTGCAGCGCGTAGGGGTCGCATTCGCCGAAGCCGGCGAGCGGTCCGGTGCGCGGGCTGATGAAGCCGACTCGCAGCGTGTCGCTGCCGCTCGCAGCACGCGCCAGCGTCGCCGGCAGCCCTGCAGTCGCGAGCACCGTGCCGGCGGCCTGCACCAGTCTCCGGCGCGTGACATTCGCACCCGATTTCTTGCTCATCATTCCCTCCTCCGTAGGTTTTCGCTCTTTCCGCGAGCCGCGGTCGAACGAACGCGGCGATAATATGAAGGATTCCAGGCGGGCAATCAAAAATAAGTTGCAGGAGCAGGTGCCACCCCTGAGATATAGTGCAGGATCATGCCGCGCAGGCGCATCCTGATCCTGGGCGCCGCGGGGCGCGACTTCCACAACTTCAACGTCGCGTACCGCGACGACCCGGCCTGCGAGGTGGTGGCGTTCACCGCCGCTCAGATTCCCGGGATCGCCGGGCGCCGTTACCCTGCGTCGCTCGCCGGCCCGCTCTACCCGCAGGGCATCCCGATCGTCCCCGAGGAACAGTTCGAAGCGCGCGTCAGCGCGGATGGCGTCGACCTGGTGGTCCTCGCTTACAGCGACCTTGCGCATGTCGAGGTGATGCATCGCGCCTCGCGCGCGCTCGCCGCAGGCGCCGACTTCGCGCTGCTCGGCCCGCGCAGCACCATGCTGCGCGCGCGCGTGCCGGCGCTCGCGGTCACCGCGGTGCGCACCGGCGCCGGCAAGTCGCCGCTCGCGCGCTGGCTCGCGGCACGCCTGCGCGCGCGCGGCCTGCGCGTCGCGGTGCTGCGCCATCCGATGCCGTACGGCGACCTGGAGCGCCAGGCGGCGCAGCGCTTCGCCACGCGCGCCGATCTCGACGCGGCGCGGTGCACGCTCGAGGAGCGCGAGGAGTACGAGCCGCACCTCGCCGCAGGCGGCATCGTGTACTCGGGCGTCGACACCGCGCGCGTGCTGGCGCTCGCCGAGCGCGAGTCCGACGTCATCCTGTGGGACGGCGGCAACAACGACTTCCCCTTCGTGCGCCCCGACCTGCACATCGTGCTGGTCGATCCGCTGCGCGCCGGCGACGAGGCCGCTTATCACCCGGGCGAAACCTGCCTGCGCATGGCCGACGCGGTCGTGGTGTCGAAAGTGGACTCTGCGAGCCCCGAGGCGGTCGCGGCGGTGACGCGCAGCGCGCGGGCCGCCAATCCGCGCGCGCCCGTGCTGCGCGCGGCGCTCGAGATCCGGCTCGACGACCCGGGCGCGGTGCGCGGCAAGCGCGTGCTGGTGATCGAGGACGGCCCGACCGTCACGCACGGCGGCATGCCCTACGGCGCGGGCTATCTCGCGGCCACGCGTGCCGGCGCCGCAGCGATCGTCGATCCGCGCGCCGCCGCGGCGCCCACTATCCTGGAGATCCTGCAGCGCTTTCCCCATCTCGGGAACGTCCTGCCGGCGATGGGCTACTCGCCCGCCCAGCTCGCCGCCCTCGCGCGCAGCATCGAGGCGGCCGGCGCCGACGTCGTCGTCGCCGCGACGCCGGTCGATCTCGCAGCGCTGCTCAAGCTGACCAAGCCCATCGTGCGCGCGCGCTACGAATTCGTCGATCTCGACGCCCCCGGCCTGGCGGGCGTCGTCGACAACTTCCTGACAGGGGTGACTTAGTTCCGGCCGGTTTCGTCAGGAAGCGTCGCGGCGTGATGCAGTTAACTGCGAAGTTCCGCCGCCACATGCAGGATCCCACACGAGAAAGCCGCATCTCGCGGCACCCGTGCAAGGTAAAAGAACCATGCGCAAGACCCAAATACTGTTCGCGATCGCGCTCGGCCTGGCCGCCGGCTCGGCCGCGGCGGGCGATCTCAACACCATGCTCGGCGGCGGGCTGGGCGGCGCGGGCGGCGCGGCGATCGGCGAGGCGATCGGCGGCAAGAACGGCGCGATCGTCGGCGGCGCGGTCGGCGGCGCAGTCGGCGGCGCGGTGACCACGCAGGGCTCGGCGCGCAAGGGTGCCGTGATCGGCGGCGCGATCGGCGGCGGAACCGGCGCGGCGGTCGGCGAGTCGGTCGGCGGCAAGAACGGCGCGATCGCAGGCGCTGGCGTGGGCGGTGCGGCCGGCTCGGTCATCGGCAAGAACATGACCGGCAGCAGCGGTCAGGTCTCGGCCGCGGCGCCGGCGCCCCGCTACAGCAGCGAGCGCCCGGTGCGCTACGAGGATCGCCACGAGCGCCACTACGAATATGACGACGACGACGGCTGCAGGGGTCCGGGAAAATGGAAGGAGCACCCCGGCCGGGGGCACGCCTACGGGCACTTCAAGCATCGCTGCTGAGCAAAGCTCCCACCGGTAAGACCCCGCATGAAAAGGCCCGCCATCGGCGGGCCTTTTCCATTTCATAATTCCGTCGGAGGCTCCGGCCACCCGTACCTCACCGAGGCCGCCGAGGAGGACTCATGTCGAATGACGGCGCGCGGCCCGACCTGCCGCCGCAGGCAGCCCTGTATCACCTGGCGACCGGGCATTTCTTTTCTCACGCAATTTTCCTTGCCGCCAAGCTCGGCATCGCCGACTTACTCGCCGACGGACCCAAGAGCTCCGAGCTGTTGGCCGAAGCTACTGGTGCGCACGCGCCGTCGCTGCATCGAGTCATGCGGCTGCTGGCGAGCGCCGGCGTCTTCGAGGAACTGACGGACGGCTGCTACGCGCTCACCTCGCTCGGAGCGTGTTTGCGTGCAGACACGCCCGGAAGCGCGCGCGCGATGGTCATGCTCTTCGCAGGTGACCGCATCCAGAATAACTGGAAGGACCTCGAATATTGTGTGCGGACGGGTCAACCTGCCTATCGCAAGCGCGGGGTCGACGACCCGTTCAAGGACCCAATGCGCGACGCGGAAGACTACGCGATCTTCGATGCGGCCATGGCGGATCTCACGCGGCAAGCTGCGACCGCCGTGGCAGACGCGTATGACTTCGCGCCGGTCCGCGTCGTCGCAGATATCGGCGGCGGGAGCGGTGCGCTGCTGATCGGCATACTCGGGGCTCATCCTCATCTGCGCGGGATCGTCTTCGACCAACCGCATGCCGCCGAGCGCGCGCGCAAAGCAATCGTCGAGAGCGGGCTCGCGCACCGGTGCGAGGCCGTTGGCGGAGATTTTTTCCGGGGCGTTCCGCCGGGCGCGGACGCGTACATCCTGAAGCATGTGATCCATGACTGGGACGACGACCGCGCGACCAAAATATTGATGAATTGTCATCGCGCAATGCACGGGAACGGAAGGCTCCTGATAGTCGAGCCCATCTATCCGTTGCGTGCCGACCCGTCCTTCGCGAACCGCAGGGCATTCACCGGCGACGTCAACATGCTGGTGAGCACCGGAGGACGTCAGCGTTCGGAAAGCGATTTCCGCGCGCTCTACGAAGCCGCCGGCTTCGCGCTGCACAGGATCGTGCCCACCCGAGCGGGAGTCAGCGTGGTCGAGGGAATACGCGCTCACTGAAGAGCCCGGTGTCGTGGCGCCACAACAATTGGCGCTTGAGCACGAGCACGTCGATCGATTTGCGGAGTGAAATTGCCCGCAGCAAGCGGCTCGATTCCACTTCATAATCCGCCTGCCACCTCCCTTGGAGCATTCATGGTCACTCTCTACGTGAACGGCAAGCACATGCAACTCGATGTCGCGGACGACACGCCGCTGCTCTGGGTGCTGCGCGACAACCTCGG
>DASPRB010000256.1:0-5382 GCA_035624675.1 Burkholderiales bacterium
ATCTGCACCGGCTCGTACGACCTGAAGCACGCCTTCTGCGAGGTCGACGCGGTGTACACCAACAAGCCGCCCGGCGGCGTCGCCTACCGCTGCTCGTTCCGCGTCACCGAAGCCGTGCACGCGATCGAGCGCATCACGGATTCGCTCGCGCACAAGCTCGGCATGGATCCCGCCCAGCTGCGCATGAAGAACTTCATCAAGCCCGAGCAGTTCCCGTACAAGTCCGTGCTCGGCTGGGAGTACGACAGCGGCAACTACCAGGGCGCGCTCAGGAAGGCGATGGACATCATCGGCTACGACGCCTTGCGCAAGGAGCAGGCCGAGAAGAGGAAGAAGGGCGAGCTGATGGGCATCGGCATTTCGTCGTTCACCGAGATCGTCGGCGCGGGTCCGTCGAAGGACTTCGACATCCTCGGCATCAAGATGTTCGACTCGGCCGAGATCCGCGTGCACCCGACCGGCAAGGCGATCGCGCGCTTCGGCACGAAGAGCCAGGGCCAGGGGCACGAGACGACCTACGCCCAGATCGTGGCCCAGGAGCTCGGTATCCCGGCGTCCGACGTGCAGGTCGAAGAAGGCGACACCGACACCGCGCCCTACGGACTGGGCACCTACGCCAGCCGCTCGACGCCGACCTCGGGCGCCGCCTGCGCCATGGCGGCGCGCAAGATCCGCGACAAGGCGAAGAAGATCGCCGCGCACCTGCTCGAGGTGAAGGAAGACGACCTCGACTGGGAGCCGGGCAAGTTCTTCGTCAAGGGCGCGCCGCAGAAAGCGAAGACCATCCAGGAGTGCGCCTTCGCCGCCTACACCAACCACCCGCAGGGCATGGAGGCGGGGATGGAGGCGACGCACTACTACGATCCGCCCAACCTCACCTTCCCGTTCGGCAGCTACATCTGCGTGGTCGACATCGACCGCGGCACGGGCGTGGTGAAGGTGCGGCGCTTCGTCGCGGTGGACGACTGCGGCAACATCATCAACCCGATGATCGTCGACGGGCAGATCCACGGCGGCCTGAACCAGGGCCTGGCGCCGGCGCTCTACGAAGAGATCAGCTACGACGCGGAAGGCAACATCACCGGCGGCAGCTTCATCGACTACTACGTGCCGACGTCGCTCGAATCGCCGAACTGGGAGACCGACAAGACCATCACCCCCTCGCCGCACCATCCCTTCGGCGCGAAGGGCGTGGGCGAGTCGGCCACCGTCGGCGCGCCGCCGGCGATCGCGAACGCCGTGGTCGACGCGCTCAACCACCTCGGCATCACGCACCTCGACATCCCGATCACGCCTGAGAAGGTGTGGCAGGCCCTCAAGGCGAAGGGCGCGGCGGCGTAACACGCGGGGACGGATCCGGCTCGCGCCCCATGGCCGCCCGGCGAATTCTCTATCCGCTACTCGCCGCGATCCTCGCCGTCGCCTGGGTGGACCGGGTTGCGTCCGCGGCGTCTCCGGCGCAGGGCGTCGAGGCGGCGGAGCGGAGGATCGTCTTGGAGCCGAACAATGCGGCGGCGTGGCGCGAGCTGGGGCAGCGCTATCAGGGCGCGGGCGAGGCCGCAATGGCCGCGCGCGCCTACGAGCAAGCGGTGCGCCTCGATCCGAAGGACGGCGACAGCCTGGAAGCCCTGGGGGCCCTCTATGCGCAGGCCGGCCAGAAGGACAAGCTGCGGCAAACCTGGCAGCGGTTGGACGCGGTCGACAAGGAGCGGGCCGAGCGCTTCTTCTCCACCTATCTGCTGCCGCCGGGAGAGGCGGCGCCGCCGTCGACAGCCGCCGCTTCACCCCCGATGGCCGCGATCGGCAGGGGCGGGCTGCGCCAAGGCGATCATTGGGAGTATTCCTATCGGGATACCCGAAATTTCCGCGCTGCATTGCGGCGCTTCGGGATCGTGCAGATCAACCCGGTCGAGATCGTCGAGCAAGTCCAGCTGGAAACGGGCAAGAGGCTGATCGACGAGCATCACGAGGGCGCATACCTCGACATGCGCGCCGGCATGCAGTTCGCGCCGTACTACTTCGCGTTGCAGGATGCGCCGGCCAGCGGATGGGTCGACTCGGTGAAGGTCGAAGGCGGCGCGGCCTGCGATCACTGGTCCGCGTCCGCCGACTGGAGCGCGGGAGACTGCAGGGTCAGAGCGCATTTCCTGGGAAGCGCGAGCGTGCACGTGCAAGCGGGCACGTTCGACGCGCGGCGCGTGCACGTGACGATCGACCAGTACGGCTCGGAACGCGGCCACTCCGAGCACTGGCACATCGCCGACGCGGACTACTGGTATTCGCCGGCCGCCGGGCGCCTCGTGAAAGCGGTGATCTCGCACGAGGACGGTCGGGCCTGGACCGAGACCATGGAGCTCGTTTCGTACCAGAAGTGAAAATGGGGACAGACCCTCTTTTCCGCTTGCTGCTCGGCGTCGCGCTCGTCCTTGCGGCCGGTGCGGCGCAGGCCCGCGATTACGGCGAGTGGCTGCGGAGCACGGCGGCCCCGTACGAAGAGATCGCGCGCGTCGCCGTGCGACCGGGCGTGGACGAGCCGGTGCTGCTGTCGATGGCCTCGGCGGAGCAGAAGCCGAAGCGCATCCTGATGCTGTTCCCGGGCTATCCGGGAATCATGCGGCTGCAAGTCAAGGACGGGCGCATCGGGTTCGCGTTGCTCGGCAACTACCTGCTGCGCTCGCGCGCGCTGTTCGTCGACGCCGAGACCGCAGCGGTCTCGGTCGACGCGCCGACCGACCAGTACTGCTGCTTCGACGACGAGTTCCGGCTGGGCAACACGCACGCCGCCGACGTCGGCAAGATTCTCGACATGCTCGCCGCGCGGTTTCCCGGGGCGGAGATCTACCTCGTCGGCACGAGCCGCGGCACGGTATCGGTCGCACCGCTCGCCGTCGCGCTCGGGACGAGGATCGCGGGCGCGGTCATGACCTCGACCATCGTCCAGGCCACGCGCGCGGGACCCGGGGTCGCGTCGTTCGACTTCGGCGCGGTCAAGGTGCCGATGCTGTTCGTGCATCACGAGTACGACGGCTGCGTCGCGACGCCCTACGGCCGCGCGCGCGACCTCGCCGCGAAGTACCGCTTCCCGCTCGTTACCGTGAAAGGGTCGAGTGACACGCACGGTCCGCCGTGCGAGGCGTTCAGCTACCACGGCTTCGCCGGCCGCGAGAAGGAAGTCGCGGCGGCGATCATGCAGTGGGTCAAGACGCGCGCGGTGGCGCCGACGATCCAGTAAAAATAGGGTCTGTCCCTATTTTTCTTTTTCACCGCGCAGCGGCACGAGCATCGAGCGTTCGAAGGTCATGAACGCCGTGCCGTCGGCCTTCTTGCCGGTGGTGCGCACGGTGACGATGCCCCGCTGCGGGTTCGATTCGGAGCGCCGCGCGGCGAGCACCTCGGACTCGGCGTAGATCGTGTCGCCGACGAACACCGGGGCGAGCAGCTTCACCTTGTCCCAGCCGAGGTTGGCGATCGCCTTGTAGCTCACGTCGTCTACGCTCATGCCGGTGACGATGGAAAGGGTGAGGCACGAGTTGACGAGCGGCTTGCCGAACTGCGTTTGCGCCGCGTAGGCGTGGTCGCTGTGCAGCGGGTGCTGGTTCATGGTGAGCAGCGAGAACCACGTGTTGTCCGCCTCGCCGATCGTGCGCCCTGGGCGGTGCTCGTAGACGTCGCCGACGCGGAACTCCTCGAAATAGCGGCCGTGCTGCGTTTGGGTGCGCATAAATTGGGGACAGACCCTATTTTTCGACATGCGAAATATAGGGTCAGTCCCGCCTTAAGTCGACCTTAAGTTTGCGCTGGCACGCTGCGCGCTCGCCGCCCATGCGCACAAGCAAAGTCCCCGAGGTTACGCTCGCCTTCTGGCTGATCAAGATCGCCGCGACCACGCTCGGCGAGACGGGCGGCGATGCGCTGTCGATGACGCTGCGCCTCGGCTACGCGGTGAGCAGCTCGATCTTCATCGCGTTCCTGGTCGTGACTGCCGCCGCGCAGATCCGCGCGCGGAGGCTGCATCCGCTCCTGTACTGGGCGGTGATCGTCGCCACCACCACGGCCGGCACGACGATGGCCGATTTCGCCGACCGCTCGCTCGGGATCGGCTACGTGGGCGGGTCGCTCATCCTGTTCGCGCTGCTGATCGGGGTACTCGGCCTGTGGCGCTACACGATGGGCACGGTGTCGGTCGATCACATCGACTCGCCCGGGATGGAGGCGTTCTATTGGGCGACGATTCTCTTTTCCAACACGCTCGGCACCGCCCTCGGCGACTTCCTCGCCGACAGCGGCGGCCTCGGCTTCGAGGGCGGGGCGCTGGTGTTCGGCGCCGCGCTCGTGCTCGTCGCCGGCGGGTACTATTTCACGCGCGTGTCGCGTACCCTGCTCTTCTGGTCGGCGTTCATCCTGACGCGACCGTTGGGCGCGACGCTTGGCGACCTGCTCACCAAACCGCACGCGATGGGCGGCTTGCATCTGAGCCGCATCGGCTCGTCTTCCTGGCTCGCGCTCTTCATGGTTGCCTGCATCCTGCTCCTGCCGCAGCGCGTGCCCGCCTCCCGGTCGGTGCGCGAATGATTGTAACGTGGGCGGCACAGAATGCGCGCATGAGCGTGACCGCTACCCCCTCCGAGCTCGAGCGCTTCTGCGCCGAGCAGTACTATGCTTTCGACGCCCACGCCTGGCTCGAGCGCGCGGCCGCGGACGGCGCGCGCGTGGCGGCGGTCGCGGAATACCTGTCGGGAACCAGCTGGTTCGGCCACGAGGACGAGCTCGCATCGATCGCCGCCGCGATTCGCGCGGGCGGCCGGGCGCAGGCCGGCGATCTCAGCCTGGTCAGGCTCTCGGCGCGCACGCGCTACCTGGTCGCACAGCGTAAGCAAAAATAGGGACAGACCCTATTTTTCGATCAGCCGGGTCGCGCGCAGGAGGGTCGCCTGCGGGATATTGAGACCCTGCGCCCGGGCGGTCGCCAGGTTGACGACGAGCTCGAAGACGGTCGGTTCCTGCACCGGCAGGTCGGCAGGCCTGGCGCCGCGTAGGATGCTGTCGACGTATTCGGCGGATATCACGGGCAGATCGAACGGCACCCGCCCGTAGGCGATCAGTCCGCCGTCGTCGCAGAACACGCCGTTGCCGTACATCGCGGGCAGCCTCGTGGCGCGGATCGCTGCGCAAAGATCGCGGCGTACGGCGAGGCTCGACCCCGTCCAGACGACGTAGTAGGCGTCGACGCGCGCCGCCTGCAGACGCGCCACCGCGTCGAGGTGCTGAGCGAGCGTGGTGGCTTCGGCGAGCTCGATTCGGATCCCAAAGCCGCGTGCGGCCCCGGCAACGCTGTCGAGCTCGTAGTTCGTTACCCACTGCGGATCGTGCACGACGCCGAGC
>DASPRB010000198.1:0-14280 GCA_035624675.1 Burkholderiales bacterium
CCCGGCTGGGCGCGAACCGCCGTCGGGCGCATCGCAGTGCCGAGCTGGACGCTCGACCCGACGAGCATCCAGCTGCCGAACGGCATCCGCCTCATCGTTCAGCCCGAATCGATCAGCGACACGGTGAGCGTCTACGGGCACATACGCAACCGGCCCTCGCTCGAGGTGCCGCCCGGCCAGGAAGGGCTGAGCGGCGTGCTCGAGCAGCTGTTCTCCTACGGCACGACGACGCTCGACCAGGCGCACTTCCAGAAGGCGCTGGACGACATCGGCGCGAGCGAGTCGGCCGGCGCCGACTTCTCGCTGCAGGTGCTCACCGAGCACTTCGCGCGCGGCATGGAGCTGCTGGCGCAAAACGAGCTCGAGCCCGCGCTGCCCGAAAGCGCGTTCGATGTCGTGCGCCGCGAGACCGAGGCTGCGCTGCCCGGCGCGCTGCAGAGCCCCGGCTTCCTCAGCTCGCAGGCGCTCAAGGCGGCGCTCTTCCCGTCGCACGATCCGGAGCTGCGCCACGCCACCCCTGCGAGCCTGCGCGCGCTCTCGATCGCCGACGTGCGCGCCTACTACCGCCGCGTGTTTCGCCCCGACATGACGACCATCGTTGTGGTGGGCAACATCAGCCCGCAGCGCGCGCGTGAGGTCGTCGAGCGCAGCTTCGGCGCCTGGCGCGCGCAGGGCGACCCCCCGCAGGTCGAGCTGCCGCCCGTTCCGCCGAACCGCGCGAGCAGCACGGCCGTGCCCGATGCGAGCCGCGTGCAGGTGAAGGTGATGCTCGCCGAGACGCTCGCGATCCGGCGCAGCGACCCCGACTACGAGGCGCTGCAGCTCGGCAACGCAGTGCTCGGCGGCGGATTCCTCGCGAGCCGGCTGTACCACGACCTGCGGGAGCGCGCGGGCCTCGCCTACTACGTCGGCTCGAGCGTCGAGGTGGGCCGCACGCGCGCGCTCTATGTCGCGAGCTACGCTTGCGATCCGCCCAAGGTTTCCAGGGCCCGCGCCATCATCGAGCGCGACCTGCGCGACATGCAGACCACGCCGGTGGACGCACACGCGCTGCGCCAGGCGAAGGCCCTGCTGCTCAAGCGCATCCCGCTCGCCGAGGCGAGCGTCGACGGCATCGCGGGCGGGCTGCTCGAGCGCGTCGCGCTCGGCCTGCCGCTCGACGAGCCGCGGCTCGCGGCGGAGCGCTACGCGGCGCTCGACGCCGCGCAGCTGCGCGCCGCCTGGGCCAAATGGCTGCGCGTCGACGCGCTCGCGCAGGTCAGCGTCGGTCCGGCGCCGCGCTGAAGCGGTCGAGCACCTGCCCCGGCCCGGCCGCGAGCGGCGCGTAGTCGCGCCCGTCGTGCACCTGCACGCCGTTTACCCAGACGCCGTGCACCCCGAGCGGCCGGCGGATCATGCGCGCCCCGCCGCCCGGCAGGTCGGCGCGCCGCTCGAGCGGCGACACGCCGACGCGCTCCGGATCGAACAGCACGAGGTCGGCCGCCCAGCCGGGCGCGATGCGCCCGCGGCCCGCGATGCGGTATTTCGCCGCCGGGTCGCTCGTCAGCCTGCGCACGCCCTCTTCGAGCGAGAAGCTGCCCGTCCCGCGCACCCAGTGCGCGAGGAAATGCAGCCCGAAGCCGGCGTCGCAGAAATACACCAGGTGCGCGCCCGCGTCCGACAGCGCGAGCACGCCCGCCGGATGCCTGAGCAGCGGCGCGACGCCCGCGTCGTCGTTCTGGTATAGCTTGGCGACCAGCTGCCGCTCGAGCGGCTGGTCGAGGAAGAAGTCGAGCGGATCCTTGCCCGCCTCGCCGGCGAGGTGCGTGAGCGGCACGCCGTCGATCTCGACCTGCGACCAGTCGCCATAGAACAGGATGCCCTGCCCGGGACTCGCCAGGTTGTCGCGGAAGCGCGCGCGGAACGCGGGATCGGCATAGATCGCCGCGCGCGCCTCGCGCGGCGCACGCTTCACGCGCTCGAAGGCGTCGTGCGAGTACAGCAGGTACGGGTCGGCGAGCGTGAAGTCGAACGACAGAGGCTGGCAGGCCGTGTGGATGTACAGCTCGCGCCCGCGCGCGAGCGCCGCCGCGCAGCGCTCGTAATACGTGATCGCCCGCCCCGGATCGGCGCGGTTGTGCATGGTGAGCACGGTGACGATGAACGCCGGGCGCCCGGTGGCGGCCGCGATGCGCTCCATGTACTCGGGCGTGGCGCGCGGGCCGGTGGCCATGACGAACACGCCGTGCCCGGCCGTGCCGAGCTCGCCGGCGAGCGCCGCGAGCTCGGCGTCCGAGGCGATGGTCGACGGCATCGGCCGCCCGCCCCAGCCGCTGTGGTTGGGCGAAAAGGACGAAGCGAAGCCGATCGCGCCCGCGGCGAGCGCCGCGCGCACTTCGGCGCGCATCGCGGCGAGCTCCGCGGCGGTCGGCTCGGCGCGCGTCGAGGCCTCCTCGCCCATCACCGCGGTGCGGATGGTCGAGTGCTGCGCGAGCACCGCGACGTTCGCGTACGGGCGCGCGCGCCGCAGCTGCGCCAGGTACTCGGCGAAGGACTCGAACTCCCAGCGCGTGCCCTCGGCGAGCGCGCCGAGATCCATGCCCTCGACCACCGACAGGTTCTTCACCATCGTGTCGCGCAGCGGCGCCGGGCACGGCGCAATGCCGAAGCCGCAGTTGCCGAGCACCGCGGTCGTGACGCCGAGCGAGGGCGACGGAGAGAGCGTCGCGTCCCAGGTCGCTTGCGCGTCGTAGTGCGTGTGCACGTCGACGATGCCCGGCATCAGCGCGAGACCGTCGGCGTCCACGACGCGCGCCGCGTCGCTGGCGCCGATCTTTCCGATTTTTGCAATCCGACCGTTTTGCAGCGCAATATCCGCGCGCACAGCCTCTCCGCCCCCGCCGTCGTACACCGTCGCGCCGCGAATCACGAGATCGTGCATGGGCGCACGCTAAGGGCTCGTCGCGGGCATGTCAAAAGCTGTCACGCACGCGTCGCCGCGCGCGTAGCGATGCAGAATGACAATTGTCATGAGCCGCAAGCCCGACAACCTGCCTGCCGACGAAGCGCAGCTGCGCCAGATCCTGGACTCGGTGCCGGCCATCATCGCGTACGTCGACGCGAGCGAAACCTACCGCTTCGCCAACCACGCCTACCAGAGCCTGTTCGGGCTCGATCCCGCGCAGATGATCGGGCGCACCATGCACGACGTGCTGGGCGAGAAGTATTCCGAAGCGAAGCCGCATATCGAGGCGACGCTCGCCGGCCGGCGCACGATGCACGACCGGGTGGTGACCGCGAACGAGCGCAGCCGATATCTGCACAACGTGTACGTGCCGCACCTCGCTGCGGACGGCTCGGTGCTCGGCATGGTCATCCTCGCGGTGGACATCTCCGATCGCAAGGCGCTCGAGCAGGAGTTGGTGCGCCGCGCGCAGCACGATCCGCTCACCGGTCTGCTGAACCGCGGTGCCTTCGAGGACCAGCTGCAGCAGGCGCTCGGAAGCGTCTCGCCGGCCGGCGCGGGGCTCGTGGGCCTGCTGTACGTGGACATCGACCGTTTCAAGAGCATCAACGACGCGCTCGGCCACCAGGTCGGCGACGTCGTCCTGCGCTCGTTCGCCGCGCGCCTGCGGCAGTGCGTGCGGTCGATCGACACCGTGGCGCGCATGGGCGGCGACGAGTTCGTCGTGCTGCTCGAGCACCTGACGCGAGCCGACGACGCGGCGCGCATCGCGAGCAAGATCGTCGACGCGATGCGCGAGAAGTTCGACGTCAACGGCGCGCTCGTCACCGCCACGGCGAGCGTGGGCGTCGCGACCTGCGAGGCGCAGGGAGACGCGGCCGCGCTCAGCGCGCGCGCGGACGCGGCGCTCTACGCCGCGAAGGATTCCGGACGCAACGCATACCGCGTAGCCTGACTTAAGGCTGCGTTAAGGCCCGCGCCCCATCGTTCGGGGCGAACATGCCAAGCCGCGACGAAACTCGGAAGCGCCGCGTGGCGCTGGTGCTTCAGGGCGGCGGCGCGCTCGGCGCCTACCAGGCGGGCGTGTACGAGGCCCTGCATCGCCATCATGTGGTTCCCGACTGGGTGGTCGGCACGTCAATCGGAGCGATCAACGCGGCGCTGATCGCCGGCAATCCGCCGCATGCGCGTGTCGCGCGGTTGCGCGAGTTCTGGCACGACGTCGCCCGCGACGACGCGCTCGACCTGCACAGCGCGCCGGACGCGCTGCGCCGCTACAGCACCTGGCTCACGACGCTCGGCACGGTTGCGCAGGGCGTTCCCGGATTCTTCTCACCGCGCGTTCCGGGCGCCTTTGCCACCGGCTTGGCGGTTCCGCCGCAGGCCGCGAGCTTCTACGATACCGAGCCGCTCGCCGACACGCTCGCGCGCCTGGTGGACTTCGGCCATCTCGCGAGTCCCGCTGCCATGCGCCTCACCGTGGCCGCCGTGCAGGTCACCACGGGCAAGCTGGTCGCCTTCGACAGCGCGCGCCAGCGCCTGTCCGCCGAGCACGTGATGGCGAGCGGCGCGCTGCCGCCCGGCTTCCCGCCGGTGCGCATCGACGGCGAGCTCTATTGGGACGGCGGCCTGTACTCCAACACTCCGCTCGAGCTGGTGCTCGAGGACGAGCCGCGCCGCGACACGCTGTGCTTCATGGTCGAGCTGTGGCGCGGCAACGGCCCCGAGCCGGGCAGCCTGGGAGAGGTGCAGACGCGGCAGAAGGACATCGTGTTCGCCTCGCGCTCGACGCGCCACATCGAGGCCTATCGCCGCATGCACGACTTGCGCCACGCGGTGCGCACGCTGTACGCCGCGCTGCCCCCGGAGCTGCGCGAATCGCCCGAGTTGCGCAGCCTCGGCTCGGTGGGCTGCGGCACAACCATGCACATCGTGCGCCTCATCTACCCCGGGCGCGACTGGAAGATGGCGTCCAAGGACGTCAATTTCTCGCGCGGATCGATCGAGTGGCGTTGGCAGCAGGGCCTGCGCGATGCCGAGCGCGCCCTCGCCCGGGCGCCGTGGCAGGAGGCGGTATCGCCGGAGGCCGGCGTCCTGGTGCACGAGCTCCCCGAGGAATCCGGCTGAGGAAACCATGACCGAGATCGAGATCCGCCGCGGCGCTTTCGCCATGCCGCTCACCAGCCCCGCCTTTCCGCGCGGGCCATACCGCTTCATCGACCGAGAGTTCCTGATCGTCAGCTACCGCAGCGATCCGGACGCGCTGCGGCGCGCCGTGCCCGAGCCGCTCGAGCTCGCCGAGCCGGTGGTGAAGTTCGAGTTCATCCGCATGCCCGACTCGACCGGCTTCGGCCACTACTGCGAGTCGGGACAGGTGATCCCGGTGTCGTACCGCGGCGAGCGCGGCGGCTACGTGCACGCCATGTACCTGAACGACCACGCGCCGATCGCCGGCGGGCGCGAGCTGTGGGGCTTTCCGAAGAAGCTCGGCGAGCCGACGCTCAAGGCGCACAAGGACACGCTCATGGGCACCCTGGACTACGGCGGCGTGCGCGTCGCGACCGCAACCATGGGCTACAAGCACCGCGCGCTCGACCGCAACACGGTACTCGCCGCGCTCGGCGCCCCGAGCTTTTTGCTCAAGATCATCCCGCACGTCGACGGGACGCCGCGCATCCTCGAGCTGGTGCGCTATACGCTCGAGGACATCGACGTCAAGGGCGCCTGGGAGGGCCCCGGTGCGATCGAGCTGCATGCGCACGCGCTCGCCCCGGTCGCCGGCCTGCCGGTGCTCGAAGTGCTGTCCGCGACCCACATCATGACCGACCTCACGCTGCCCCTCGGCACCGTGGCCTACGACTATCTGCAAGGAGGCTCGAAGTGAGAATGAAAGACCGGATCGCCCTCGTCACGGGCGCCGCGAGCGGCATCGGACTGGAGATCGCCCGCAGCTTCGCGCGCGAAGGCGCGCGCGTGTGCATCGCCGACCTGTCGGCCGATGCCGGCCGCGCCGCAGCGGGCCAGATCTCCCGCGCCGACGGAGCCGCCATGGCGGTCGCGATGGACGTCGCTGACGAGCAGGCCGTGGAGCGCGGCTTCGACCAGGTCACGAAGGCCTGGGGCCCGCCCGACGTACTGGTGAGCAACGCCGGCATCCAGCACATCGACCCGATCGATTCGCTCGCGCTCGCGGACTGGCGCCGCCTGCTGGCGATCCACCTGGACGGCGCCTTCCTCACCACGCGCGCCTTCCTGCGGCACCTGCCGAAGAGCTCACCCGGCAGCGTGATCTACATGGGCTCGGTGCATTCGCACGAAGCCTCGCCGCTCAAGGCGCCCTACGTCACCGCCAAGCACGGGCTGCTGGGACTGTGCAAGGTGCTCGCCAAGGAAGGCGCCAAGCGCGGCGTGCGCGCCAACGTCATCTGCCCCGGCTTCGTGCGCACGCCGCTGGTGCAGAAGCAGATTCCCGAGCAGGCGAAAGCGCTCGGCATCAGCGAGGCCGCGGTGGTGCGCGACGTCATGCTGCGCGACACGGTGGACGGCGAATTCACCACCACCGCCGACGTCGCCGAGCTGGCGGTGTTCCTCGCGGCGCACCCCACCAACGCCCTCACCGGCCAGTCGGTGGTGGTGAGCCACGGCTGGTTCATGCAGTAAAGCGCGGGAATACGCGCGACACGTTGCGGCGGAAGATCTTGTCGCGGTCGTCGACGCTCAGCCAGTCGATCGCGTCGATATAGCGCCGCGTGTCGTCGTAGTGGTGCCCGCTCTCTGGGTCGATGCCGCGCACCGCGCCCACCATCTCGGAGGCGAACAGGATGTTGTCTGCCGGGATGACCTTCAGCAGCAGCTCCACGCCGGGCCGGTGGTACACGCAGGTGTCGAAGAACACGTTGTCGAGCAGCAATTCCTTCAGCGGCGGACGGCCCATGTCTTGCGCGATGCCGCGGTAGCGGCCCCAGTGGTAGGGCACCGCGCCGCCGCCGTGCGGGATGATGAACTTCAGCTTCGGAAAATCCCTGAACAGGTCCGAGGTGATGAGCTGCATGAACGCGGTGGTGTCGGCATTGATGTAGTGCGCGCCAGTGGCGTGGAAGTTCGGGTTGCAGGAACCGCTCACGTGGATCATCGCCGGCACGTCTAGCTCGACCATCTTCTCGTACAGCGGGTACCACCACTTGTCGGTGAGCGGCGGGTCGGTCCAGTAGCCGCCCGAGGGGTCCGGGTTGAGATTGCAGCCGATGAAGCCGAACTCCGTCACGCAGCGCTCGAGCTCGGCGATGCAGTTGTCCGGCCGCACGCCGGGGGACTGCGGCAGCTGGCACACGCCGACGAAGTTCTTCGGATAGAGCCTGCACACGCGGTGGATCAGCTCGTTGCAGTGCTCGGACCAGGTGCGGCTGGTGGCGGCGTTGCCCAGGTGGTGTCCCATGGCGCTCGCGCGCGGCGAAAAGATCGTGAGATCCGTGCCGCGCTCGCGCTGCATCCTGAGCTGCGCGCCCTCGAGGCTCGCGCGGATCTGGTCGTCGCTGATCGCGAGCGTCCCTTTTTCAGACACGCCCTGCCCCGCCTCGAGCGCGCCGAGCTGGCGCCTGCGGTAGTCCTCGAGTTCCTTGGGCGCAGTCGTGTAGTGGCCGTGACAGTCGATGATCATTGCAGCGCTCCGGTCGTTTCGTCGTACAGCTCTTCCACGGCGAAGCGGCGGGCGATCAGTCCCTGCGCATGCGTGCGCTCGATCGCGAGCTCGAGGTTGCGGCGGTTCGCCGCGCAGCCGAAAGGATTGAGCTCGGGATTGCCCGCCACTCGCCGGCTCTCGGCGAGCAGCCGGTACACCTCGCGCACGGAGTCAGCGTCGGAGCGCGTGAGGGCGGACCGCACCACCACCATGTGGTTGATCTGGATGCCGCCGTGCCGCGCCTGCCACGCGCGTGCCGCCCCGGCCGGATCGGGGATCACGGGCGCCAGGCGCGCATCGCCGAGCGAGCGCTCGGTGGCGATCGCGGCGTCCAGCTCACCCGCGACGAGCATCTCGACCATGTCCTTGCCCTGCGGCGCGCGCTCGACGTTCGGCGGGTCGCGGAAATCGGCCACATGAGGCTCCTCGAAGGTCACCCATTGCACGCGTCGAACATCGACCCCATGGTCTTCGGCGAGGATGCTGCGCATCCACATGCCGGTGGTGACCGACCAGGAGCGCACGCCGACCCGACGGCCCTCCAGCTCTTTCGGCGCGAGCGGCCCGCGCGCCGCCGCTCGCATGAGCAGCGGGTGCTGGAAGCGCGCGAGCACTACCGCCGGCAGTAGCACGAGCGGCGCCCCGCGCTCCTTCGCCATCAGATAAGTGACGAGCGCGAGTTCTGCGACGTCGAACGCCGCCTCGCGCACGACGCGCTTGAAGGCCGAGCTCGGCGTGGCGACGTCGGCGGCGAACTCGAGCGCCACGCGCGACGAGCGCACTTCGCCCGCCTTGAGGGCGCGCGTGACAGGGTAGTCGCCGAGCAGCGCAGCGAGCTTCACGGATTGCGCGCGGGCCGCGGGTCGCGCAACGACGGGTCCTGCAGCACCGCCGACTGCCCTGGCACGGGGCGGTCGATCGCCTCCTCGAGGGAATGCGCCCAGTCCCATTGCTCCTTCGGCCGCACGACGCCTTCGGTGCCGATCTGGTCGAGCCCCCAGTAGATCTCCAGCCAGTGCCCGTCCGGATCCTTGAACTCGACCGCGATCTGCACGCCGGCGCGCCGGCGCCCGTGGAAGCTGATCGGCACGCCGTGCGCGCGCAGATGCCTGCGCGCGCGGAACACCTCGTCCAGCGTTGCGACCTCGAACGCGAAGTGATGCAGCTCGCGCCCGGAGGACGGGCCTTCCAGTCCTCCCACCAGCGCCACGCCGTGATGATCGGTATTGAAGCGCAGGAACGCCATGCCGCCCGGCATCATCTCCTCCGGATAGACGTCGGACACCTTGAAGCCGAGCACCTGCGTGTAGAACTCGACCGAGCGCGCGAGGTCCGACACGCGCAGCACCACGTGGCCGATCTTGCGGATCGCGAACGGCAGATCCGGCGGCGTCCGGGTGTTGCGCAGCCGGTGTTCGTCGAGAGCCATGGCGTTTCTCCTTGGTCAAGCGCGAGGTAACAATTCTGCAATACGCCGCGGCGGCCTGCACGGCCGGCGCTTTCCGTTTCCGTTCCATCGCTTGAGGCGCGGACTTCGCGTTGCACGCGCGGACCGCTCACTTTCGCATATCGATCTCGCGCGCGCACGGTCGCGACCTAGAATTCTGCATCCCCACGAGCACGAACATGGAAACCGTTCAGACGAAGCGCCAAGAGGCCGAGCCTAACTGGGCCGACCTCGTCGATGCCTGGCGCGCACAGGCCTGGGAGCGCGTCTACGCGCTCGCTCCCGAGTCGAGTGCGGCTTCAGTCGCGTTCCGGCGAGATGCGAAACTCGAGCACCGCCGGGATGCCGAGCAGCAGGGCTGACAGCCGGCCGAGATTTTCCGGCTTGAGGGTACGGATCATCATCCGGTACTCGTAGTGCCGGCCGTCCTCCGTCAGCCTGTAGTGCAGGTTGGCGATCGCGAAGCCTGCGTCCTGCACCAGCTTGCGCAGCTCGGGTTCGGGCATCGCCTCCTCGCGCGCGAACTGCACCACGAAATGCGCGTACGACTGCGCCGGCATGCGGATCTCGAGCCAGCGGAACAGTGCGAGCGTGCCGAGCGTGAGCACCGCCGTCAGCAGAGCGGGGAAGTAGAAGCCGATCCCGAGCAGGATCCCTATTGCGGCGGTGATCCAGATCGACGCCGCAGTGGTCAAGCCGCGCACGGTGAGACCTTCCTTGATGATCGCGCCCGCGCCGAGGAAGCCGATGCCGGTCATGATGCCCTGCGCGATGCGCGTCGGATCGAGCGTGGTGCGGATGTCGACCGTCGCGCCGAGCCATTTCGGCGCGTACACGGGCACCAGCATGAGCAGCGCCGAAGCGAGGCACACCAGCGTGTGCGTGCGGAACCCCGCCGGCCGCCCGTGGTAGCTGCGCTCCAGGCCCACGAAGCTGCCGAGCGCGACCGCGGTCAGCAGGCGCAGCGTGATTTCCAGGTAGTCGTTCATCCGCCGGTCACTCCGGTACGTTTAGACGCATTCAGCGCCCGCGCGAGCACGGCGTCGCGCACGAGCCGCAGGTGCACGCGCAGCGTGTACAGCTCGCTCGCGCGCAGCACCGATCTGCGCGCGCCGGCGATCATCGCCTCGATGCGGTCGAGCTCCCCGAGCAGATCGTCCACCGGCGCAGCCGCAGCGCGCGCTTTCAGCGCGTGCTCCACGTGCCGCAGGTCGGCGTAGCCGCGGAAGATCGTCCTGCGGTTGACGAACCGGATCGCCGCCGGCAGGAAGCGCATCAGCGGCAGGACGACCGCGATGAGCGGGATCGCGAGCGTAAAGGCGCGCTGCAGCAGGCCCGCGAGCCACAGCGGCAAGTAGCGGCGCAGCAAACTCGGGCCTTCGCGCGCGTATTGCAGCGCGTGCGCCGACACCGGCACGTCGTCCACCGGAATCATGTTGGGAAACTCGCCGCGCTTCTCGAAAATCCCTTGCGCGTTATCGCTCTCGCGCGCCGCGTCGACCAGCAGATCGACCACGGTCGGATGCAGGCCGGCGCGCGCGGCGATCATCACCGTCGTCCCGATCAGCGTGAGATCGTGCTCCGGGATGTTGCGCTCGAGGTCGAGGGTGCCCTCCGGCAACTGGAGCCGCACGAGGTAGGGGAAGCGCCGCGTGTAGGCGTCGGCGCGCGGAAAGTCGATGAGCCGGATGTCCGGCGAATGCAGAACCTGCTGGAATTCTTTGCTGCGCAGGCCCTCGCCGTGGAACACGACGTCCAGCTCGCCCTTCGCGAGCGCGCGCAGCGAATCGTCCGCCGGCAGGCGCAGCAGTGTCGCGCTGTCCGGCGTGATGCCGTTCGCCGCCAGCAGCGGCGCGAGCGCAGCCTCGATCCCGCTGCCTGGAGCACCGACCGCGATCCGCTTGCCGCGCAGATCGGCGACCGAGTTGATATGGGACGAGCTGCGCTTGAGCCCCCACAGCGGCGCATAGAAGAGGTTCGAGATGTTCTCCATGCCCGCCGCTTCGTTCGGCGGGACCGTACCGGCCACGAGGAACGCCGCGTCGACGGACGCCGCGCGGCGCGCCAACAGGCCGACGTTCTCGCCCGGGCCTCGCGTCGCACGGACTTCTACCGTGATGCCGCGCTTCGCCAGGATGGCGCGGTAGCGCTCGCCGAGCGCGTACAAGGCGCCGCCCTCGGGCCCGGTGGCGAGCACGATGCCGCGCGGCGGCAGCGGCTCGATGAATTGCGCCGCCAGCCAGAAGGAGCCGATGACGAGCGCGAGCGACGGAACGGCGATCAGCAGCAGGCCGCGCCAGGTCAGGCCGGTGAACTCCTCGAACCGGGAGCCGCGTTCTCGCTTCTCGGACATAGATGAGAAGGAGATTGGCCCTCTGGGGGGCGCGCGGCTTGACCTTCGTCAAAGGGGAACCCGCGCGGCGTCTCGAATTTCACGGGCCGGCTACCGAGGTCTATCCAGGGGTTCATCGAGATTGAACGTTCACGTCGTGCCCCACGTTTCCCTCCCGGCGCGTAGACTTCCACGCGGGACGCAACCACCTCGAGGGACCCGTCCGAAGGCATGAAGGGGCTGCTGCTTCTCGTGGGAATCCTTTTCTGTGCCGCGGCGTCCGCCGCGCCGGACGAGGAAGCGCTCGGCAAGTCCGAGGGCTATCCCGTCTGCCTGCCTTCGATACCGATTCCGACGCGTTGTCTCGTCGGCCTGGTCAGTCACTACGACGAGATGCTGCCCGCCCGCAAGATCCCGAGGGGTTCCGAAACGCGACCTCTCAAGCGTGCTTCGCCCGAACCTGAAATCCAATACACCTTCCAGTCGAAGGCCCACGGGCTGGACGACTATCTTTCGCACTACCGCACCACGGCGCTGCTGATCCTCAAGGGCGACACGATCCTCGCCGAGCGCTACCAGTACGACCGCACGCCGCAGGAGCGCATGACCTCGTACTCGATGGCGAAGACGATCGTGGGCATGCTGGTCGGTGTCGCGCTGTCCGAAGGCGCGATCAAGTCGCTCGACGATCGCGCAGCGCAGTACGTCCACCAACTGATGGGCACGCCGTACGGCGACACGCCGATCCGCGACCTGCTGACGATGTCTTCGGGCGTGCACTTCACCGAAACCTACCGCGGCGGGGACGATCTTTCGAAGCTGGTACATCTTTCGCTCCTGGGCGGCAGCCCAGGAGGTTGGGCGACCGTAATGCCGTTCACCACGCGCGAGCGGGCACCGGGTGAACGCTTCCATTACTCGTCGGCGGACGCGCAGGTCCTCGGTCTGGTCCTGCGCGCGGCGACGGGAAAGACGCTGTCGGATTATCTCTCCGAGAAGATCTGGCAGCCGATGGGCGCGGAGGCGGACGCCTCCTGGGTCGTGGACAAAGGCGGCTACGAGACCGGCTACGCGGGCGTGAACGCCACCGTGCGCGACTATGCGCGTCTCGGCATGCTGCTCGCGGACGACGGCGTGCTAGACGGCAAGCGCATCCTCCCCAAAGGCTGGGTCCGCGCGGCGACCACGCCCTCCGCCGCGCAGTTCGAGCCCGGGCACATCGAAAATTTCGCGGGCGCCTGCTGCGCGCCCTTCGGCTACGGCTATCAGACCTGGATCCTGCCCGGCAAGGACCGGCAGTTCATGATGCGCGGCCTGCGCACGCAGATCATCTTCGTCGAGCCGCGCGCGCGGCTCGTCATGGTGCACACCGCCGCGGCGGACATCGGCCCGATGCCGGACGAGCTGCTCGCCTTGTGGGCGGGCGTCGTCGAGCAATTCGGCCAGCCGCCCGCGCGGCGCCACTGAATGGGGGACGGGACATGACGCCAGACGAACGCTCGCCGGGAGCCGCAACACCACCGCTCGAACGCAGGCTCGCGACGATTCTGTGCGCCGACGTCTACGGCTACAGCCGCATGATGGGCGCCGACGAGGAGCGCACGGTGCGCGTGTTCCGCGGCCACCGCGAGATCTTCGAGTCGCTCGTCGCCATGCACCGCGGCCGGATCTTCAGCATCGCCGGCGACATGCTGCTCGCGGAATTCAACAGCGCGGTGGAAGCGGTGCGCTGCGCGACGGAGATCCAGGCGGCGCTGCGCACGCGCAACGAGCGGCTGGCGCCTGAGGAAAAGATGCAGTTCCGCATCGGCATCAACCTGGGCGACGTCGTCGTGCAAGGCGGCGACCTCCTCGGCGACGGCGTCAACGTCGCCGCGCGCATCCAGTCAGCGACCGAACCCGGCGGCATCTGCATCTCGGGCAGCGTGCACGACCAGATCCAGAACAAGCTCTCGCTCAGCTTCAAGCTGCTCGGCGAGCAGAGCTACAAGAACATCGCCAAGCCGGTGCGCACCTACACGATCGCCGAAGGCGCCGCGGTCACCGCGCCGAAGAAGCGCCCCGCCGCGAAGTGGGCGCCGGTCGCGCTCGTGGCGGCGCTCGCCGCCGGCGCCGCCGCTTACTGGGGCTACACGCGGCACCCGGCCCCCGGCGCAATCCCTGCCCTCGCCCGCGACGGCACCTACAGCGGGCGCCTGTGCAATATCTTCTCCGACAAGCCGCCGCAGTGCTGGCCGGCGATCCTGGTGGTGCGCGCCGGCACGGTCGAGAGCGGCTGGCGCAGCTTCGAGCAGAGGACATCCACCGCGCAAGGCAAGATGGGCGCCGACGGCACGGTCGAGCTGAAGCTCGCAGGCTGGACGCCGAGCGGCAAGCCGAACGAGGCGATGCTCTACGGCCGGCTGGTCGACGGCGCGATCAGCGCCTCGGGCAAGTGGCGCACCGGCGGCCAAATCACGGGCACGTGGCAGTCGGCGCAGGCGGCGGCCAGGGGCGCGAAAGGCGAGGTGATGTACGACGGAAGACTCTGCATGCCCCGCGAGAGCGGCGGTCCGAATTGCTGGCCCGTGTCCCTTTCCGCACGCGACGGCAGGGTCGAGGGCAGCTGGCTCGGACGCATGAACAAGACCGCGCGCGCCATCGGCGAGCTCGCCGCCGACGGAACCGTGCGGCTGAAGCTGTTGGCCTGGCGCCGCGACGGCACGCCGATCGACGGAACGCTCTCCGGCCGGATCGAAGGCGACGCGATCAACGCGTCAGGTCAGTGGAGCGACCAGGCCGAGATTTCGGGACGCTGGAGCAAGAGGCTCTAGGGCGCGGCGCTACTTGCTCGCGGCGTCGGCGGCGTCCTGCTCGGCGTCGACGTGCTGCTGCTCCTG
>DASPRB010000210.1:0-5936 GCA_035624675.1 Burkholderiales bacterium
TCGATCGCGTCCCAGTCGGCGAGGCCGCCGTTGATCACGATCTCGAGGGCGGGGAAGTCGCGCTTCAGGCGATGCACCACGTCGTAGCGCAGCGGCGGGATCGCGCGGTTCTCCCTGGGGGAGAGGCCCTTCAGCACCGCGTTGCGCGCGTGAATGATGAAGGTCCCGCAGCCGGCAGCGGAGACGGTCGAGACGAAGTCCTGTACGAAGGAATAATCCCGGTTGTCATCGATTCCGATCCGGTGCTTCACCGTTACCGGGAGCGAGACGGCCTCGCGCATCGCGCGCACGCAGTCGGCTACCAAGTCCGGCTCGGCCATCAGGCAGGCGCCGAACGCGCCGCGCTGCACGCGCTCGCTCGGGCAGCCGATGTTCAGGTTGACCTCGTCGTAGCCGCGCGCGGCGGCGAGCCGCGCGCAGGCCGCGAGCTCGTCGGCCTCGCTGCCGCCGAGCTGCACCGCGAGCGGGTGCTCGGCCGGGTCGAAGGCGAGGTGGCGCTCGGCGTCGCCGTGCAGCAGCGCGCCGGTGGTGATCATCTCGGTGTACAGGCGCGCATGCGGCGCGCACTGGCGCAGGAAGTAGCGGCAGTGCCGGTCCGTCCAGTCCATCATCGGCGCGACGCACAGGCGGTGGTTCGCGGCGGTCATATCCGGATCATAATTCGCCTCGAGGAGGGCGAACCATGGAGACCGCCGAGCGCGTCAGGGTGTTCTGGCAGCCGGGCTGCACGAGCTGCCTTCGGACCAAGGAGTTCCTCACCCGCCAGGGGGTGGACTACGAGTCGATCAACGTGCACGGCAACCCGGCCGGCATGGAGGCGCTGCGCGCGCTGGGCGCACGCAGCGTGCCGATCGTCGCGCGCGGCGCCGACTTCGTGTACGCGCAGTCGCTCGGCGACGTGGTGCGCTTCCTCGAGCTCGACATCCGCCTGCACGACAAGCTCTCGCCGCAGCAGCTCGTCGACAGGCTCGACCTGGTGCTCGCGGCCGCGGTGCGCTACGTGCGGCAGATCCCGGCCGACAGGCTCGATCGGCCGTTCCGCAACCGCAATCGCCCGATTCGCCTGCTCGCGCACCACGTGTTCCGCATCCCCGATGCCTTCGTCGAGGCAATGCGCGACGGGCGCGAGCTGACCTACGAGCTGATCATGCAGCCGCCCGAAGATGCGCTGCGCACGACGGAAGACCTCGCGCGCTACGGCGAAGGCGTGCGCGCGAGGGTTCGGGAGTGGTGGCAGGCGTACCCGGACAAGCGCTGCGAGAAGATGATGGATACCTACTTCGGCCGCCACCGGGTACACGAGGTGCTGGAGCGCAGCGCCTGGCACCCGGCGCAGCATGTGCGCCAGCTGATGCTGCTGCTCGACGAGCTGGGGGTCGAGCCGCAGGGCAGGCTCAGCGCGCAGGATCTCGCGGGGCTGCCGCTACCGGAGAAGGCCTGGGACGACTGAGCCCGTACTGCCCGCTCACCGCCGCGCGTGCGCGGATCAGGCCCATCAGGCTCTCGGTGAAGGGGGCCGCGACCCCGGCGTGGCGCGCGATCTCGAGCGTGCCGGCGAGCAGGCCGTCGACTTCGAGCGGCTTGCCGGCTTCCAGGTCCTGCAGCATCGAGGTCTTGAACGGCCCGAGCACGCGCGCCATGTCGATGCGCGCCTCCGGGTCGATGTCGGCGTCGACGCCGATCCTGCGCCCGATTTCGAGCACCTCGCGCATGATCGCCACCATGTAGCCCTTCACGTAGGCATCCTCGATCAGGCGGTCGGCGGTGGCGAGCGTGAGCGCGGAGACGGGATTGAAGCTCACGTTGCCGAGCAGCTTGACCCAGAAGTCCTTCTCGATGAACGAGCTGCGCACGACCTCGAAGCCGGCGCCCGTGAGCGCGTCGGCGATGCGCCGGCTGCGCGGCCCGTGCGCGCCGCCCGGCTCGCCGAGGATCAGCTTGGCGCCCATGTTGTGGCTCACCAGCCCGGGCTCGGGCGTCGAGGCGGCGAGGTGCACCACGCAACCGACGATGCGCTCGGTGGGCATCGCGCGCGCGAGCCCGCCGCCCGGGTCGAGGCTCTCCAGGCGCAGCTTGCCCTGGCCGAACTTCAGCCGGTCGAAGAACCACCACGGTACGCCGTTCATCGCCGTGACGATGCCGGTGTCGGGCCCGAGCAGCGGCGCGATGCCGGCCGCCACCTCCGGCAGGCTGTGACCCTTCACCGCCGCGATCACGTAGTCCTGGGCGCCGAGCTCCGCGGGTTCGCTCGTCGCGCGCAGCCGCGCGACCTGCAGCTCGCCGCTTGCGCGCGTGCGCACGCGCAGGCCGTCGCGCCGGATCACCTCGAGGGCGGCGCCGCGCGCGATGACGGAAACCTCGTGCCCGGCGCGGGAAAGCCAGGCCGCCAGCAGGCCGCCGACCGCGCCGGCGCCGTAGATGCAGATCTTCATGCGGGAATTCGACACCGGGAGGAGCGCTCGAACGTACAATAAACGCCCGCCGCACGCAACGGAGGCGCCGATGTTCTCGTTCGTGAAGAAGATGAAGTCGCTGCTGCCCGCGGACAGCACGCTGCCCGGCCGCTCGGGTGCGATGCCCGTGCCCGAGCGCCATTTCGTCAACGGCCATCGGCTCAAGCCGCCGTTTCCCGCCGACATGCAGCAGGCGGTGTTCGGCATGGGCTGCTTCTGGGGCGCCGAGCGCCTGTTCTGGCAGACGCCGGGGGTGTACGCGACGGCCGTGGGCTACGCCGGCGGCAGCACGCCGAACCCGACCTACGAGGAGGTGTGCAGCGGCTACACCAACCACGCCGAGGTCGTGCTGGTGGTCTTCGATCCCAGGCTCGTCTCGTACGGCGCGCTGCTCACGGTGTTCTGGGAGGGGCACGATCCGACCCAGGGCATGCGCCAGGGCAACGACGCCGGCACGCAGTACCGCTCGGCGATCTACACCTACGGCGACGAGCAGGCGCGCCTTGCTGCGCAGACCAGAGCGACTTTCGAAAAGGCGCTCAAGGCGCGCGGCTTCGGCGCCGTCACGACCGAGATCCGTCCGGCGCCGACCTTCTATTACGCCGAGGACTATCACCAGCAGTACCTGGGCAAGAACCCGCACGGCTACTGCGGGCTCGGCGGCACCGGCGTGTCGTGCCCGGCGGGAGTGTTGACCGGCGCCTGATGCGGCTCGACAAGTGGCTGTGGGCGGCGCGCTTCTTCAAGACGCGCTCGCTCGCGCAGGAGGCGATCGAAGCCGGCGGCGTGCGGCTCGACGGCGAGCGCATCAAGCCGTCGAAGGAGGTCAGGCCGGGCGATCGCCTCGCGATCCGCGTCCAGGACGAAAACTGGGAGATCGCGGTGCGCGCGCTGTCGGAGCGCCGCGGGCCGGCGCCGGCGGCGCGCCTGCTGTACGAGGAGGACGAGGCGAGCAGGCTGGCGCGCGAGGCGCGGCGCGCCGATCGCTCGCTCGCCCGCGAGCCGGCCCTCGAGCGGCACGGCCGGCCGACCAAGACCGACCGCCGCGCGCTGCGCCGCCTGCGGGGCTACTGAGCGCGCGGCCCGGTCCGCTAGAGCTTTGGTGCAGGGATCGGAGCGAGCGACCTTTCGAGCGCCAGGCCGATCGAGAGCAGCCTGCGATCGCTCTTGGCCGGCCCATCGAGCTCGATGCCCACCGGCAATCCGCCGCGCGTCAGGCCGGCAGGAAGCGTCAGCCCCGGAATGCCCGCGTTGCTTCCTGGATCGGTGTTGCGGATGAACGTGGCAAACGTGGGTACGCGCTGGCCGTTCAATTCGGTGTCCTGATCGTCGCCGATCGGGGCCGCAGGCAGCGGCGTCGTGGGGAACAGGATCGCTTCGACCTTGTGCTCCTTGAAATAGCGCGCATACGCCGCCTTCAGCTGCGGACGGAACTTCTTGATCGCGTCCTGGTAGACCTTTTTCGGCACGCTCGGCGGCTCGCCTTTCAGGAGCGCTGCGAACAGGCCGTGCACGTCGGGGCTGGCGGTCTTTTCCGCCAGCGTCGGGAAATCCACGCCGGTGTGATAGCGCTTGAGGTAGGCGGGCAGGTCCTGCGTCACTTCGTAGAGCGCGACCGGGAAGCTGACCTTGTTGTTCAGATCGGCGAGATTCGGCACATCCGCTTCGACCAGGACCACGCCCTCGGCCTTCAGGCGGGCCAGGACGCCCTCCATGACGCGCGCGGTCTCCGGATCGATGTCGGCGTACAGGGCGCGCGGCACTCCGAGCCGCAGCCCCCGCAGCCGCGCGGGTATCAGACCGGCCTTGGTTCCCGTCACCACCGCGTCGAGCAGGGCGAGGTCCTCGACCGAGCGCGCCATCGGACCGGCCGTATCGCGCGTATGCGAGATCGGCGTGATGCCGGCCTGCGGGTAGCGACCGACCGTCGGGCGCAGCGCCATGATGCCGTCGAGCGAGGCCGGAATTCGCACCGATCCGCCGGTGTCGGTGCCCAGCCCGGCCGGCGCCAGACGCGCGGCGATGGCGCTGCCGTTGCCGCCCGAAGAGCCGCCGGCGATGCGCGTCGTGTCATAGGGGTTCTCGACCGCCCCAAAGGCCGCATTGTTGCTCGTGATGCCGAAGGCGAGCTCGTGCATGTTGGTCTTGCCGAGCACGATTGCGCCCGCGCGGATCAGCCTGCGCGCCACGGGCGCGTCCTGCGCGGGGACAAAGTCCTTGAGCGCCGGCGTGCCGGCGCTGTTCGGCAGGCCCGCGACGTGGATGTTGTCCTTCAGCACGATCGGAACGCCGTGCAGGGGCCCCATCCACTTCTTGCGCTTGGCCGCCGCGTCGGCGGCCCTGGCCGCCTTGAGCGCGCCGTCTTCGTTCAGGGTGATGAAGGCGTGCAGGTCCTGGTGCGCCTTGGCACGCTCGATGAGCGCGCGCGTCAGGGCCTCGCTCGTGATCTCGCCGGCGCGGATCTTGGCTGCGGCCTCGGAAGCGGTGAGCGAAGTGAGGTCGACCTGAGAGCGGGCGGGTGCGGCGAGCAGCACGCCTGCAAGTGCAAGGCAACAACTGATCATCTTCATGATGGCTCCCCCCGGTTATTTGCCGCGTTTGAGGATCACGTTCGCGTCGTCGATCACCTTGAACGGGCTCTTGCCCCACAGGATCGCGCCGTAGAAGAACGACTCGAGCTTCGCCGCGGCGAGCGCGCGCCACTGCCCCTCGTTCAGCACCACCACCTGGCCGGTCATGCCCATGTCGCCGATCACCGAGAAGGCCGCATGCACCACCGGCTGCTGCGGCGGCTTGTCCCATTCACCGGCTCGATCTTGCCGACCGAGCCGGGCTGCTCGCCCGGGTAGACGTCGAACGCGCTCTGGCAGCCGTCGCCCGAGCGCAGCGAGCAGGCGAGGCGCGTTCCGCGCGGCGGCATGCCCGGCTCCGGTGCTTCAGGCCGCGCGCGCGCGGGCCGCAGCCGGCGCGGTCATCAGCTCGCGCAGCACGTAGGGCAGGATCCCGCCGTGCCGGTAGTAGTCGACCTCGATCGCGGTGTCGATGCGCGACTTGACGGTCACGCGCCTTTCCGCGCCCGACGGGCTCCTGATCACGAGGGTCAGCTCCTGCTGCGGGCGGATGTCGTCCAGCCCCAGCACGTCGACCGTCTCGTCGCCCTTCAGGCCGAGCGACTGCGCGCTGTCGGAGCCGGTGAACTGCAGCGGCAGCACGCCCATGCCGACCAGGTTCGAGCGGTGGATGCGCTCGAAGCTGCGCACGATCACCGCCTTCACTCCGAGAAGCTGCGTGCCCTTGGCCGCCCAGTCGCGCGACGAGCCGGTGCCGTACTCCTCGCCGCCAAACACCACCGTCGGCGTGCCTTCGGCGAGGTAGCGCATCGCCGCGTCGTAGATCGGCATCGTCTCGTTCTTGTAGCGCGTGACGCCGCCTTCGGTGCCGGGCAGCAGCAGGTTCTTGATGCGCACGTTGGCGAAAGTGCCG
>DASPRB010000230.1:0-10242 GCA_035624675.1 Burkholderiales bacterium
CTTCGGCCTGTTTCTGGCGCTCATGTCCGCCTCGCGCGCATCGGGCGTCGCGGAGCACCATAGCCACTGGCTGTCGAACGCGCTCGGCATCGCGCTCGTGCTGCTCGGCGCCGCGACGATCCTCGGCGCCCTGCACAACCATCGCGCGTACGTCCGCCTGCTGCCCGCCGAGGATGTGCCGCGGCTGCCGATGCCCTGGCTCACCTCGTTCCTGGCGCTCGCCGCCGCGGCGGTCGGCTTTCTGCTGGCGGTCTATCTCATCGCCGCGTGACGGCTAGCCCTTGGTGCGGTTCTTGCCGCGGTTGGGCGAGCCCTTGCGCTTCTCCGAGCCAAAGCTGAAGCGGTTTTCGCCCGCGGCCTTGGCCGCCTCGCGCATGCGCTGCTCAGCGATGGTTTCGCGCTCTTTGGCAGCGCCGGTCTTGCGTTTCATGACTGCTCCGAAAGATCTGACGGTACAAGGGGCGCCATGTTACCCGATAATGGCGCTGCACAATGAATGCTTCGTCGGAATCCGGCGCACCGGCCATCGAAGCCAGTGCGCTCACCCGCCGCTTCGGCGCCCTGACAGCGGTCGACCGCGTCGACCTCGCGGTACGTCCTGGGGAGATCTTCGGTCTGCTCGGCGCGAACGGCGCCGGCAAGAGCACCATGATGAAGATGCTCACCACGCTGCTGCCGCCCAGCTCGGGTTCGGCGCGCGTCGGGGGATTCGACATCGTCCGGGAGCCCGCCGCGGTGCGGCGGCGAATCGGCTACGTGCCGCAGTTACTTTCGGCCGACGGCGCGCTCACGGGCTTCGAGAACCTCCGGCTGTCGGCCGAGCTCTACGGGCTGCCGCGCTCAGAGAGGGCAGAGCGCATCGGCGATGCGCTTGGCTTCATGGGCCTGGCCGACGCGGCGCGCAAGCTCGTGCGCACGTATTCCGGCGGCATGGTGCGACGCCTGGAGCTCGCCCAGGCGATGCTCCACCGTCCCGCGATCCTGTTTCTCGACGAGCCGACGATCGGCCTCGACCCGGTCGCGCGCCACTCGGTGTGGGACCGGCTACGCGACCTGAAGAGCGACTACGGCATGACGGTGCTCATCACCACGCACGACATGGAGGAAGCGGAGGCACTGTGCGACCGCATCGCGATCCTGCACACCGGGCGCGTCGCGGTGGTCGGCCGGCCGGACGAGCTGCGCGGCGCGCTCGGGCCCGAGGCGACGCTCGACGAGGTGTTCGCGCACTATGCGGGCGGCGGCATCGCCGAGGGCGGCGACTTCGCCGGCACGGTGCGCACACGCAGGACCGTGCGACGCCTGGGCTGAGGGGAGCGCGATGCGTCGGTTCCTGCGCGAGAGCTTCGCCGTGGCGCGAATCGAGCTGATCAAGCTGACGCGCGACCCGACCGAGCTCGTCTCGCGGGCGGTGCAGCCGGTGCTCTGGCTCGTGGTCTTCGGCCAGGTGCTCGCGCACGTGCACGGCATCTACACGGGCGAGGTCGGCTACGTCTCGTTCCTCACCCCGGGGATCCTCGCTCAGAGCGTGCTGTTCAGCGCCATCTTCTACGGCATCGCCGTGATCTGGGAGCGCGATCTCGGTGTCGTGCACAAGCTGCTGGTGAGCCCCGCGCTGCGCGCCTCGCTGGTGTTCGGCAAGGCGGTCTCGGCGGGCTTCCGCGGCCTTGTTCAGGCAGTAGTGATCTACCTGATCGCGCTCGCCACGCAGGTCAGCCTGCGGGCGGACGCGGGCGCGATTTTCGGCGTGCTCGGCGCCGTCCTGCTCGGCTCGGGCATCTTCTCCACCTTCTCGCTCGTCATCGCCTGCATCGTGAAGACGCGCGAACGCTTCATGGGCATCGGGCAGGTACTGACGATGCCGCTATTCTTCGCGAGCAACGCCATCTATCCCCTCGAGCTCATGCCCCGGTGGCTGCGCATCGTCGCGCAGGCCAATCCCCTCACCTACCTGGTCGACTTGCTGCGCGGCCTCATGATCCGGGGCGGCGAGCACGTGCACGCCTACGCGACGGACTTCGCCGTGCTGCTCGCCGTGTTTTGCGTGCTGCTCGCGATTGCGGTGAAGCTCTATCCGACTTTGGCGGAGTAGGCGCCGCTGCCGCGCAGCCGCTCGAGGTCGAGCACGCGCACGGTGCGGCCGCTCACCTCGATCAGCCCGGACTCGGCCAGCTCGTGCAGGATGCGCGAGAAGTGCTCGGGCGTCATGTTGAGGCGCGAGGCGATCACGCTCTTGCCGGGCGTGAGATTGACCTCGATGCCGCCGCCTCCGCCCGCGGGTTCGGCCATCTCGGCGAGCAGGTAGCCGATCACCCGCTCGGCGCCCGAGCGCAGCGTGTAGGCCTCGACGTCGCGCACCAGGCCGTGCAGGCGGCGCGACAAGCCGGAGAGCATGCGGCGCGCGAACTGCGGGTCGCGCGCCAGCTCGTCGAGCACCGTCTGCTTGCTGACGTGCAGCAGCATCGAATCGGCGAGCGCCTGTGCGTACACGATATAGGGCTTGTCGAGGAACATGAGCGCCTCGCCGAAGGTCTGCCCGGGCCGGATGATCTCGACCACCTTCTCGACGCCCTGCGGCGAGGCGAAGCCGAGCTTCACCTGGCCGTAGACCACGACGTGAAAGCCGGTGCACGGGTCGCCCGTGTGCACGATCGTCTCGCCCTTGGCGGCGTGCATGCTGAGCGTGCCGGCGGCGATCCGGTCGAGCTCCGCCGTGCTCATCTCGCTGAACATGGGGAGGTTGGCGAGAAACGCCTGCACCTTGATCTGCCTGGCGGGCATGTCAGTGGCTCGTGCCGTCCGAGCGGGTGATCTTGTTCCAGACGTTGTACTTGCCGGAGGGCTTCTTCATCGGCAGGCGCTTCACCTCTTCCAGGGTCGCGGCATCGTACACCACGATCGCCCCGTCCATGTCCCAGATGCTCACCAGCGCATAGCGCCCGTCGCGCGTGAACTCGACGTGCGCGGCGGTCTTGCCCGGCGCGGGGGTGAGGTTCTTGACCACCTCGAGCGAGCGCTTGTCGATCACCTGCAGCGTGTCGCGGTAGGGGCTGTTGAAGTTGTCGGTCCAGGCATAGGGCGTGTTCTCGTGGCTGCGCAGGAAGAAGCCGGGGCCGAGCGTGTGGATGTGCTTCACCACCTTCCAGGTCTTCGTATCGATGACCGTTATCACGCCCGTCTTCAGGTTGGGCGTGGCGAGCACGGTGGTGCCGTTCCAGTCCCAGGTGATGCCCGAGGCGAGGTGCGGCATCCCGGGCAGGTCGATCGAGGCGATCTTGCGCCGCACGTCGAGGTTCACCACCTCGCTCGTCTTCGCGTTGCGCGAGGCGCCGAGCAGGTTGTGATAGCCGCGGTCGAAGAAGAAGTCGTCCAGGTAGTCGTCGGTCTCGATCACGCGCACCGGGAACGGGCCCTGCTCGGCGAGCCCCTCGCCCGTGCGGTAGTCGTGCACCAGGCCCTTGTACACCGGCCCGGTGTTCGGCCCGTAGGGGATCTCCCAGATCTCCTTCACGTCCTTGAGCGCCGCGATGAAGCTCTCGCGCGGCGCCGCGTCGTACACCGCCGAGACGCGCGAGGATTCTCCCTGCGCGTCGCGCACGTCGATCACCTTGACCGGCTCGAGGCTCGCCGCGTCGAGCGCCACCAGCGTATGCGGCAGGTAGTTGGCCGCCATCACCCAGCGGCCGTCGGCCGACACCGCGATGTTGCGCAGGTTGATGCCGGCGCGCACCTCGACGTCCATGCGCAGGTTGTACAGGTCGTACTTGGACACCCAGCCGTCGCGCGAGCCGAAGTAGACGTAGCGTCCGCCGGGCGAGAACTTCGGGCCGCCGTGCAGCGCGAAGCGCGTCGGGAAACGAGCCAGCGGCACGAAGCGGTCGCCGTCTAGGATCGTGGCGTGATGATCGCCGGTTTCCACGACGACGAAGAGATTGAGCGGATCGGCCTCGAACACCGGCCGGTCCGAGTCGGGCTTCTGCGGTGGATGGACCACGCGCGAAGCGCGGATCTCGTCCGGGCCCCAGCGCGGCTCGGCGATCGGCGTGTAGATGTAGTCGGCCAGCTCGCGCATCTGCTCGGCCGAGAGCTTGTCGCCGAAGCCGGGCATCTGCGTCGCCATCCTGCCCCTGGCGATCACCTGGAGCGCCGCGCTCGGCTTCAGCCGCTCGAGGTTCTCGGGCAGCAGCGCGGGGCCGGTCAGGCCGAGGCGGTCAGGACCGTGGCACACTGCGCAATTCGCCGCGTACAGCGCCGCGGCGGCGAGCGTCACGCCGAGCGCTGCCACGTCACCCCTTTGCCGCGGTAGGGCAGCACCGGGACGCGCTCGCCCGCGGCGACGCCGATCTCCTCGTCGGTCAGGTAGCAGCCCGGGTCTTCTTCCCAGGCGTCGCCGGTGAGCTGCAGCGCGCGCACGCGCGTGTTGCCGCCGCAGATGTCGAAGTAGGCGCAGGCGCCGCAGCGCCCGCGCACCTCGCGCGGGCGTTTCTTCAGGCCCGCCATGATCGGGTCGGAGGTGTCCTGCCAGATCTCCGAGAACGGCCGCTCGCGCACGTTGCCGAGCGAGTAGTTCCACCACATAGTGTCCGGGTGCACGTTGCCGAGGTTGTCGATGTTGGCGACGTTCACTCCGGAGGCGTTGCCGCCCCACTCGGCGAGCTTGGCGCGCAGCTGCGCCTCGCGCTCGGGGAAGTGCCGGCGCACCCAGAACAGCAGATACGCGCCGTCGGCGTCGTTGTTGCCGGTGACGAACTCCTTTTCCAGGCCGCGGCGCTGGTAGTCCCAGGCCGTGTCGAAGAAGAAGTCCATGACGCGCCGCGTGGTCTGGAAATGCGCGTCCGAGCCGCGGTTCTTGTTGCCGCGCCCCGCGTAGTTGAGGTGCGAGAGGTAGAACTTGTCGATGCGCTCGACCTCCGCCAGCTCGATGAGCGCCGGCAGGTCGGCGGCGTTGTCCTGAGTCACCGTGAAGCGCAGGCCCACCTTCACGCCCTCGTCGCGGCACAGCCGCAGCGCGGCGAGCGAGGCGTCGAAGGCCCCTTCCTTGCGGCGGAAGCGGTCGTGCGTTTCCCTGAGGCCGTCCAGGCTGATGCCGACGTAGTCGAAGCCGAGCGCGCCGATGCGGCGCGCCATCGGCGCGTCGATCAGCGTGCCGTTGGTCGACAGGCCGACGTAGAAGCCGAGCTTCTTCGCGCGCGCCGCGATCTCGAAGATGTCGGGCCGCAGCAGCGGCTCGCCGCCCGAGAGGATCAGCACCGGCACGCGGAACGACTTCAGATCGTCCATCACCTTGAACACCTGCGCGGTGCCCAGCTCGCCTGGAAAGTCGACGTCGGCGGAGATCGAATAGCAGTGCTTGCAGGCGAGGTTGCAGCGCCGCACCAGGTTCCAGATCACCACCGGACCGGGCGGATCGCGGCGCGGCCCGGCGGGCGTGGGCCGCTCGATTTCCCGCATGAACTGAGTAACGCGGAACATGATCGAAGCCTATGCTCTTCGGGGCCTGCGGAGTTGATGCACGTCAAATTCCAAACCGCAGCCCGGTCTTCTTCAGTATGCGCGTGCTGTACAGGACGTCGTGCGCGCGGCAGCGCGCGCCGAGCAGCGCGGCGATCTCGGCGACCTTCGCTGCCACCTCGGCGCGCGTGCGGCCGTGCACCATGGCGAACAGGTTGTAGCGCCATTCGGGAGGGTGGCGCGGACGGCGGTAGCAGTGGCTGACGAAGGGCAGCACGCCGACACGCGGGCCGAGCTCGGCGAGCGCCGCATCCTCGACGTCCCACACCGACATCCCGTTCGCCGTGTAGCCGAGCGCGTAGTGGTTCGGCACCGCGCCGATCCTGCGCACGCGGCCATCGGCAAGCATCGCCGCGAGCCGCACCGTCACCTCCCCGGGCGCGGCGCCGAGCGCCTCGGCGACCGCATGGTAGGGGCGCGGCACGAGCGGCAGTCCGACCTGCAGCGCGCGCACGAGCTCCGCGTCGTTCATGCCGTCAGCCTCAGTTCGACGAAGTATTCGTCCAGCTTGGGAAACTCGAGCACGGCGAGGCCAGTCGCGGCCTCGATGCGCCGGATCGCGTCCGCTATGCCCTCGGGCTTCTCGGTCGCCAGTACGAACCACATGTTCAGGCGATGCGCGCGCTCGTAGTTGTGCGCCACCTCGGGGAAGGCGTTGACGATCGCCGTGATGCGCTCGAAGTCGTCCGGCGGCGCCGCGAGCGCGCACAGCGTGAACGCACCGCCGAGTGCCACCGCGTCGAACAGCGGACCAAAGCGCGTCAGCGTCCCGTCGGCGAGCAGTGCCCTGAGGCGCGCGATGAGCGTCGCCTCATCGGTGCCGAGGCGCGCCGCCGCCTCGGCGTAGGGGCGCTCGCACAGCGGGAAGCCGCCCTGCAGGCCGTTCACGATCGCGCGGTCGAGCTCATCCATCGTCCGATCCGTTGTCCGCGTAGCGCGCGCCGCGCTGCTTGAAGGCTCGGCGGCTGAACAGCACCGCGTGCGCGGTGCGCGCGAGGCCTTCCTCCGCGTTCAGCGCCGCGAGCTGCGCGCTCACCTCCTGGCGGCTGCGGCCGTGGATCATGCAATACAGGTTGTAGGGCCATGCGGGTGCGCACCGCGCGCGCCGGTAGCACAGCGTCACCTCGGGCCTGCGTGCGAGGCGAACGCCGGCCGCGCTCACCTCGGCGTCGGGCACGTCCCACACCGCCATCGCGTTCGCGGTATAGCCGAGCTCGCGGTGGCGCAGCACCACACCCACCCGGCGCGCGACTCCCGAGGCGAGCCAGCCCGCGAGCGTCGCGATCACCTCGCTTTCCGTCATGCCCGCGACGCGCCCGAGCGCCGCGTAGGGCTCGGGCTCGAGCGGGAAGCCCTCCTCGACCGCCGCGAGTAGCCGGCGCCCGGGGGCATCGAGCCGCGCCGGGGGCGTTGCCGGCCGCGGTGCGCGCGGCGCGCCGCGCCCGGCCAGATCGAAACCGAGATCGATGTGGTACTCCTCGACGAGCGGCAGCGCGAGCACCTCGATGCCCGACTCGCGCGCGATGCGCGCGAGCGCCGCCTCGAGCGCCTCCTGCGAAGGCGCGGTGGCGACGAACCAGAGATTGACGCGGTGCTCACGCTCGTAGTTGTGGTTCACCTCGCGCTGCGCGCTCACGATCCGCGCCACGGCGTCGATCCGTGAGGGCGGCACGGACATCGCGGCGAGCGTGCTGGCGCCGACCGCGTGCGGCGCGAACACCACGCCGATGCGGCTCAGCACGCCGTCGGCGAGCGCGGCGCGGTAGGCGCCGAGCGTCTGCGCCTCGGTGAGGCCGCAGCGCGCGGCGACCTCGGCGAACGGGCGCGAGACGAGCGGGAATTCGCGCTGGAACTCGTTCAGCAGCGGAAATTCGGCTTCCTGCGCGACCGCCACCGCTAGAACCCCGTCACGAAAGCGCGCGCGCCGAGCAGCACGCCGCTCGGATGATCGGCCTTCAGCTGCGCGAGCTCGGCGAAGCTTGCCGGATCGTACACGCGCACCACGTTGTCGTCGCGCGAGGAGACCCACACCTGGTCGCCGCGCGGCGTGAACTCCATGTGCAGCACCGCCCTCCCCGGCTTGAGCGTCTTCACGATCGCGCGGCTCGGCAGGTCGATCACCTGCACCGTGTCGTTGTCGGGAAAGGCGAAGTTCACCCACACGCGCCGCCCGTCCGGCTGCGCGATGGCGAACACCGGCTGGCCGTGAACCGCGACGCGGCCGACTTCCTTCCAGGTCTCCGGATCCACGATCAGCACCTCGTGGCGGCCGACTGCCGGCAGCACCGCATAGCGGCCGGCGACCGCCCAGCCGCGCAGGTGCGGCATCTTGTACACGGGCAGCTTCTCTTCGCCGCGGCCGTAGTGGTCGAGGATGCGGTGCACGCCCCTCTCCGGGTGCCACAGATCGAGCAGCGCCACCCCGTCCTCGCCGAACAGCCCCGCCAGGTACCAGCGGCCGTCGCGCGTGATGAGTCCGTCGTAGGGCTGGCGGCCGACGTGGCCGAACTTGGCGATCACTGGATGGCGCGGATCGCCGCAGTCGGCGATCCAGATCTCGTCCGCGTCGTACAGGCTGAAGATGAAGCGCTCGCCCGGCGCGTCCGCGATGCCGACCACCTTGGAGCGGTGGGTGCCGTCGCCGTAGGTCGCCGGGATGTCGGCGAGCGGCGCGAGTGTCGCGCTGTCGAACAGCCGCACCCCGCCCGGCTCGTAGTTCGCCACCGCGATCACGCGGCCGTCCTGCGAGATCGCGCCGCCGATCGAGTTGCCGGCCTGCACCACGCGCGCGTCGATGCGCGCGCGCAGCATATCGACCTTGGTGAGCCCGCCGTCGCGCCCGAACACGTAGGCGTAGCGCCCGTCGCGCGAATACACCGCGGTGGCGTGCGACAAGTCGCCCAGGCCGGTTACAGTCGCGTAGCTCGAGCGCGTACTGGTGTCGATCAGCATCACGCTGCCGCTCGCGCGCTCGACCACCAGGCCCAGGTCGCCGGTGCCGCGCAGCGACGAGACCGACACGCAGCCCGCGAGTACGAGCAACACCACCGGAAGCAGTCTCTTAGCGATCATCGGGGAAACCCTTCTTCAGCGATTCGACGATCCAGCGCGCCTCGTCGTCGGTCATGAACTTGCGCCAGGGCGGCATCGGCGTGCCAGGCCGTCCGTCGAGGATCGTCGCCTCGAGGGATTCGTCGGGCTTGCGGGCGAGCGCCTCGGGCAGGAGGGACGGTCCGAGGCCGCCCTTCAACGTCATGCCGTGGCACGAGCCGCAGTCCTCGCGCACCATGTGGACGAGCTGCGCGCGGCGTGCCGCGGGTGGTTCGGCGGCGCGCGCCGCGCCCGCGAGGGCGGCCGCGGCAAGCAAGAACGCCATGATTTTCATGCCTCAAGATTGCCCGAGCAGCGCCATCCGGACTTAACATAGATCAAACTTCGCAACCCACTCTCGACTTAGGGTCTCGACATGTCCTCTCCGATCGCGCCGCAGGCCGACCGCGCCTACTTCGCCGCGTTCCTCGACCTGCGCGGCAAGCCCGCGGTAGTGGTGGGCGGCGGGCCGGTCGCGGCGCAGAAGGCCGAGACGCTGCTGCGCTCGGGAGCGAAGCTGACGGTGGTGGCTCCGGAGCTGTGCGCGCGGCTCGCCGAAATGACGCTCGTCGGCGCGCTGCGCCACGAGGCGAAGCGCTTCCAGCCGGGCGACGTGGTCGGCGCCGAGATCGTGATCGCGGCGACCGACGATCCGTCGGTCAACGAGTCGGTCTCGAACGCGGCCAGGGCGCTGCGTATCCCGGTGAACGTCGCGGACAATGCGGCGCTCTCCACCTTCATCATGCCTTCGGTGATCGACCGGCCGCCCGTGCAGATCGCGATCTCGACGGCAGGCGCCTCGCCGGTGCTCGCGCGCAAGCTGCGCAGCATGATCGAGGCGCTGGTGCCCTTCGCCTTCGGGCAGCTGGCGGCGCTCGCCGCGCGCTTCCGCGCGCAGTCCAAGCGCCGCTTCCCCGACCCCGAGGCGCGGCGCCGCTTCTGGGAGGAAGCGATCGACGGCCCGGTGGGCGAGATGGTGCTCTCGGGGCGCGAGGAGCAGGCGGCCCGCAGCCTGGAGCAGCTGCTGTCATCCAGGGAGAGCGCGGAAGTCCCCCGGGGTATGGTCTATCTCGTCGGCGGCGGCCCGGGCAATCCGGATCTCCTCACGCTGCGCGCGCTGCACGTCATGCAGCGCGCCGATGTCGTGCTCTACGACCACCTGGTCGCGCCGTCGATCGTCGATCTGGCGCGGCGCGAAGCCGAGCGGCTGTACGTCGGCAAGCAAAGCGACCAGCACGCGCTCAAGCAGGACGAGATCAACGCGCTCATGGTGCGCCTGGCCAAGCAGGGCAAGCGCGTGCTGCGCCTGAAGGGCGGCGACCCCTTCATCTTCGGCCGCGGCGGCGAGGAGATCGAGACGCTCGCCGCCGAGGGCATCGCCTTCGAGGTCGTGCCGGGAATCACCGCGGCGAGCGGGGCGGCGGCCTACGCCGGCATCCCGCTCACTCACCGCGACCATGCGCACTCCTGCGTGTTCGTCACCGGCCACCTCAAGGACGGCAGCCTGAACCTCAACTGGGACGTGCTCGCGCGTCCCAAGCAGACCGTGGTGATCTACATGGGCGTGCGCGGCGTGCCGCAGCTGTGCACCGAGCTGGTTGCGCACGGCCTGCCCGCAGCGACGCCCGCGGCGCTCGTCGA
>DASPRB010000235.1:0-18738 GCA_035624675.1 Burkholderiales bacterium
TGCTGCAACGAACACGGGGGCGACTTGGTCTCGACGTGGGTCGCGAAGCAGCGCAGGGCATGCCGAGGACCAGATGACCTCGCTAATCCAGTCTGGAAACACACAAACGCCAACGACGAGCGTTTCGCTCTCGCGGCCTAACACCCGCGGGACGCTGCACTAGCTTGCTGATGGGCTAGGCCCTCGAAAGAGGGTGCAGCGTCATTCACATCAGCCTCTCTTCCAGGTCTGGCCGCTTGGCCTGGGGGATCCGTCGAAGCGGCTGGCCGAGCGTCAGCCTGCCGGTGGGCGGGCGCAAGGCGAGATCCAAACCACCAGGCTAAGCATGTAGTCCTGACTGTCTAGGGCTTGCGGACGCGGGTTCGATTCCCGCCGCCTCCACCATTTCCGTGGCGCGCAGCACCTGAAGCAGTTTCTCGGCGCCTTCGATGTTCTGGACATCGTGAACGCGCGCCAGGAACACGCGCGTGTCCACCGGCAGGATACTTGTCCGGCGAGTCGCCTCTCTCCTGGTCCTATCTCCGCCGCGGCACAAGCATGCCGACCTCGGCACGATAGCGGCGGTAGTGTTCGCCGAACTGTGCGATGAGATCGCGCTCTTCGAACCCGATGCCGACAAGGATGTAGCTGCTGAGCCCCGCCGAGAACAGCAGGTGTCCAGCCGTCATCTCCGGCACCGACCAGAGGCTGAGCAGGATGCCCAGATAGAGAGGGTGGCGCACGTACCGATAGAGAAGCGGCGTCTTGAATGCCGTCGCGGGCATCTCGCGGCCCGTTAATCGTGAGAACACCTGCTGCAGACCGAAGAGTTCGAAATGGTTGATGAGAAAGGTGCTGATCAGTACCAATGCCCATCCGAGCCAGAATATCGCCCACAGCAGCTGCACGGCGGCCGCGTTCTCGATTCGCCAGATGATCGGCGCCGGAATCGGCCGCCATTGCCAGAGCAGAAGAGCCAGCACAATGCTCGTCGCGAGCACGTACGTGCTTCGCTCCACCGGCTGCGGAACGATTCGCACCCACCACCGCTTGAACGCTTGGCGTGCCATCACGCTGTGCTGTACGGCGAACAGGCTCAACAAGATCAGGTCGATGCATAGCGCCGCAGCCCATGTCGTAGCGGCGCCGCTATCGACCGTTCTTGGCACGAGCACGTCGCCGCTGAATCCAATCATGCAGACAAGAGCCGCCACGCCTCCCACGTACGAGATCAGGCCGTAGACAAAAGAGAAGATTGCGCCCATTGCAGTGTCCTTTGTTCTTGGTTGCAGTCGATCTGGCCGTCGCGATGAAGTTATGTGGCTGCCGCCGGGTGCATCGCGAACGTCTGTGAAGCGATCTTGCCGTTGCGAACGACGAAAGTATCCGTACCGAGGGGCACGTCGTTGCCTATGCCCCAGGTGATGTACGCAATTTCGCCCTCGACGCGCAGGGTTCGCAGCGAAAAGCGGTTGATACCGTCGGGCGGGAGCGAGGCGATAAACGCTTCGAAGAAGCCGCGAATTTCGCGCTTGCCGTGATATGTTCTGCTCTCACTGATGAAATGGGCATCGTCCTCATAGTCACGCAGGATTGCGTCGACGCCTTTCTGCTCCACGAAGGCCTGCAAGTGATTTCGGACGACGGATTCGGTGTCGGCTTGTCTAGCGTTCATGATTCATTACTCCGTTTGAGGGACAGGTGTACGACGCAATAGTGTCGCAAGCCGCGCCTGCGCACCCCTCCGGAAGTCCGCACGAATTGATCGCGCGTCCGCGATGACTGAAGACATCCTCTCCGACGTCTTGCGTAGCGTGCGCTTGCGAGGAGTTATCTACTTCTACGTCAGCGGAACCCGCGACTGGGCTGCCGAGGCGCCGCCATCTTGCGAGATCGCCGGCGCGGTCATGCCGAAGGCGGAGCACGTGATGGAGTACCACGCCGTCGTCTCCGGCGCTTGCTGGGCGGCGGTAGTAGGTGAGGCTCCGGTTCGGCTGGAGAAGGGGGATATGGTCCTCTTCCCGCATGGCGATCCTCATGTCATATCGAGCGCGGTCGGCATGAGAGCGCCGCCCCACGCGGCCGGGTATTTCGAGCGCAAGCAGCAACGCGCACCGTTCATCCTGCATCTCGACGCGCGCGAGGTCCAAGTGGGGACGGATGTGGATGGCCCGGGCAACACGACGCTGGTATGCGGCTTCCTGGGCTGCGACTTGCGCCCCTACAACCCCTTGATCGCATCGCTGCCGCGATTGATGCATATCCGAGCGGACTCTCGCCAGGACTGGACCGCGCAACTCATGCGGCGGGCTGCGACGGAGTCAAAGAACAGGCGGCCGGGATGCGATGCGATGCTCGAGCGCTTGAGCGAGATGACATTCATCGACGCTGTGCGTCGCTACGTGGATGCGCTTCCCGAGGACAGCCGAGGCTGGCTCGCAGGAGTACGCGACCGGTTCGTGGGTCGCGCACTGACCCTGATGCACGAGGCCCCGGCGGCCGCGTGGACGATAGACGAACTCAGCCGGCGCGTCGGACTGTCGCGTTCCGCACTGCACGAGCGATTCGCCGATATGATCGGACAGGCGCCTATGCAGTACCTCGCGAATTGGCGCATGCAAGTTGGCGCAGCGCTGCTGCGCGATACGGCCTCCACCGTCGCGTCGGTAGCGCAGGAAGTTGGCTACCGATCGGAAGCGGCGTTCACGAGGGCATTCAAGCGCCTGGTGGGCAAGCCGCCGTCGCTCTGGCGGCGCCAGACGCAGCCCTATACTCAATCCTGAGCGCGAACGCCAGTCCCATCTCGGTACCACACGCTGAACCGCGCGAAGGAGCGCAAGACACGTGAAAGCCGTCGCCTGCACCCGCAGTCTGCCGATCGACGATCCCGAGTCGCTCGTCGACGTCACCCTTCCCGATCCCGGCCCGCCGCAGGGCCACGACTTGCTGGTGCGCGTGCGCGCGGTGTCGGTGAATCCGGTCGATGCCAAGCAGCGCATGGCGGGCAGCGCGAGCGGGGCCGCGCCGCGCGTGCTCGGCTGGGACGCGGCCGGAACCGTCGCCGCCGCCGGCTCCGAGGTCACGCTGTTCAGGCCGGGCGACGAGGTGTACTACGCCGGCGACGTCACTCGTCCCGGCAGCAACAGCGAGCTGCAGCTGGTCGACGAGCGCATCGTCGGCACGAAGCCGAGCAGCATGGACTTTGCGCAGGCGGCCGCGATTCCCCTCACCACCATCACCGCCTGGGAAGCGTTCTTCGACCGCATGAGGATCGACCCTGGCGGCACGCAGCGCGGCGCGACGATCCTCGTCGTGGGCGGCGCAGGCGGCGTGGGATCGATCGGCATTCAGCTGGCGCGCATTGCGGGCCTGCGCGTCATCGCGACGGCATCGCGGCCGCAGTCGGCGGCCTGGGTGCGTGAGTTCGGCGCGGAGTGGGTCATCGACCACTCGCGGCCGCTCCGCTCGCAGCTCGAGGCCCTAGGCATGCGGAGCGCCGACTACATCGCCGTGTTCAACGACATCGATCGCCATTGGCAGGAAGTCTGCGGGCTGGTCCGCCCGCAGGGCGCGATCGTCTCGATCGTCGCGCCGCGGGGTCCGCTACCGCAGGACGCGCTGCGCGCAAAGAGCGCGACGCTGTGCTGGGAAGCCATGTTCACTCGCCCGCGGCTCGCTTTGCCCGACATGATCGAGCAGCACCGACTGCTCGATCGCGTCGCTCAGTGGATCGACGCCGGGCGCATCCGCGGCACGCTGCGCGAGACGCTGGCGCCGATCAACGCGACCAACTTGCGCGCCGCGCACCGGCGCATGGAATCTGGGACGATGATCGGGAAGCTGGTGGTCGCTGGATGGGACTGAGCGCCCGCCGCTCAGCCGTCGCTCGCGGTCGGCAACCCGGCACTGCGCCAGCCCTCGAAGCCGCGCTCCAGGTTCACGACACCAGTGAACCCCGCCTGGCTGAGCAGCGCCGCCGCTTCCGGCCCGGTCGTGCTGCCGTCGCCGCAGTAGACGACGATCCGGCGAGCCTTGTAAGCCTCGAGTCGCCCGAGATTGGCGGTAAGTACCTGAAGCGGGATCAATAGCGCGCCGGGCAGGTGCGCGCTCGCGGCGGTCGCCTTGTCGCGCACGTCGATTGCGATCGCGCCCGCGTCGAGCATCGCACGCGCCTCGCCCACCGCTACGTCGCGCACCGTCGGCCGACCGCCTGCGAAATTGACGTTCCAGGCGAGCGTCGAGATGAGCGACAGCGCCGCGAGCAGCGCGAATGCCAAGGCAGCGAACTGGCGCTGCGGCGGAAGAGGCTCGATTTCGGTCACGGCGTATTCCCCGGGGGCGACGCGTCATGATGCGACCTCGAGCGGCACGCCGCGGAGCATTAGTTCACGGCATTCACCAAGTCTTACGCATGGCTGCCGAAACGGTTCAGCTATACTGGGCAGGTGATTGAAATTCTGTGGGAAACGGCCGCGTCGGCGGCGCGCAAGCGCCGCGCGGCGGGCTTTAGCCTGGTCGAGATGGCTGTGGTGACGCTCCTCGTGGGCATCTTCCTCACCATGGGTCTCGCGGCCTTCCGGGCCAGCCAGGACGCGCAGGCCGTCAGCACGACGCTGGCAAAGCAGAACGCGATCCGCGACGCGCTCATCGGCTACCTGCGCCGCTATGGCCGACTACCGTGCGCGGACATCGACTTCAGCGCACCCGACGGGATCGAGAATCGATCGACCGCCGGCGACCCGACGACGTCCTGCGCGACGTCGCCAAGCAACGCCCGTTTCGGGCTGGTGCCGTACAGCACGCTCGGCCTCGCCCGCGATGCGGCGGTGGACGGCTGGGGCAATTTCTTCAGCTACCAGGTTTCGAATTCCGTCTCTTCCGACGCCTTCAACCCTGGCACGCCCTCCTACAACTCGCCGATCCCCGGCTACTACCGCGACTGGACGCTAACCGCGAATCTACGCTCCGGCAACACGGGCGAGATCACCGTCAACGACCGCGACGCTTCCGGAAACGTGATCACCGCGGCAAGCAATGTCGTCGTGGTCGTCGTCTCGCACGGCCCCAACGGCTTTGGCGCCTACACGATCTCCGGAACCCGCAACAGCTTGCCGAGCGGCGCCGACGAGCTCGAGAACACCAACGGCGCGAGCGATACCACGTTCTTCAGCCGTACGCCCACCACCAACGACTCCGCGTCAGGTGGCGCATTCGACGACCGGGTCATGTTCCTGAAGGCCGAAGACTTGCTCAACCCCCTGTTCAAGGACGGTTCGCTCAAGCCGCCCGCGGCGCAGCTTTCCGACACATTCCAGAAGATCAGACTGGCGGTCGCCCAGTACGCCATCGCCAACGCCGGGTCCTACGGCAACTCGAGCTGCAGCAGTTCCTCCGCCAGCTCGAAGTGCAGAGTGATTCCCTCCGCGGACTACTACTACGGCGACGGCTATTACAACTCGGGGCTGTACGACGGCGGCGTGCCTTGGGCGAGCATGAGCGGCATGACGCTCGCCGACACCTGGGATCCGTGGGGCCGACCGATCCGCTTCACGATCAACACCACCAGCCTCGCGAACGGGGGCAGCTATCAGGGCGGAGTGGGCAGCGCCTGGCCAAGCGGGGCCTTGACGGCATACACGCTGCAGTCTTTCGGTCCCGACCGCACACCCGGGACCGCCGATGACATCTACAAGACGTATTCGGTCTCCGATCTACAAGGCCTGCTGAGCGGCGCCTTACCCTGATGCGCAGACGCGGCTTCACGCTGGTCGAGCTGGCCGTCGTGATGACAATCATCGCGCTCATCCTGATGGTGCTGTTCAAGGGCAGCTCGCTGATCGGCACCGGCCAGTCGCAGCAGGTGCTCGCGGCGACGCAGGATCTCGCGGCCGCGATGGCGCGCTTCCGCTCCACCTACGGCTACCTGCCGGGGGATATGCCGGACGCTTCGGCGCGCCTGCCAGGGGTCCTGGCCTGCAACACGGTGAGCGGCACCGCCAACGGCGACGGAAATGGCCGCATCGACGCGTCCGAGGTACCCTGCGTGACCGAGCACCTGTTCCGCGCCGGACTGATCAAGTCCAACGCGCAGATCGCGTTCTCGAGCACCAAGGGCATCGTGACGATGCGCGTGATCGCGCGCTCGGCGAGCGCGCTGGCGGCGAGCTTCCCGACATCCACGCGTAATCTGATCGAGGTCGCGACGGTTCCTTGCCAGATCGCGCAGGATCTCGACGCCAAGACCGACGACGGCAACTTCTCGACCGGCAACACGCGCGCGTCCGTGGCGAGCTGCACTGTCGACGGCACCAACGATCCGGTGCCGCTGATGGCGATCGGGCTCTAGCCACGCGGCGGATAACTCTCCGCGAGCAAGGCAAACAAGGTCTCGAGCTCGCCGGGCGGGAGACGGTCGATTCCGCCCGCCTCGCGCCGACCGCCGCCGGTGGGAAAGCGCCGGCACACATCGGCCGCCGGTGCCCCGCCGCGCGGCGCGCGCAAGCTGACCGCAAAGCCGCCGCGCGAGGCCGGCGTGAGCACGGCGTGCGCGCGCGACGGATCGTTGCGCGCCAGCTGATTGGCGAAGCTACCGCTCACGCGCCGGCTCCAGGCCTCGTCCGGCAGCAGGTACGCATCGAAGCCGCCCGCAGCGCGGCACGGCGCCAATTGGAGCGCGCTTCGCATGTCTGCCGCGCGCTGCTCGGCGAGGCGCGCGACCAGCGTTTCCTTGGCGATCAGCTCGAACGGATCGAGGTACCGGCTCACCGTGCGGTAGAGCTCCGCTGGCGGTACGAGCAGGTCGGCCTCGGTCTCGCCGTAGGCGTTGTAGTTCAGGCTCTCGCCTAGCGCGCGCAGCGCCTGCACGCGGCTAGCGTCGAGCGCGAGGCCGGCGGCGAGGCCGAGCGCCGATTCCGGAAGCTGGTCGCCGAAGGCCGCGACCACCGCCCAGGCGCGGAAGCGGCCGCCCAGGAAGCGATCGACGAGCATGCTGGTGCACACGCCGCCCGCCTCCTCGATGAACGCCTCGAGCGCCGGGTGCACGGGCAGCGCGCCGGCGGCGTGATGGTCGAAATAGCGCACGCGCGCGCCTTGCGCGAGCAGCCGCAGGAGCGCGCTGCGGTTGCGCTCGAGCGAGACGTCCAGGACCGTGACGCAGTCGCCCGGCGAGGCCTGTACGCGCTCGAGCAGCGCGATGTCGCGCTTGACGCCGGTCACCAGCTCCGACTGCACCGGCTCGGCCAGGCGCAGCTGGTGCAGCGCGCAGATGCCGTCCGCGTCGCCGTTGAATACGTCGACGTACTTCATCGCCGCCCGGCAACCGAAAGGCCGAGCCGCGTGCCGAGCTCGCGGGCCGCCGCGTCCGGTCCGCTGCGCGTGTCGAACACGACGCGCGCGTGCAGCTCGTCGTCCGTCAGCGGCTCCCGGCTTGCGAGCTGGTGCTCGAGCACGGCGAGGCCCGCCTCCGATGCATCGCGTGCGGCGCGCTCGCGCAGCGCGACCCGTTCGCGCAGAAGCGCCTCCGGCGCCTCGCAGTCGGCAATGGCGCACGGCACGCCGAGCTCGCGAGCCAGCGCGGCGAATGCCTCGCGCTGCGCCCGGGACAGGAAGGTGGCGTCCACCACCGCCGGGTAGCCGGCGTCGACGATCGCGCGGGCGAGCTCCGCGAGTCGCGCGTACGTGCGCGCCGTGAGGTCGCCCGCGTAGAGGCCCGCGCCGAGCGCCGAGCCGCTGCGCGCCTGAGCCTCCAGGCCGACCAGGCGCTTACGCTCCACATCCGAGCGCACGCGCACGCCGCCCAGCGCCTCGACCAGATGTTGCGCGACGGTGGTCTTGCCCGAGCCGGACAGGCCGTGCATCAGCACGAGCGCGCGGCGCGACCCGGTCGCAAGCGAGCGCGCCAGGCGCAGGTATTCCAGATGCTCGCGCTCGCCGCGGCGCAGCTCGTCCGCCGAAACTCCCTGCTGGTGCACGCGGATGCAGGCGACCTTGGCGCGCACCAGGGCACGGTACACAAGGTAGTAGCGCAAAACCGACAGTCCCGCGTAGTCGCCGACGTTTTCCAGGTAGGCGTTCAGGAAGCGGTACGCGAGGCGCGGCAATCGCCGATCGGTCAGATCCATGACCATGAACGCGACGTCGCTCATGACGTCTATCCACCTGAACGCCTCGTTGAACTCGATGCCGTCGAACGGCGTCGGCTGCCCGTCGATCAGGGCGACGTTGCCGAGGTGCAGGTCGCCGTGGCACTCGCGCACGAAGCCCTCGGCCTTGCGCGCCGTGAACGTCCCCCGCAGCCGGGCATGCTCGTCCCGGGTCCAGGCGCGCAAGCGCTCGAGCTCGGTCATTTCCTCCCCGGGCCCGACCAGGGCCTCGATCTGCTCGAAGTTCTGCAGAGCGGGCGCGAGCACCTCGGCGGCAGTGCCGAACGCCTGCGCGCCATCGGCGCGCGCGGCGCCGGCATGCAAAGCAGCGGTGGCCTGCGCCAGCGCGTCGATGTGCCCGGTCGTGAGCGTGCCGTCCTGCGCCATGCGGCTGAGCAGCGCTTCCTGCGGGAAGCGCCGCATCCTTACCGCATATTCGATCGCCTCGCCCGGCCCGCCGAGCCGCGGCGCTGCCTCGCTACCAGCGATCGAGACCACCTCGAGATACAGGCGCGGCGCGGTGCGGCGGTTCAGGCGCAGCTCCTCGTCGCAATAGAAGCGGCGCAACGGCAGCGTACTGAAATCGAGGAACCCCAGCGCCACCGGCTTCTTGATCTTGTAGGCGCACTCGCCCGCGAGCAGCACCCAGGAAATGTGCGTCTCGAGTACCTCGACGCGCTCGACCGGATGCGGATAGCGCGCGGGGTCGCGCAGCGCGTCGATGAGGCGGTTGCTGCTCAGGCGAGCTCGAACGCGCGCGCGGCCGACGAATAGGACAGGATGATCTCCGCCGGCGCGTCGCCCACGTTGCGGATGCCGTGCACCGCGCCGCGCGGAACCACCGACTGTCCGCCTGCCGACATGCGCACGCGCTCCTCCGCGATGCGGCATTCCACCTCGCCGCGCACCACGTAGATCGATTCCTCGCAGTTGGCGTGGATGTGCGTGTCGGTCGCGTTGCCCGGCGGCAGCGTCATCCTGGCGAGCGACAGCTCGCGGCTGTTGCCGACCTCGTCGTTCGCCAGCCATTCGATCGTGCCCCAGGGAAACCGGTTCGTGATCGGCTTCATGCCAGCTTTCATGTCGCAGCTCCTTTCACAGTGCGCCCGATTGCTCGATCGCCATGGCGCGTGGATCGCCGGCCTTCGCAGCCTGCAGCGCGTCCCACACGCGCAGCGGCGTCGCCGGCATTTCGAAATGCGTCACGCCGGCAGCGCGCAGCGCGTCGAGGATCGCGTTCATGATGCACGGCATCGACCCGGTGACGCCGGCCTCGCCCACCCCTTTCGCGCCGAGCGGATTGGTCTTGGTCGGCACCGGGTGATGCAGCACGCGCAGGCCGTCGACCAGCAGCGCGCGCGGCATGGGGTAGTCCATGAAGCTGCCGGTGAGCAGCTGGCCGGATTCGTCGTAGATCGCCTGCTCGCCGAGGATGTGGCCGGCGCCCTGGGTGATGCCGCCCTGCATCTGCCCTTCGACCAGCTGGTGGTTGATGATGTTGCCGGCATCGTCGCAGGCGACGTACGACACGACCTCGACCACGCCGGTCTCTGGCTCGATCTCCACCTCGGCGACGTGGCAGCCGTTTGGAAACGTCGAGCCCACCTTCTTGTCCTTCAGGTCGACGTCGAGCGCGCCGCGATGCCGCTTCGCGAGCTCGGTGATGGCGATCTCGCGGTCGGTGCCCTTCACGCGGTAGCGCCCGTCGACGAACTCGATGTCGGCCTGCGCGACTTCGAGGTCGTCGGCGGCGAGTGCCAGGCCCTTCTTCACCACCTCCTGCGAGGCGAGCAGCATCACGCTGCCGACGCCGTGCAGCGAGCGCGAGCCGCCGGTGGGATTACCGGTCAGATTCATGTCGGGATCCGCGGTGCGCAGGCGGATCGTCTCCATCGGCACACCGAGCACACCGGAGACGATCTGCGCGTACGCGGTCTCGTGCCCCTGGCCGTGGTTGTGCGAGGTCGCGCGCAGCGTGATGCGCGCCGCCTCGTCCCAGCTCACCTGCACTTGATCATAGGGCGCGAAGCCGCCCGCGCCGCTCGCCTCGATGTAAGTGGCGATGCCCCGCCCGCGCAGCCGGCCGCGTGCCGCCGATGCCGCACGACGCGCCGCGAAGCCTTTCCAGTCCGCCGCCTCGAGCGCGTCGGCCAGCACGCCGCCGAAATCCCGCAGTCGTACTCGAAGCCGGTCGCGATCTTGTAGGGAAAGGCGCCCGTGGGCACGAGGTTGCGCCGGCGAAATTCCGCCGGATCCATCTTCAGCTCCCAGGCGGCCTGGTCGACCAGGCGCTCGATCGCGTACGAGCTCACGGGCCGCCCCGCGCCGCGGTAGGCCGCAGTCGGCGCGGTGTTGGTGAGCGCGAGCCGGGCGCGCACGTGGATCGCCTGGACGTCGTACACGCCGCTCGCCACGTTCACGAGATTCACCGTGTTGACGAACGTCCCGGTGAAGGCGAGATAGGCGCCGACGTTGCAGACGAAATCGAAGCGCATGCCGAGGATGCGCCCCGAGGCATCGAGCGCCATCTCGCCGCGGTGCAGGACGTCGCGTGCCTGCTCGTCGGCGAGGAACACCTCGGAGCGCGTGCCGAGCCATCTCACCGGACGGCCGAGCTTCTTCGCCGCGATCAGCACGGCGCAATACTCCGGATAGGCGTTGAAGCGCACGCCGAAGCCGCCGCCGACCTCCTCGGCGACGATGCGCACCTTATCCGGCGCCACGCCGAGCACGGTCGCGATCTGGCCGCGCATGGCCGATGCGCCCTGGGTGCATGCATACAGGCGGTATTGGTCGAGCGCGGAGTCGTAGGCGCCGGTGCAGGCGCGCGGCTCCATCGGGTTGCCGACCACGCGCGTGTGATAGGCGTTCAGCGACACCACGCGCGCGGCGCGCGCGAAGGCCGCTTCGGTCGCCGCCTCGTTCCCGCCCGCGAAATCGAGCACCAGGTTGCCCGCCACGCCGTCGTGCACGAGCGGCGCGCCGACGCGCAGCGCCGCGCGCGCGTCGACCACCGCGGGCAGATCCTCGTACTCGAGCACGATCGCCTCGGCCGCGTCCTGCGCCAGCGCGCGCGACTCCGCGATCACCAGCGCCACGGGCTCGCCGACATAGCGCACGCGTCCCTGCGCCAGCGCGGGCCGATGGATCTTCGGCTGCTCCGCGCCGTCCCGCCCCTTGACCGGGGCGGCCGCCGGCAGGCCTTGCGCGCCCGCGGCGGCGACATCCTCGCCGGTAAGCACCGCGAGCACGCCCCGCATCGCCAGCGCCGGCCCCGCATCGATCGAGACGATGCGCGCGTGCGGCCGGTCCGCACGCAGGAAATGAGCATGCGCCTGTCCCGGCAGCTCCCAGTCGGAGACGTAGCGTCCCCGCCCTTTCAGCATGCGCTCGTCTTCGAGCCTGCCCTTGGTGCCGAAGCTCTGCATTCAGGCGTGCGACAGCGCGATCAGGATGCTGCAGGGCGCGTAATCGAGCAGCGATGCGCCGACCGATCCCTTCCACCAGCGCGCGGCGAACGACGTCTTCTGGTTGTGGCCGATCACGATGAGGTCGACGGCGAGCTCCTTCGCCATGCGGCAGATTTCCTCCACCGGCTCGCCGACCGCAAGGTGCCCCGCGGCCTTAAACCCCTTCTCGGTGAGCGAATGAATGCCTTCGTCCAGCACCGTCTGGGTGCGCTTCTTCTCCTCCTCGAGCAGCTCCTCGGGCACGAAGCCTTCCGTGAGGAACAGGCTCGGGGGCATGCTGGCGACCGCCAGCAAGTGGGTCTCCGCGCCGAGAAAATTGGCGAGCTCGGCGCATTCGAGGAGCGCTCGCTTGCCTTCATTGGACCCGTTGTAGGCGAGAAGGATCTTGCGATACTTCATGTGCCGGCTCCTTGCGCCGCGTACGGCGCGTCTGATTGTTCTGCTTTGCGGGGCTCCCTCCGGGCATACCCGGCCTCCTCGGCCAAGGATGCCTCGACGATTATAATGGCGCTTTTCCGGAAGTCCCATGCTCGACGCATCCCGCAGCGACCTGGTGGCCGGCGTAGCCGGCGCGGGGACCATGGGCCGCGGTATCGCGCAGGTACTCGCCCAATGCGGCGTGCGCACGCTGCTCTACGACGCGCAGGCAGGCGCCGCACGCAAGGGACGCGACGCCGTCGCGCAGGCCCTGGGCAAGCTGGCCGAAAAAGGCCGCGTGAAGCAGTCAGACGTGGAGGCGGCGCTCGCGCGCATCGAGCTGGTCGACTCGCTCTCGGCACTTGCGCCCTGTCACCTCGTCGTCGAGGCGATCGTCGAGAAGCTGGACGCCAAGCAGGAGCTGTTCCGCGCTCTGGAAGGCGTGGTCGGCGATGCCTGCATCCTAGCGTCCAATACCTCCTCGCTTTCGGTTACGGCGATGGCGGCCGCGTGCGCCAGGCCCGGGCGCGTCGCGGGTTACCATTTCTTCAACCCGGTTCCGGTGATGAAGATTGTCGAGGTGGTCGACGGCGTGCTCACCGAGCCCTGGGTCGGCGAGGCGCTCGTGGCGCTCGCCACGCGCTTCGGGCACACGCCGGTGCGCTGCAACGACACGCCCGGCTTCATCGTCAACCACGCCGGGCGCGCCTACGTGCCCGAGGCGCTGCGCGTGCTTGCGGAGGGCGTGGCGGACTTCGCCACCATCGACCGCATCCTGGTGGATGCCGCGGGCTTCCGCCTGGGGCCCTTCGGCCTGATGGATCTCGTTGGGCTGGACGTGACGCACGCGGTCATGCGCTCGATGTACCAGCAGTACTACGAGGAGCCGAAGTACAAGCCTTCCTACCTGAACGAGCCGCGCGTGGCCGCGGGCCTGCACGGGCGCAAGACCGGGCGCGGCTGGTATGTGTACGGCAAGGACGGAACGGCGCAGCCCGTGCCCGAGGCCGCAGTGCCCGAGGTGAAGCCCGGCCCGGTCTGGTGCGTGCCGGAGTTGACGGAGCTTGCCGGCAAGCTCGGCGCGCGACTCACGACGGACGCGTCGCAGGCCGCAGTGTGCGTCGTGGCGCCGCTCGGCAAGGACGCGACCGCGAGCGCCCTCGAGCTCGGCCTCGATCCGGCGCGCACGGTCGCCGTCGACCCTCTGTTCGGCTTCGGCAAGCGGCGCACGCTGATGACCACGCCGGTCACCCTGCGCGAGGCGCGCGACGCGGCGCACGCGCTGCTCGCCTCCGACGGCGTGTCGGTATCGGTGATCCGCGACTCCGCGGGCTTCGTCGCGCAGCGCGTCGTGGCGCACATCGTGAATGTCGGCTGCGACATCGTGCAACAACGCATCGCCTCGCCGCAGGATCTCGACCGCGCGGTGGCGCTCGGCCTGAGCTATCCCCGCGGGCCGCTCGCGATGGGCGACGCCGTCGGAGCGCGCAAGCTGCTCGGAGTGCTCGAGGCGATGTACGATTTCTACAAGGAGCCGCGCTACCGGCCGAGCCCGTGGCTCACGCGCCGCGCCAAGCTCGGCGTGTCCCTGCTCACAGCGGAGTAAATTTATGCTCGACGCCTACATCTACGACGGACTGCGCTCTCCCATCGGCCGCCACGCCGGCAAGCTCGCGCCGCTGCGGCCCGACGACCTGGCCGGCGAAGTAATCCGCGAGGTGGTCGCACGCAACAAGGTCGGCCCCAGGGAGATTTCCGACGTCGTGCTCGGCTGCGTGACGCAGGCGGGCGAGGACTGCCGCAACGTGGCGCGCTTCGCGGCGCTGCTCGCGGGTCTGCCCCCGACCACTCCCGGCGTCACGGTGAACCGGCTGTGCGCGAGCGGGCTGCAGGCGGTGACCGACGCGGCGCGCGCAGTGACCTGCGGCGAAGGGGATCTGTACATTGCCGGAGGCGTCGAGAGCATGACGCGCGCGCCCTACGTGCTGGCGAAGTCGGAGTCGCCCTACAGCCGGGAAGTGAAGATGTACGACACCACCATCGGCTCGCGCTTCCCGAACCCGCGCTTCGCCAAGCAATACGGCGACCAGTCGATGCCGCAGACCGGCGACAACGTCGCCAAGGAGTTCGGCATCGCGCGCGAGCAGGCCGACGAGTTCGCGCTCGCCTCGCAGCAGAAATACGCCAAGGCCGAAGCCGAGGGCTTCTACAAGGGCGAGATCATGCCGATCGCGCTGCCCGCGAGGAAGAAGGATGCCCCGCCCACGATGGTGGACGCCGACGAGCATCCGCGGCGCGATTCGACGATGGAGTCGCTCGCGCGCCTGAAGCCGCTGTTCGAGGGCGGCGTGGTCACCGCCGGCAACGCCTCCGGCGTGAACGACGGCGCAGCCGCCCTGCTGGTCGGCAGCAAGGCGTGGGGTGACAAGCGCGGAAGGAAGCCCATCGCCAGGATCCTGTCTGCCGCGTCGGCCGGAGTCGAGCCCCGCATCATGGGGGTCGGCCCTGCTTACGCGATTCCGCTCGCGCTCGAGCGCGCCGGCCTCAAGCTCAAGGACATGGACGTCATCGAGATCAACGAGGCGTTCGCCAGCCAGGTGCTCGGGTGCCTCAAGCTGATGCAGGTCGACTTCAAGGACCCGCGCGTCAACCCGAATGGCGGTGCGATCGCGATTGGCCACCCGCTCGGCTGCTCCGGCGCGCGCCTCGCGCTCACCGTGGCGCGCGAGCTCGAGCAAAGCGGCGGCCGCTACGCGGCGGTGTCCCTGTGCATCGGCGTAGGTCAGGGGCTCGCGCTGATCCTCGAAAGAGTGAACTGAGGAGAGATCGATGAATGCGCCCGGCAAACCGAAGACGAAGGCGGTGTTCGTCTGGGACGACCCGCTGCTGCTGAACGATCAGCTCACCGCCGACGAGCGCATGGTGCGCGATGCGGCGCATGCCTATTGCCAGGGCAAGCTCGCGCCGCGCGTGCTCGAGGCCTTCCGGCACGAGAAGACCGATCCTTCGATCTTCCGCGAGATGGGCGAGCTGGGGCTGCTCGGGCCCACGATTCCCGCGCAGTACGGCGGCCCGGAATTGAACTACGTCAGCTACGGCCTCATCGCACGCGAGGTCGAGCGCGTCGACTCGGGCTACCGCTCGATGATGAGCGTGCAGTCCTCGCTCGTCATGCTGCCGATCTACGAATTCGGCACCGAGGCGCAAAGGCAGAAGTTCCTGCCGAAGCTCGCGCAGGGCGAGTGGATCGGCTGCTTCGGCCTGACCGAGCCGAACCACGGCTCCGACCCGGGCTCGATGCAGACGCGCGCGAAGAAGGTCGCGGGCGGCTACAGCCTCAGCGGCTCGAAGATGTGGATCTCCAACTCGCCGATCGCCGACGTGTTCGTGGTCTGGGCGAAGGACGATGAAGGAGCGATCAGGGGTTTCGTACTGGAAAAGCAGTTCAAGGGCCTCAGTGCTCCGGCCATTCACGGCAAGGTGGGGCTGCGCGCGTCGATCACCGGCGAGATCGTCATGGACGGGGTGTTCTGCCCCGAAGAGAACGCGTTTCCCGAAGTGCGCGGGTTGAAGGGCCCGTTCGCCTGCCTGAACTCGGCGCGCTACGGCATCGCCTGGGGCGCGCTCGGCGCGGCCGAGGATTGCTGGCACCGCGCCCGGCAGTATGTGCTCGACCGCAAGCAGTTCGGGCGTCCGCTCGCGGCCAACCAGCTGATCCAGAAGAAGCTCGCCGACATGCAAACCGAGATCACGCTCGGGCTGCAGGGCTGCCTGCGCCTCGGTCGCATGAAGGACGAGGGCAGCGCGGCGCCCGAGATCACTTCGATCCTGAAGCGAAACTCCTGCGGCAAGGCCCTCGACGTTGCGCGTCTGGCGCGCGACATGATGGGCGGCAACGGCATTTCCGACGAGTTCGGCGTCGCGCGCCATCTGGTGAACCTCGAGGTAGTCAATACCTACGAGGGCACGCACGACGTGCACGCGCTCATCCTCGGGCGCGCGCAGACGGGTATCGCCGCGTTCGCCAACTAGCGCGCGGCAGGCGCGCCGAGCAGCGCTTCCTTCAGGTCCTCGAGGGTGTAGGGCTTGCTGACGTAGGCGTCCATGCCGCTTTGCAGGGCGCGCTCGCGATCCTCCGGCAGCGCGCTCGCAGTCAGCGCCACGATGTGGCTGCGGCGCACCGTGCCCGCGCGCTCGAGCGCGCGGATGCGGCGCACTGCCTCGTAGCCGTCGACGCCGCGCATCACGCAGTCCATCAGGATCACGTCGTAGGCATGCGACTGAACCGCGCGCAGCGCTTCCTCGCCGCCGTCGGCGACGTCGACCTGGGCGGCCAGCGTGCGCAGCAGCGAGGCCGCCACGAGCGAGTTGACCGGATCGTCCTCGACCAGCAGGACCCTCCCCGAAAAGCGTTCGCGGCTCGCGGCACCCTGCGCGCGCGGCTGCGCCGGGACCGGCATGAGGGCGGCCGTGAACCTGAACGTCGAGCCGCGACCGAGCTCGCTCTTCAGAGAGATGCTCCCCCCCATCAGCCGCACGAGCCGCCGCGCGATCGCAAGACCCAGCCCCGTTCCGCCGAAGCGGCGTGAGGCGGAAGTGTGCACCTGGAAGAACGGCTCGAACGCCTGCGCGACCGCGCTCTTGTCCATTCCGACCCCGGTGTCCGCGATCGTGAAGCCGATCACGACGTGGCCGGCCGGACCGTCCTTGCTCTCAACGTCCACCGACAGCGAGACGCTGCCCGCGAGCGTGAACTTGACCGCGTTGTCGCACAGGTTGAGCAGCACCTGGCGCAGTCGCAGTTCGTCGCCCCGCACCCACTGCGGAACGTCTTCCGCCACGCGCACGTTCAGCTCGAGGCCCTTGCTCGCCGCATCCTCGGCAAAATGGCGCCGTACGCCATCCACGGTATTGCGAATGTCGAATTCCGTGTGCGCCAGCTCCAGGCGTCCCGCGTCGATGCGCGACAGGTCGAGAATGTGATTGACCAGCGAGAGCAGCGCCTGCCCCGAGCGCTCGATCAGATCGACGCCCTCGCGCTGCTCGGCGTCCAGCTCGGAGAGCCTGAGCAACTGCGACATGCCGAGCACGACGGTCAGCGGCGTGCGCAGCTCGTGGCTCATGTTGGCGATGAACTCGGACTTCGCCCGGTTCGCCGCTTCGGACTGCTCCTTCGCGCGCTGCAGCTGGTCGATGAGTCCCTCGCGCTGGAGCTGCACGGTCAGCAGCGACGTGGACGCAAGCTGCGCCCTGATCCCCATCCAGATCATGACGACCGCGTAGATCAGGCAGCCGACCGCGAGCTCGAGCCGCAACTGGGCTTCGGAGACGAATGCGAGATAGGCGATGAAGCTGCCCAGAAAGACCACGACCAGCCCGGCCTGGCCTGCCGCGAAGAACCTGTTCGTCGTCACCCCGAGCAGCGGAACGCCGACCAGGATCGCTCCCGCCACGAGCTGCAGCAGCGGGTGCTCCATGGTCGCAAGCCAGACGGGCACCCAGGCCCACAGCAGGCCTCCGGCGACCACCATGCTGTTGATGCGCCATGCCCAGATGCGCGCGCGCGCGGCGCGGGTCTTGTCTGCGCGGTACGCGTGCGCGAGCCAGAAGCAGGCAGCGGCGAACCCGGTCTGCAGGCTCACCCAGGTGTAGAGCTCGTTTACCGCGATGCTGTTGCGCAGCACCCAACCCAGGCTGAGCGCGCCGACGACGATCAGGAATGCCGTCGGCGGGATCTCGTCGCGCGCGCCCGACACGCGCTCGTGAAAGACGGCTTCGGCGAGCGAAGGCGGCGCATCTGCCGCCGCCACGACGCGCGGCGCAGCCGCGGAGTTTGAGGCGCTGGTCATAAGCTTGCCCTTCCCCGACCGGCGGCTGGACCGCCGGACCAGCCCTTTCTAGCGGATTCTCAAGTTCGGGTGTGTAAGCTCTTGTGAAAGCGGGCTGCTGCGATGCAGCAACGCTACCGCAGGGCAATTTCCGGAGCCTGCGCGGCGCATGCTGCGGCAGGCCGCCGGATAATCGCGCCATGCTCCGTCCGCTCGCCATCCTGACGTGCGCCGCTACCCTCGCCGCGGCGCCGGGCGCGTGGGCGCAGGCGCCCGCGGAGCCGAATGCCGTGTTCCTGGTCGCGAAGCCCACGCTCCTCGACCCGAACTTCAGCCATACGGTCGTGCTCGCCACCCGCACCCCGGACGCGGGCACGATCGGCGTGATCCTGAACCGCCCGACGCCCTTCAAGGCGAGCGACGTGCTGCCACCCGATCTGCCTGCCCAGAACTACCGCGACTCGATCTATTTCGGCGGCCCGGTGCTGCTGAAGGCGATCGTCGCCGTGTTCCATGCCGACCAGGAGCCCGCCGCCCCGGCCTACCACGCGCTCGAGCACGTCTATCTGACCGTGCACCGGGACAACATCGAGGCGCTGCTGCGGCAGCCCGGGCAGCGCTATCGCCTTTACATGGGATTTTCAGGCTGGGCACCGCGCCAGCTCGAAAGCGAGCTGATGCGCAAGGACTGGTACGTGCTGCCGGCCGACGAGCAGACGATCTTCCGCGAGGACACGAGCGAGCTCTGGACCGAGCTGCTGCGCAAGGCGAGCGCCGAGCACGTCGCGCGCCCCGCAGGAACGCTCGCCCGCGCTCCCTAGGGCCGCACGGCGCTCAGGCCGCGGCGCGCGCCGGCGCCTTGTCGAAGATCATCCTGCCGCCGCGGAAGTCGACCACGATCGT
>DASPRB010000241.1:0-7075 GCA_035624675.1 Burkholderiales bacterium
AATGCGCCGAGCGTGTGCTGGCTGCCTTCGGAGTGCCGGTCGAGCGCCGCCATCCATTCGCGCCGCGCTGCGAAGCGTGCGCCTTCGCGCCGTGCGGCATCGATCGCCTCGCGCCACACCCGGGTCACCTGCGCGACGTACGCCGGGCTCCTCTGGCGCCCCTCGATCTTCACCGCGCGCACGCCGATGGCGAGGAACTCGGGCAGCATCTCGAGCGTGTTCAGGCTCGCCGGCTCCTCGATCGCATAGTAGGTCGCGCCGTCGACCGCGAAGCGCCCCTTGCACAGCGTCGGGTAGGCGGCGCCCTCCCCCTTCGCGTAGCGGTCGATCAGCACCCCGTTCAGGCGCGACTCCAGCCCCGCGGACGTCGCCTGCCAGCGCACCGCGCGCGCCGGTGAGCAGGCCCCGAAGGTGTTCGGCGAGTCGCCGCAGGCATAGGCCGATAGCGCGCAGCGCCCCTCGACCATCACGCACAGCCCGCCGAAGCCGAACACCTCGATCTCGACCGGGGTGTTCTTCACGACGTACTCCACCTGCGCGAGCGACAGCACGCGCGGCACCACCGCGCGCGTCACGCCGAAATGCTCGTGGTAGAAGTTGATCGCCTCGTGGCTGGTGGCCGAGCTCTGCACCGAGAGGTGCAGCGCGAGGCGCGGATGGTTGCGCGCCGCGTGGCGCATCAGACCCGGGTCGGCGGCGATCACGGCATCGACGCCCGCCGCATCGGCCCGCTCGAGGGCGGAGGTCCAGCGCCTCCAGGTCGCGGCCTGCGGGTAGGTATTGACCGCCAGCACCAGCCTGCGGCCGCGCGTGTGCGCGTAGCGCACGCCCTCGGCGAGCGAATCGTCGTCGAAGTTCAGCCCCGCGAAATTGCGCGCGTTGGTGTCGTCGCGCAGCCCGAGGTACACCCAGTCAGCGCCGTTGTCGATCGCGGCCTTGAGCGCCGGCAAGCCGCCGGCGGGACAGACGAGCTCCATCTCCGCCATTCTAGGTTCCGCGAGCGATGCGTAGGCGCGATGATCATGATGTGGATCAAGGATTCGCAGATTCGGGCGCCGGTGCCAGAATCCGCGCATGACGGGCCGCAGGCGGAGCCGCTGGTCGCAGCGCGTGACCGGATACAGCAATGCGCTCGACCTCGAGCCGGGCGTGTTCACCTGGCGCGACCCGCGGCGCATCGCGCGCTCGCTGCAGGCGTCCGCGGAGACGAGCACGCGGCGCAAGGCCGAGCCGTTCCGCTCGGCGATGTCGATGCTGGTGTTCTACATCAACCGCGCGGGCGCGAACCTGCCCGCAGTGCAGCGCCGGCGGCTGGAAGCGGCGAAAGGCGAGCTGCGCGCGCTCTACGGGCGGCCGCGGCGCACGCGCACGCGCTGATCCTCTAGCGAGGCGAAAGCGTCCTCAGAACTCGCCGTAACCCGGGGCCGACGCGGTGCAGTTCGCGGCTGTGCGTCGCCACGAGCTTCGCGAGCACACGCCGGCCGCGCGCGGTGAGGCGCAACTCCACCTTGCGCCGGTCGGCGCGCGACTGCGCGCGCGCCACCAGCCCCTCCTGGGCCAGGCGATCGACCAGGCCCACCGCGCTGTTGTGCTTGATGAGGAGCTGCTGCGCCAGCTCGGCGATCGTGATGCGCACGCCTTCGGAACACGCGCGCAGGACCAGCATCGCCTGGTAATGCTGCGAAGTGAGCCCCGCCGCGGCGGCGGCGGCTTCGCTGAAGTGCAGGTACTCGCGCAGCGCACGGCGGAACGCAGCGAGTCGCGCGTAGTCCCTCGTGCTCAACCTGAACCGCTTCTCAGCTCTCTTCAGCTCCATGACCGTATTCTTGCACGAAGCTTGCGTGCAACTGCGCGTGTGATGCGGGTAATATCGCGCCACGATATAACAAAAACAATGCCATTTCGGCACATCGTAACCTGACATTTCACTCAGAGGAGCAGTTCATGAAAGATCGCAACTCGACATCGTCCGGGCGCCGCGACTTCATCCGCGCGGGCCTGACTGTCGCCGGCGGCCTCGCCCTGCCGGCCGGATTCGCCACGCGCGCCTTCGCCGCGGTGCCCGCGCCGCTCGGCACGTGGCCCGCCGGCGTGACAAGCGACACCGTCTATATCGGCGCGGCGGTCCCGCGTACCGGTCCCTATGCGGTGCAGGGGGAAGACGAACTCAAGGGCATGGAACTCGCGGTCGAGCACATCAACGAGGGTAACGAACTGATCCGCAAGATCGCGCCCAAGCTCAAGAAAGGCGTGCTCGGCAAGCAGGTCAAGCTGCTGGTCGCCGATTCCGGCGCCAAGCCGAACGAGGCGGTGCAGGCGGAGCAGCGCTTCATCAACGAGAACAAGATCATGGCGATGACCGGCTCGACCTCGAGCGCGGTCGCCGTCGCGCTGAACAAATTCGCGCAGCGCGAGAAGGTGCTCTACCTGGTGGCGATCTCCGGCTCGAACGACACCACCGGCAAGGACTGCGCCCGCTACAGCTTCCGCCAGTGCTTCTACGGCGAGACCGCGGCGAACGCGATCGGCCCGGTGCTGCTCAAGGCCTACGGCAAGAACAGAAAGGCGGCGTTCATGACGCCGGACTATACCTACGGCCACACGGTCACCAAATCGGTGAACGAGTACCTGAGCTCTCACGGCGGCTGGACGATGGTGACCAACCAGGTCTCGCCGCTCGGCACGCAGGACTTCAGCTCGTACCTCACCAACATCGCCAACTCGGGCGCCGAGTTCATCATCAACGTGAACTGGGGTCGCGACGCGGTGCTCTCGATCCAGCAGGCGAAGCAGTTCGGCCTCACGCCGAAGATGGGGATGGTGATCCCCTACCAGATCCCGTTCCTCGCCAAGGAGGTGGGACCGGAGCTCACCGAAGGCGTGTTCGCCGCCACCGATTTCTGGTGGACGCTGGAGGACAAGTATCCGCTCGCCAAGATGTTCGTCGAGGCGTTCGACAAGAAGTACGGCTACAAGCCCGAGTGGGGCGCGAACAACGCCTACATGCAGTTCGCCATGTGGGCGCGCATGGTCTCGGAAGCCGACAGCTTCTACCCGCCGGACGTCATCAAGACCTACGAGAAGGGCGAGACCATCGAGTCCACGGTGGGCCCGGTGCACTTCCGCGCGGCGGATCACCAGCTGGTGCGCCCGGTGGTCATCGTGCGCGGCAAGAAGCCGAGCCAGATGAGGAACAAGGAGGACTACTGGGAGGTCGTGGAAGTCTTGCCCGGGGCGCCGCTCATGCAGAAGCCCGACGCGTTCGGCTGCAAGCTCGGCGACTACACCTAGGTTAAGATCGCGGTCGCGCTTCGGCGCTGCAGGCGGCCCGCGCCGCCTGCAGCGCCTTTGTGCGCGTACGCCGCATGGTCACCTGGTCTAATTTTCTTTCTCAGCTCTTCAACGGCCTCGCGCTCGGAGCGTTGCTCGCGCTCATCAGCTCGGGGCTGACGATCATCTACGGCACGCTTGGCGTGCTGAACCTGGCGCACGGCGCCATGTTCATGCTCGGCGGCTACGCGGGCTACGTCGCGTACGAGCGCAGCGGCTCGTTCGTCGTCGCCGTGATCGCAGGCACCCTGTTCCTGCTCGTCGTCGGCGTCCTGATGGAACGGGTCATCATCCGCCGCTTCTACAAGCGCCCGCCCGAGGACCAGCTGCTCGTGACGTTCGGCCTGTCGATCTGCTTCGTCGAGCTCGTACGCTACTTCTTCTCCAGCCTGTCGAAGACCGTGCCCGCCCCCAGAATCTTCGCAGGCATCACGAACATGGGCTTCATGTTCTACCCGACCTATCGCCTCGCCGTGGTCGGCATCGTCGCGCTGGCGCTGGTCGTGCTGTTCCTGGTGCTGTACAAGACCCGGCTCGGCCTCATCGTGCGCGCCGGGATCGAGGATTCGGTGATGGTCGACTCGCTCGGCATCAACGTCGACCGCGTGTTCATGCTCGTGTTCGGCATCGGCGCGATGGCGGCCGGCTTCGCCGGAATCGTCAACGCTCCGGTCGTCTCGCTCGCGCCGGACATGGGCGAAGCGATCCTGGTGCAGACCTTCGTCGTCGTCGTCATCGGCGGCGTCGGATCGTTCCCGGGGGCCGTGCTCGGCGGCCTGATCGCAGGCGAGATCATCAGCATCACCTCGATGTTCAATCCGGGGTACGCCTACGTCATGCTGTTCGCGGCGATGACGCTCGTGCTGATGGTCCGGCCGCACGGCCTGCTCGGCGTGAGGGGACGCGAATGAACGCCGACCGGCTGGGCAATACGCAGCGTCCGTTGCTGGTCGAGGGACTGACTGCGGCGGCGCTGATCGTCGCGCCGTTAGTGCTGCCGTATTTCGGCGCCGCCCCCGACACCGTCAACAGGATCCTGGTCTGGGGCATGCTCGGCATCGGCTTCGACATCCTGTTCGGCTACACGGGCTTGCTGTCTTTCGGCCAGTCGGCCCTGTACGGCACGGGCGGCATGGTCGCGGCCTATCTGCTCACGCAAGCGGGCTTCCCGCACGTCGTGACCGCGCTCCTCATCGGCATGGTCGTCGCCGCGGTCGTCGGCTATCTGGTGGGCCTGATCGCGCTGCGCCGCACCGGGATCTACTTCGCCATGATCACGGTGGCGATCGCCGAGGTGTTCTTCTTCATCGAGTTCAACCCGCTCGCGCACTGGACCGGGGGCGAGAACGGCCTGCCCGGGGTGCCGGCACCGACGCTGCACCTCGGCTTCACCACCCTCAAGTTCAACGCCGGGTGGACGCTCTATCCTTTCCTCGCGTTCTTCTACTTCGTCGGCATCGTGATCGCGCTGCGCATCGTTCGCTCGCCGGTCGGCGCGATCTTCCGCGCGATCCGCGAGAACCCGCTGCGCGCAGCGGCGGTCGGGCACAGCGTGCACGCCTACAAGCTGTGCGCGTTCGTCGTCGCCGCCGCCTATGCCGGCCTCGCCGGCGGCCTGCTGGGCGTCATGCAGGGGTTCATGCCGCCGGACGCGTTCATGTTCGACACCTCGGGGCAGCTCGTGATGCAGACCGCAATCGGCGGGATCGGCACGCTGTTCGGGCCGCTGCTGGGCGCCTCGGTGTGGCTGTTCCTGCAGGACTTCCTGCAGGACACGCTCAAGCTCGGCGCGACCTGGAAGCTGGTGCTGGGGGTAATCTTCGTGCTGCTGGTATTTTTCCTGCGCCACGGCCTGATCGGCGGCATTCGCGACCTGCACGCGCTCGCGACCGGGAAGAAGCGGGCACCCGCCGAGCCGAAGGAAGAGCCGGCGGCCTCCGGCGAAACCGCCGAAGAGGCGCAGCGCGCGGCCCTGGCTTCTGCGGGGCCGGCCGTATACGCCACGCTGGCGAGCCACCGCGCCGCGCGCAGCTTCAGCGGCCCGATCCTGCAGACGACGGGCCTGTCCAAGCACTACGGCGGCATCGCCGCGAACGTCGATATCGAGTTCAGCGTGAATCCGGGCGAAGTGCGCGGCATCATCGGGCCGAACGGGGCCGGCAAGACGACCTTCTTCAAGATGCTCACCTGCGAGGTGCCGCCGAGCTCCGGCACGATCACCTTCGAGGGGCGCGACATCACCGGTATGAGCGTCACCGACGTCTGCCAGCTCGGCCTCACCAAGAGCTACCAGGTCAATCAGCTCTTCAACCGCCTGACGGTGCGCGAGAACCTCACGATCGCCGCGCTCGCCGAGCTGCGCGGCAAGTTCAGGCTCGACATGCTGCGCAGCCTGTGGAAAATCCCGGGGCTGCGCGATCAGGTCGAGCACACGCTCGAGCTCGTGAACCTCACGCAGCGGCCCGACACTGCGGTGTCGGAGCTCGCTTACGGCGAGAAGCGCAGGCTGGAAGTGGGCCTCGCGCTCGCCTCCTCGCCCAGCCTGCTGCTGCTCGACGAGCCGCTCGCGGGCATGAGCCCGCGCGAGCGGGTCGAGACGGTCAAGCTGCTGAAATCGATCAGCCGCGGGCGCACCATGATCATCATCGACCACGACATGGCGTCGCTCTTCGAGCTCGCCGAGCGCGTCACCGTGCTGCAGGAGGGCCGCGTGCTGGTCGAGGGCACGCCCGACGAGATCAAGAGCAACGCCCAGGTGCAGGAAGCCTATCTCGGCGGCGTTCAGGAGGCGGCCTGACGATGAGCCTGCTCGAGGTCAAGGGGCTGCACAGCTACTACGGGGACTCGCACATCCTGTTCGACGTCTCGCTGCGCGTCGAGAAGAACGAGGTCGTCGCCCTGCTCGGCCGCAACGGCGCGGGCAAGAGCACGACGCTGAAGAGCCTGATGGGCGTGGTGACGCCGCGCGCGGGCTCGGTCGTCCTCGACGGGGCCGAGATGGCCGGCAAGAAGAGCCACGCCATCGCGCGCGCCGGCATGCAGCTCGTGCACGAGGAGCGCCGCATCTTCGGCAGCCTGAACGTCGAGGAAAACCTGATCCTCGCCGGGCTGACCGCGACCTCGCGCTGGCCGCTCGAGCGCGTCTACCAGATGTTCCCGCGCCTCAAGGAGCGCCACCGCAGCCGCGGCACCGACCTGTCGGGCGGCGAGCAGCAGATGCTCGCGATCGCGCGCGCGCTGGTGCGCGAGCCGAAGATCATCCTGCTCGACGAGCCGTTCGAGGGACTCGCGCCGTCGATCGTGCGCTACCTGGTGGAGGCCTGCCACGAACTGGCGGCCGCCGGCCAGACGATCGTGCTGGTCGAGCAGAACATCGCCGCGACGCTCGCGCTCGCCGAGCGCGTCTACATGCTCGCCAACGGGCACATCGTGCACGAAGGTCCGGCGCAGGAGATCAAGGCGCAGCCCGAGATCCTGCAGCGCTACCTCGGCGTCTGAAGCCGGCGATGCCGGATCCGCGCGTCTACTTCGCCGCCGAGCGCACGCTGCTCGCCTGGGTGCGTTCCGGCCTTACGGTGATCGCAATGGGCTTCGTGGTGGCGCGCTTCGGCCTGTTTCTGGCGCTCATGTCCGCCTCGCGCGCATCGGGCGTCGCGGAGCACCATAGCCACTGGCTGTCGAACGCGCTCGGCATCGCGCTCGTGCTGCTCGGCGCCGCGACGATCCTCGGCGCCCTGCACAACCA